>CADEFJ010000225.1 GCA_902826575.1 uncultured Pseudomonadota bacterium | reverse complement strand
CGCCGACGGCGCGCACGGCCTCTTCCATCGCCGAATGCGCATAGGCGTCCCAGGCCGTGTCGGAGTTTGCGAACACGATGTTGCCGAGCTTGGCGCGCGCGGCAGTGGCCCGGCCCTGCATGTCCTCCACGTCGTCGTAGAGGCTGTTGGGCGTGTAGGAATAGCCGTGCGACCAGCGATTGACGGTGATGGCGAGGATGTCGCGGCCCGCGTCGAAGCCGCCCTTGCCCAGCATGCGGTCGAGATCCTGGCGGATCGCTTTCTCGAAGTCGGCGAACGTCGTGCCCAGCAGCTTGCCGCGGCCGATGCGCGCCTGCGTGCGCATGTCGTGGCCATGGCCAGGTTCCAGCGGCACATGCACGAGATGCAGCGGCATCGGGTCGGTGGGCCGGCGCGGAAATTTGTAGCCGCTGAGGCTGACGGGATAGTCGAGCTTGACCGTGGTGTGGAAGCTGGTGGGGGCCGAGGTTTTGTGCGTGCCCAACCGCACGAAACTCTGCCAGTTGCGCACCACCACCTTGGAGTAGACCAGCGGCGCCTTGACGTTGGACAGCATCAGCTCGACGGGATCGCGCTCCAACTCGGGGCACAGGTAGGGCATCACGGTCGCGTAGGTAGCGACCACCGCGCTGCCTGCCCGCACGCGGCGCAGCTCGCCATCCTTCACATAGCCGACGTCGACGCCGCTGCCGTCGGCCGTGTTGCGCACCCTGACCGCCGTCGACTGCAGACGGACACGCACGGGCGCGCCCAATCGGTCCAGGCTCGGATAGTCGAAGGCGGCGGTGACGAGGTCTTCCATGCTGCGGCCGGGCGCCACGCCCTCGACCAGCGACCGCACCAGCGCGCGCGCCAGCGAGGCGTTGCCGTCCGGGAAGTGGTGGATGTAGGCGGCCTTGTCCTCGGCGTGGCCGCCGGCCTTGTCCTCGATGCCCAGCGCCTTGGCGCCGGGATAACCCTCGCCCATCGCATCCAGCGCGCCGATGGCGTCGATGCCGTAGCCGAAGTTGTCGCTCGACCGACCCTGGAAGAAGTTGGCGGCGTCGGCCGGCAGCTTGCAGACGTCGGTGAGAAAGGCGCGGTAGCTCGCCTTGGCCAACGCCGCCACTTTCTGCTCCGGCGATTGCCCGGCCATGTAATCGTGCCCGCCGGCGAACAGGTCCGACAGGCCGCGCCGCGCAGGCCCGGACAGAGGACAGTCGGCCAGGAATGCATCGATGGGCCGCGCGCCGGGATTGTTGGGCGCGAACTCGTCGAAACCCAGCATCAGCGGATCGCCCGTGACGAGGCGGTCTTCGCCGAAGGTCTCGCGATCGAAGAACACCGACTTGGACAGGCCGAGCCTGGGGTAGAGCTGACGGTGGAAGACGCGCTCGCGCTCGAAGCGCTCGGGATAGATGCGCAGGGCGCGCAGGATGCGTCCGAGCTCGCCGGCGTACTTGACCTTGGGCGACACCATCGACTCCGAGCCGCCATAGCTCAGCAACAGCCGCTTGCCGACGCGAAACT
>CADEFJ010000224.1 GCA_902826575.1 uncultured Pseudomonadota bacterium | reverse complement strand
GAGGTCGTTCACCTCGGCACTGAACTCCTGCGCCTCATTCGCAGTCATCTGCCCGCGAACCAGCGACACCATGTAGGCGGTGAATCCCACATACACCGCCAGAAGCAGGGCGGCGTCGAGCCGGTTGACGGTGCCATCCTGCGTCAGGGCGAGGCACATGAGCGTCACCACCATCAGAACCGGGTACTCGAGCCGAATCGTGTTCCCGCCGATCACGAGCGGTCGGACCACTGCCGACAGCCCCAGGATCGCCAGAAGATTGAACAGATTCGAGCCGACGACGTTGCCGACCGCGAGGTCCGTCTGGGCCTCCACGGAGGCGATGACGCTGACGGCCAGTTCAGGCACGGACGTGCCCGCGGCGACGACGGTGAGGCCGATGACGGCCGGAGACAGCCGCAGCCGGGCGGCCAGGCCGACGGCGCCGCGGAGCAGCACCTCGCCTCCGAGCCCGAGCAGCGCCAAGCCGAACAGGACCAGGAGCACGGAGGTCATCAGTGGGCACACCGCGGCCAAAATCCGTGGCGCTGTCGCATCGCCGTGTGCTGTCTCGGCATCGAATCCTGCCCACGATCACAGGAGACGGGGCTCATTGTCAACCGACCGATTCACGACCGCTCGACGACGAATCGGTGCCCCTTCACCTCGAATCGCGGCAGCGAGCCGGCCTCGACCACGTGCACCGGAACCGACAGGCCGAATGACTGGCGCAATTGTGCCGCCAGACGATCGGCAGTGGCGGCGCCATCGCCGGGTGACGTGACTTCGATGTGCACCGCCATTGATGCGAGCGCGTCACCGTTCGTGACGATGGCGCGAAACTCGGCGATGTCGGCGAACTCGCGCACGACGGCTTCCAGCGCGGCGGGGAAGACGTTGACCCCGCGCACGGTGACCATGTCGTCCACTCGCGCCAGCACGCCGCCCTCCAGCCGCGCAAAGGTGCGGCCGCAGAGGCAGCGCTCCGACCGGCGGACGACCAGGTCGCCGGTCCGGTAGCGGAGAACCGGATGCGCGATGCGGCCCAGATTGGTGAGGACCAGTTCGCCACGTTCGCCGTCGGCAACCGGCCGGTCGCTGTCGGGCGCCAGCACTTCGCAGATGTACTCGGCCTCGTTCAGGTGCAGGAACCCGGGTGCTTCCCAGCATTCGAAGCTGACCGGCCCCACTTCCGTCAGCCCGTGATGATCGATCACCCGCGCGCCCCAGGCCGTCTCGATCCGCCGCCGGGTCGGCGCGATGCTGCCGCCCGGTTCACCCGCGACGATGACGACGCGCACGCCGAGGCTGGCGAGGCCGCCCGGGCCGGTGGCCTCCGCGACCTCGGCGAGACGCAGTGCATACGTCGGCGTGCAGCACACCACGGTTGGCGGCACGGCGGTCATGATCGCGAGACGCTGCTCGCTCGACATCCCGCCGCCTGGAATCACGTGAAGTCCAAGCTGGGCACCGGCCTCGAAACCGGACCAGAAGCCGAGAAACGGTCCGAACGAGAACGGAAAGAACACGCGG
>CADEFJ010000223.1 GCA_902826575.1 uncultured Pseudomonadota bacterium | reverse complement strand
GTCCTGAGGCGCGCTATTGTCGAGGTGCTACTTCCGTTCGGCGACGAGGCGATCCTCGCCAGCATCGACGGTGCCCTGAAGCGTAAGCCCCACGCGGCCGATCCCGCGGTGCTGGAACGGCTCGAGACCCTGACCCCGCGGGAGCGCGAGGTGCTGGAACTGCTGGTGATCGGCCATCCGAACAAGGTGATCGCGCACCGGCTCGACATCAGCCCGCGCACGGTGGAGATCCATCGCGCTCACGTGATGGAAAAGATGAAGGCGCGCAGCCTGCCGGAGCTGGTGCGCAGCGCGATGCAGGCCGGCGTGACGCCGCAGGTCTAGGTGCGAACCGCGGCGCCCTTGCGGGCAAGCGCCGCGCTGACGGCGCGGATCAAGGCGGTCTCCTCGACCGGCCGCTCGATATAGGCGAAGGCGTCGGCGGCCTGCGCCGCCGCCTTGGTCGTGGCATTCCCGCCGCCGACGATGAAGATGACCGGAATCGCGACGCCGCGCCGCCGCAGGGCGGCCGCCAACTCCAGCCCGCTCCCGATCGCGCGGTTGTGGCTCAGCACCAGGCAGCCCGCGCGGGGCGCCGGCTCGGCCATGAACTCGGCGGCGCTCCGGTAGTCGCGCACCGTCATGCCATGGGATTCGAGCAGAATCTTGAGCGAATCCCGGACGATATCGTCCTCGTCGATCAGGTAGGTCAGCTGTTCGTTGGGTGCGAGCACGTCAAATCTCCGCGCCGCAAGGAGCGCGACGTCTAACAAATATACGAGCTTGCCCGGGTGCCCGCGTATCCGGAACTTCCCTTATTGAGCAAGGCGATGCGCCGGCTGCGACGGGCGGTCACATCCGTTCCACTACCTAGGGGTATCTCCGAATTTTACCCCTATGGCGCGCATGGCATGGTCCGCGCCCGAAGAACGCGATCATGGCGTTCGAGCTCGCAAAGGACACTCCCATGCGCGCCAGTTCACGGACTCGGTTCGCCGCCACGGCGAGCGTGCTGGCGCTGGCGCTCGGTGTCGGTCTCGGTGCTTCCGCGGCGATCGCCGATGACGGGCATGGCGGCGGCGCGCACCCGCATGTCCAGATGCGGGGTATCGCCGACATCGTGCGCGCCCCGACCGATCTGCCGCCGCCGCTGGCCCAGCAGCGCTTTGAAGCGCTGTTCGGCATGGTGGACCAGTAGCATGACCAAGACGGCAACCGCCGGCGCAGTTCCGGCCGCGACCGGCGGATGCCGTCCGCCCTATCTGCAGTGGATCAAGTCGTTCGAGAGCGGCAGCGCCGAGATCGATGCCCTGCATCGCGCGCTGCTGGAAGAGTGCAACGAGCTCTTGCAGGCACTCGAGGACGGCGCGGCCTGGCCAGGCATCCTCGCCGGCGCCGGCAAGCTGGTCGAGGGCTGCATTCAGCACTTCCGCCACGAGGAAGAGCTGCTGGCGTGCACCCGCTTTCCCCGCAGGGCGGAGCACGTCGCGGAACACCGGCGCCTCGAGCGCGAGCTGCACGGCCTGCTGTCCAGCATGAGCATGGTC
>CADEFJ010000222.1 GCA_902826575.1 uncultured Pseudomonadota bacterium | reverse complement strand
TGCGGCCCTTTCGCGAACGGATCGGCACCCGCCTCCAGCAACAGCCGTATGCACGCCGCCGAGCGCCGCCGCCGGATGGCCCAGAACATCGGTGCGGCGCCACCCGGAGAGCGCGGATGGAATTCGTTCGGGTCCGCGCCGTGCGCCAGCAGCAAGCGCACGGCCGGCAGATTCTCCCAATCGAACACGCGATAGAAGGCATTGGTGCCTTTGATCTTTGCGCCCGCTTCCAGCAGCGCGCGCGTGCACTCGATGTTATCGAGCGAGTGATAAAGAGATTCGTTGTCGTCGGGATTGGCGCCCGCCTTGAGCAGCAGCCGAGTCAGTTCGGGCTGAAAATACTTGCCGGCTGCGCCGTACAACGCGGACAGCTTCTCATCGCCAGGTTTCTCCAGCGACGCCGGCGGATACCGATTGCCGAACGCGGCATCCGGATTCGCGCCCGAAGCGAGCAGCAATTCGGCGCAGCGGTACAACCGGTCGCGAAACTCAGGCAGCAACAGCAGACTCGAATGAGTGACTGCCACCAGCGGCGGAATCGCCAACGGCCCGCCGGCATGATTCACCCAAGCCGGATCGGCAGCAATGGCGGCACGCACCGCCGCCTCATCACCGAGTGCACATGCTGTGTATGGATCGCCGCCGGCCAGCTGCGGATTCTCCGCCAGCATGCGCGCAGCAACCCTGGGTTGCGACTGGCGCTCGACGCCCGTGACCTCGCCTGCATACAAGACCCGCAACCAGCGCCGCACCGCCTCGCCGCGGCTCTCGCTGCCGGAAGCCTGCGCTTCGACATAGCTCTTCAGATCCAGCCAGGAGTGGAATCCATACTCGCGCGCAATGCATGACTGAGCGTCATGCAACCGCAAATCCAGCGCGACGATGGCCGCATCGTCCTTGCCGGCCGCGGCAGGCAATGCGTCGCGTAGCCGGCCCAGTGCCGCGAACTCACGTTGCTTGTAGGAACGCAGGAGCTCTTTGGCCTGCTTCTTCAATTGGACGAGATTCGACCGCTCGGGGAGCTGTTTCATGATAAACCTCGGTGCAATGACGCCGCAGGCCCGCAATACCGGCTGCACAAAGGTTGAAGTGCGCAGAAATCGACAAGTGGGTTAAACCCTTCCCGCGGGCCCGGAGGCGGCTTGCACCGCGCGGGAGATGCTAGGGGCCTCGGCGGTGCGGGTCAATGCTGGCGCAGGGGGGAGCTATGGGATTTCCATAGGCCGGCCGGCTCGACGTACAATGCGCGCCCTCCCGCGCGGCCGTAGCTCAGTTGGATAGAGCACCTGGCTTCGAACCAGGGGGTCGGGAGTTCGAATCTCTCCGGCCGCGCCAATTTCTCAAAAATTTCTCAAAGACTTACCGCACTCACGCGCCGACGTAGCCAGGTGGTTGCGGGAGGATTGCGGGACTTTTCGTCTCCACAGACCTACTCCGCCGCCGTGATCAGGTTGTTCAGCTCGGCTTGCGAGTAGTGCGTCGTGATACGGCCGCTTCGGTGTCCGAGCAAGTCCTGGAGCTGCGGACGTGGTACTTCGC
>CADEFJ010000221.1 GCA_902826575.1 uncultured Pseudomonadota bacterium | reverse complement strand
CGAGTCGCGCGTTGACCGCGGCGGGCGCCTTGCAATTGAGGATCGAGCCCTCGGTCGCGGTGACGTGGATCGGCCGGAACATGCCTTCGTTGGGCGGGATTTCCGCACCGACGATGGTCTTCACCGCGTAGTAGACGGTGGCGAGCAGCCCGGTCCACACGACGTTGAAGCCGGCGCGCACCTGCGGCGGCGCGTCGAAGTGGAGGAACATTTCGTCGCCCTTCACCTCGATCCGGCACGTGAAGGTGAACTCGCCGTCGATCTCGTCGCTGTCGTAGGTGTCCTCGAAGCTGTAGACGCCCGACGGGATTGTCCTGATGCCGGCGCGGGTGAGGCGTTCGGCGTAGTCGAGCAGCGCATCGCAGGCGGAGAGCAGCAGCTCGCGGCCATAGCGCTTGCACAGCGACTGGAAGCGCTGGATGCCCTGGCGGTTCGCCGCCATCTGGGCGCGGAAGTCGTTCAGCCGCTCGCGCGGCACCTGCATGTTCAGCAGGATCAGGTCCATCACGTCCTGCTGCAGCTTGCCGGCGCGGTAGAGGCGCACCGGCGGGATGCGCAGGCCTTCCTGGAAGATGTGGTCGTGGCCGCGATCGACGAAGTCCGCGTGGTGGGCGAGGTTGGTCGCCCAGCCGACGAGCTCGCCCTCGTAGAAGATCGGCTCGGCCAGAACGATGTCGGGCAGATGCGTGCCGCCGCCGGTATAGGCGTCGTTGCCGACGAAGACGTCGCCTTCCTTGAGATCCGAGAGATCGTGGCGCTCGCTGATATGGCCGATGACGCCGATCAGCGAGCCGAGATGCATCGGGATGTGCATCGCCTGGCAGAGCGTGCGGCCCTTGGCATCGAAAAGGCAGGTCGAGGAGTCGCGCCGCTCCTTGATGTTGGTCGAGTAGGCGGCGCGGACCAGCGTCTCGCCCATCTCCTCGACGATCGAGGACAGCGCGTTGCCGATGACCTCGACGGTGATCGGGTCGACCGGCGGCCGGCCGGTGCTCTTGGCCTTGGGGGCGGGTGTGGCGTTCATCGGGTCAGCCCTCGACGATGATGTTGAGATAGGGATCGACGCTGGCGCGCTGGCCCGGCAGCAGGACGGTGGTGGCGTCCATCTGCTCGACGATCGCGGGGCCGCTGAACTTGTGGCCCGGCCCGAGCTTGTCGCGGTCGTAGATCGGGCAGGAGACGAAGCCGTTGGCCTCGACCAGCCACACGTCGCGCTTGCCCATGATCGCGTCCTCGACCTTGGTCCTGGCCGCTTGCCGCGCCTTGATCTCGGCCTTGGGCACCGCGCCGATCGCCTCGAGGCGGAATGTCACCGCCTGCATCGGCTCCTTGGGCGCGATGTAGCCGTACATCTGCTGATGCGCCTTCTCGAAGCCGCTGCGCAGGCCGGCGAGCAGCTCCGCGTCGGACGCGCCGCTCGTGAACGACACCGGCAGCTCGTAGTTCTGGCCCGCGTAGCGCATGTCGACGGTCGCGTTCACGCGCCGACCGCTCTCGGGGATGCCCTCGTGGGCGAACCAGTCCGCCGCGCGCTTCTCGA
>CADEFJ010000220.1 GCA_902826575.1 uncultured Pseudomonadota bacterium | reverse complement strand
GATCCGGGCCGGGCATTCGAGGCGGTACTGGCAGTCCTGGTCGCGGCATGTCCTTGCGCATTCGCCATTGCGAGCCCGGCCGCGCTGGCCGCGGCGGTGGGCAATCTCGCCAGCCACGGACTGCTGACCGTCCAGCCCGACGCAATAGCGACGCTGGCTCGTGTTCGCCGCGTCGTCTTCGACAAGACGGGCACGCTGACCAAAGGCCGCATCCAACTGCGGAATTGCACCGCGTTGACCGGTCTCGGCGCCGGTGAATGCATGACGATCGCAGCCGCGATCGAGTCCGAGTCCGAGCACCCCATTGCACGGGCGTTCCAGGACGTGCCGCGCGCAGGAGCAACGGCCACCGAGGTCCGCACGGTATCCGGCGCTGGCGTCGAGGGTCGCGTCGGCGCAAGGCGCTATAGGATCGGGACTGCAGAGTTCGTGGCCAGCTTGCGCAACGCCGCGCACACCGAGCGACTTCCCGGCATCATCTGCCTGGGCGATGAGCAGGAGCTGTTGGCGACGTTCGAGATCGCGGACACGTCGCGCGCCGACAGCCCGCCGATGATCGCGGCTCTGCACCGCATGCGGATCGCCACGGAAGTCCTGAGTGGTGACAGCCGCCAGAGCGTCGTGGCTGTCGCCCGCGAATGCGGCATCCCGCAGTTCTTCGCCGAATGCTCCCCTACGATGAAAGTCGAGCGCATACAGCAGCTGCAACGCCAGGGCGAATGTCTCGCGATGCTCGGCGATGGGATCAACGACGCACCGGTGCTGGGCGCCGCGGACGTATCCATAGCCATGGGGCGCGGTGCCGCGCTGGCTCTGTCGTCATGCGACATGGTGTTGGTGAACGAAGATCTGTCTGCAATACCTGCCGCCATCTTCACTGCGCGCAAGGCGGTGCGCATCGCAAGCCAGAACCTCGTTTGGTCGGCCCTCTACAATATGGTTGCTTTGTCCTGCGCAGCGCTCGGCCTAGTGCCGCCGTGGCTCGCTGCGGCGGGCATGTCGTTGAGTTCGGTCGCCGTCGTGTTGAACTCGATGCGGCTGCTGCCCAGGCCGCGTGCCCCCGGCCACGCGTCCCGTCCGCTCGCCGATTCGCGCCCGGCACCTGGGCTCAGTGCGCTCGTGCCGCGCGCCACTCAGACCGCAGAGATCGCCGCACCATGAGCATTCTCTTCATCCTCATTCCGCTGAGCCTGGCCCTCGTCGCGGCAGGCGCCTGGGCCTTCTTCTGGGCCGTCGACTCGGGCCAGTTCGATGATCTCGACGCTCCGGGCTGGGACGTGCTTCGAGACGAAGCAGCGTCGAGGAACTCCGACCATGAATCACCCTGACCTGTTACCCACGTTGGGCATAGCGGCAGCCTTCGTGGCGGGGCTCACCGGCAGCGCGCATTGCCTCGCAATGTGCGGCGGCATGGCCGGCGCGCTCGGCATGCGCGCCAGGACACAGTCGGCATCGACGCGACAGGCCCTGCTTCACTCCATTCTGTATCACCTGGGACGCGCGAGCGGATATGCAGCGATCGGTTCCCTTGCCGGTCTCGC
>CADEFJ010000219.1 GCA_902826575.1 uncultured Pseudomonadota bacterium | reverse complement strand
GTTACGGCGGCAGCGTCGCAAAGCCGATAACTTCCAGTTGACCAGGTGTTGATCGCGCCTGCCCAGCAGGAAACGGGCTATAATGTGATCGAATATTCCGCCGTCGATGCGGGTCGCTTTTCCAAGCATGACGGGTACCGATCATGGATCAGCAAAAGGCTGGCCATCCACCGACGAAGCCGATGTGGAGACTCGCCTGCCTGTGCGCCACGAGCGACGGCGTGCCGCGTCGCTCGCTCACCGTCGCGCTCCTCGTCGGCACCGTGCTCAACCTCATAAATCAGGGAGATGCCATCCTGGCGATGGTGCCTGTCAGCTGGCTCAAGGTGGCTTTGACCTACTGTGTTCCCTACGCCGTGTGTACCTACGGCGCAGTCTCCTCTCGACTGGTTTTGCTCGCTCCCGGGCCGCGAACCGCTTCCGGAGGGACGGGTGGTGTCGGGCGGACGTAGAAAAAGGACCGCCCGCCCGGGCGGAAGGCGAAAGATTTGCGACCTGAGAGGAAGGCGTGACGGCGCCCGACGATGACTGTGAGCCTGGGGACGTCCGCGACACGCGATGGCGCGAACAAATGCGCGCCGCGCAGGATGGCGACCAGTCGGCCTATGGGGCACTGCTCGCCGAGGTTCTGCCCATGCTCCGAGCGATCGTGCGCCGAAAGTGGGGAAGCCGGCAGGATGTAGACGATATCGTGCAAGACGTTCTGCTGTCCCTGCATGCCGTCCGGCACACCTACGATCCCGGGCGTCCCTTCCTGCCGTGGCTCCTGACCATTGCCTACCGGCGTATTGCCGACGCGGCACGTCGCTCGTCCAGCCGATCAAGCTATGAGACAACCGTGGACGTCATGCCTGAAACCTTTGCCGGTGACGAAACGAAGAATGAGCAGGACAGGAGCGACGACCAGGCAGCCGTACAGCAGTCCCTGGCCGAACTCACGAGTGGACAGCGCGAGGCCATCGAGCTGACGAAGGTGCAAGGACTGTCGCTTAAAGAGGCATCCGCCATCACAGGAAAAAGCGTTGCGTCCTTGAAGGTTAACATTCACCGGGCCGTCAAGGCCCTGCGGCGCTCGATGACCACAAAGACCTAACGACCATGCAGCCCGAAGACCTAGTCAAGATCCTGGCCGCCGACGCCAAGCCCGTGCGGCGCTTGTCCTCGCCGATGGTGCGCCTGCTCATCTGGCTCGGTGTCTCCGTTGCCTACGCTGCGGCGATCGTCTGGCTCATGGGCCTGCGGCCCGACATCCAGTCGAGGATGGCAGATAGCCGCTTCGCGATCGAACTGGCGGCGACATTCATGACCAGCGTGCTGGCCGCGGCCGCCGCCTTCTGCGCGGGCTGCCCAGGTCGCCCCCTCTGGGAGCGGTTTGCGCCGCTGCCGGCCCTGGGATTGTGGATCTGGAGCCTGGGCGAGGGCTGCTGGCGCACCTTTGTCGCAAGCGGAGCGGAAGGACTTTCGTTTCGTCTCGACTTCGCATGCCTGCCCAGCATTCTGCTCGTCAGCGTCGTGCCGGGCGCACTGATGCTGAAAATGATCCGGCAAGGTGCCCCAATTGCTCCGGTCACGACAACGGC
>CADEFJ010000218.1 GCA_902826575.1 uncultured Pseudomonadota bacterium | reverse complement strand
GGCAGCCGAAGGTCTCCTCCAGCTGCTTCATCACCTGTGGCGGCAGCGAGGCGGAGGACGACCGGATGAAGCGCAGCCTGCGGCGCGCGATCACGTCGGCGTTGCGGTCGGCGCGCGCCAGGACGGTCTGGTGCATGGTCGGCACCGCGGTGTACCAGGTCGCCTCCGCCTGATCGAGCCAGGCGAAGAATTTCAGCGCATTGAAGCCCGGCGGGCAATGCACGCTGGCGCCGGCGTTGAGCGACGACAGCAGCGCGCCGATGAGGCCGTGGATGTGGAACAGCGGCATGATGACCAGGCAACGATCCTTGGGCGTCAGCGCCAGCGTCGCCGCGATGTTGCGCGCCGAGGCGGCGAGGTTGCGCTGACGCAGCGGCACGATCTTCGGCCGCGAGGTGGTGCCCGAGGTGTGCAGCACCAGCGCGACATCGTCGGGGCCGGGCTCCGGCGCGCCCACATCCGCGAACGGAACCGACAGCGTGTAGCTGCCGGCGGGGCCGCTTTCGTCGGCGGTGAGCTCGATCACCGGGATCTTGCGCTGCGCCGCGACCGCGCGCGCCGGCGACTCCGGTCCGCCCTGGATGATCAGCGCCTTGGCACTGAGGTCGCCGAGATAGAAGTCGAATTCGTCGGCGCGATAGGCGGCGTTGAGCGGCGCCGCGGTCGCCCAGCTCGCAACGGCGACGAAGGCCGCCGCCATCTCCGGACCGTTCGGCATCACCATCGCGACGGCGTCGTTCTGCTGGATGCCGAGCGTGCGCAAGGCGCCGCCGGTCTTCTCCACCAGCCGCAGCAGCTCGGCCCGCGTCATGGTCTTGCGATCGGGCGCGCCGATCGCCGGCGCGGCGGCATCGCCCGCGCGCAGCATCTCCGGAATGGTCTTGAAGCTGTTCGTGCTCATCGCCCGTCCACTGTCACTTGATCTCATCGAGCCGGCAGGTGGTCCGCCCCTCGCCCACCGGCGCGGCGCAGCTTGCCTCAATTGCCTCGGCCCGCCTAGAGCGGATCGGCGCGAAATCCACTTGCCCGAAATTCCTCATCCAATCACCTGATTGGGCGCATTGAATGGTCTCGATCATCATCTTCCGCTGGCCGTCCGCGCGCAGCACATAGAGCGCGCCGTCGTGCGCCGCCTGGGTCATATCGATGTCGTTCGCGGCGCCCGGCGCGAGCGCCCCGAGATCGCGGTCGACCCAGTGGCCGAACATCAAGCGGCAGCGCAGCGGCTCGTTGCCGGCGTTGGACAACGCCACGGTGACGGGCCGGTCTTGCACGTCGGTTGCACACGACGAGAGGAGCCCGATGCTGAGGCAGAGCGCGATACTTCTCGATATCATGCGCGCCTCTGTACCACGGGCGCCGCGGCCGGCAAATACGGCGCGAGCGGCGCGCGCCCGCGCATCAGGTCGCTGAAGCGCTCGGCGATGGCGACGATCGCGGCGTTGACCGGCCCGGTGGTGATCGACGGCAGGATCGAGGCGTCGCACACGAACAGATTGTCGAACCCGCGCACCGCGAGGTCCGGCCCGACAACCGCTTCGCCGCCGGATCCCATGCGGCAGGTGCCGACCGGGTGATGATGCGTGAACGCCG
>CADEFJ010000217.1 GCA_902826575.1 uncultured Pseudomonadota bacterium | reverse complement strand
CGAGGGTGCAGCCGATCCGCAAAGTGGTGCGCGCGGGTTGAGTACGTCAACCTGGCGATTGAAGGTGATGACGTTGCAGAAGCACTCATCCCTTCGTCACGACAAGTGGCTGCGGGAGAGCGCCAGAGCGGTTGTGGAGTACAACGCGCTCGTCGCGCGACTGCGCACGCTTACGCCGAGACGAAAGCAACGGCCGGGAACAGCGGCCGTCGCCGCCAAGAAAGCGCGCTAGCTCTGCGTGACCTGATGCGCGCTCCTCATGCGCACAGAATCTGCGCGTCCTGGGTTTCTCGCTACATCACCCAGTTATTCGCCTGACCAGACACTGTCACCCTAATCATTCTGAGCCTCGGTCTTTCATGAAGAACCGGGGCGATGACCACACGGAAGTACGAGGCCAGCGGCGTGGCAGCTGAGTTCGAGCCTGGTTCGCGCGGTCGCGTGCTGAAGAATCTGCTCGGCATCAAGCGTGTCCGCGATATGGAGCAGGCCGAGTCAGAGGCGCTCGATCGCGCCCACGAAGAAGCACTGGCGCGATATGGGCCAACACACCGTTGGATTCCAGTTCGCCCATGCGCCCCGCATTGCGTTCCTAATGGAGCAGTTGGAGGGGGAGGCGCTTCTTCGTCATACGCCATGCCTATTCAGTGATCAGGTCAAGCTGGCCGCGTTTCCGCGGATTATCGAGCGGACCGTCGTTTCCAGTAGGCGATAAACGCGGTCACATCCTTGTGACGTCTGAGCGGCTTGTTGCCAGCGAAGGGTGACCGGATCCCTTCAATGGCTGACGAAGTCTTCACCGAAACGTAACGAACAGCCGCAGAAGAACTTGAGATCGACGCATTGCGCGAGCCGTGCGCCACTTTTGCGAGATCGTCGAGCGCAGCCGCGAACAGGTTGGCGTCGATACTTGCGCTCAAGGCGCGCTCGGAGCTTGCGCTCGGCCTGACTGCCGCGGCGCTCGCAACTGCCGAGAAAGCGGTCGCGATTGCCGAGGCCATCTCGCTCGATCCGCAAAGTAGTGCGTCAGTCGGCGCAGCGTTGATGGCGCTCGCCGAGGCGCAGCGTGCGCTCGGCGATTCTGCGAGCGCCAATGCCGCTGCGCGGCGTGCTGAGCAAGCGCTGGCGTCAGCCCTGGGGCCGGAGCACTCGGAGACGCGGGCTGCAGCGGATTTCCTCGTTGATCAGCGCCGCTGACGGAAGGCGCAGGTTCTTGCCGAGTCCCAGCGTACCCAAGCGATCCACGCACAAATCGTCATCGCAGGCGCTCCCAGCGTGGTAGAACTGGATCCGAACCTGCTTTGACGTAGCCAGAGCAGCCGCATGGAGGGCTCTCACATCGATTGGTCCGCGACCCGGTACAGCCGTTTCGAAAGCGAGCGAACGCGACCTGCGCGCGATCTGGTCGCTGCCATCCCGCTCGACTCGGTCCGCAGCGCTGTCGATCTCGGCTGCGGTCCGGGCAATTCGACGGAGGTTCTGGCCGCGCGCTATCCAGCGGCCACGGTGATCGGCATCGACAGTTCCGAAGAGATGATTCTTGCTGCGCGCCGACGCCTGCCGCGTCTGACTTTCGAGCGCGCCGACATCGCCGGCTGGACGGCAGCT
>CADEFJ010000216.1 GCA_902826575.1 uncultured Pseudomonadota bacterium | reverse complement strand
CACTACAACCACTTCCGCCCGCACCAGGGGATCGACGGGCTGGTGCCGGCCGACGAACAGATCGTCAAGCGGCTGCACGAGCTGGGCCAGCCGGTGATCCTGGCCATCAACAAGACCGATGACAAGCGCGCGCGCAGCCGCGCCTCGGAGTTTTACCAGCTTGGAATCGACCCGGTCGTGGAAATCGCCGCCGAGCACGGCGACGGCGTGGCGGATCTGCTCGACGAAGTGCTGAAGCACCTGCCCGGCACCGCCTCGCTCGCAGAGAACACCGAGGAGGAAACCGCGGTGGCCATCGTCGGGCGGCCGAACGTGGGGAAATCGTCGCTGGTGAACCGGCTGCTGCGGGAAGAGCGCGTGATGGTCAGCGAGATGCCGGGCACGACGCGGGATACGGTGGATGTGGTGCTGCAATGGCACAAGCGCCGGTTCCGGATCCTCGACACCGCGGGCATGCGAAAGCCCGGCCGTGTCGCCGGCGGCGGGCAGATTGAGGTGGTGAGCGTCGTGCTCGCCAGGCGCGCGCTCGAGCGTGCGGACGTGGCCGTGCTCGTCGTCGACGCCATCGAAGGCGCGACCGACCGCGAAGCGGCGATTGCCGGCGAAGCGCAGGAAGCCGGCTGCGGTGTCGTCATCGTGGTCAACAAATGGGACCTGGTGAAGGGCCACGGCCAGGATTACTCGAAGAAGTTCGACGAGGAACTCCGCTACAAGATCAAGTTCCTGGACTACGCGCCGATCATGCACGTGTCGGCGCTGACGGGCGAGCGGGCGTCCAAGGTGCTCGAAGTCGTCGACCGCGTCGCCGCGGCGCGCCAGCAGCGGGTGCCGACGTCGGCCCTGAACAAGTTCCTGGAGACGGTGACCACGGCGCACCCACCCGCGAGCAAAGGGCATCACGAGGTGCGCATCCTGTACGGCGCGCAGGTCGGCACGGCGCCGCCGTCGTTCGTGCTTTTCACCAATGTCGCGACCGAGCTGCACTTCTCCTATCAGCGCTTTCTGGTGAACCAGTTGCGGAAGTCGTTCGGGTTCGAAGGGACGCCGATCCGCCTCTCCGTGAGAAAACGGGCCAGAAAATGAGGTCTGCTATACTTCGTGCGGCTCGATGGTGACGGTGGCTTCTGTCACGATCCCGAATCGGCCGGTGTTCCGGGCGCAGGAAGTGTGCGACATCGCGCAACTGCAGTTGTACGTCCTGCGCACCTGGGAAGCGGAGTTTCCGGATCTCGGCGTCTCGAAAACGCCGAACGCGCCGCGCGTGTACCGACGCGCGGACGTCGAGCGCGTCCTCAAGCTCAAGCATCTGCTGTTCAGTGAAGGCCTGACCCTCGCCGGCGCGCGCAAGCGGCTGACCGAGGAAGGCGCGGCGCCGCCCGCCGAGAACGTCAGCGACGAAGACGTCGCCGCGCTCGTCGACGACGAGATGCGCCAGGGCCTGCGCGAGGTCCGGCGCGGCCTGCACTGGATGCTCGGCGTCCTGTCGGGCGAAGGCGCGACGGCCGAGGACTTCGTCCTCGTCGCCGAGCCCGCCGGCGCGCGCAAGGCGCCCGGACCTGTCGCGAAGAAAGCCATCGCCAAACCTGCGGCGAAGGCTAGGAAAGCCGTCAAGGGTCGCAAG
>CADEFJ010000215.1 GCA_902826575.1 uncultured Pseudomonadota bacterium | reverse complement strand
ACCTTATCACGTTCCCGGCCCTCATTATTCAGCGTGAGTTTCCGGCAGCGTCCTTCGGCATGATTGTCGGATTATCGACGGCCATCACGCAGATTATCTATTCGTTCGGTCCGGGTCTGCTCGGCATCGTGCGCGACGCGTCGGGCAGCTACACCGCAGCACTGCTGCTGTGCATCAGCCTCAATCTGATCGCAGCTGCCATCGTATTGCGGAGGCCGGCTGCAGGCTGACTCGCGCTCCACGTCCGTCAAAGTCGACATCACTTGCTGCATGGCTGCCAAGCGCAGACAGTCGCCGCTGCGCTTGACCCGGGCAGCGATAGCACGGATTGTCGCGCGCCCATGGCCAGCATTGAACAAACAATCGGCAATCCGCTTACCGGCGAGGCAGAGTCCTCTTACGCTTGGTTCCGGCTGCTGGCCGCCGTTCTGATCGGCACGGTGGGGAGCGTGGGCATATGGTCGGTCGTGGTGGCACTGCCCGCGGTGCAGGCTGAATTCAATGTGGCCCGGGCCGATGCATCCTTGCCCTACACGCTGGCAATGCTGGGATTCGGCCTCGGCGCGGTCGTGATCGGGCGCCTCGTGGATCGGTTCGGCATCGTGCTCCCGGTGATCGGCGCGAGCCTTATGCTTGGCCTCGCCTTCATCGCCTCGGGACTGGCACCGAACCTCCTCCTGTTCGCGATCGCCAACTTCCTGATCGGCGTCGGCAGCTCGGCGACCTTCGCACCCCTGATTGCAGACATCTCGCACTGGTTCAACCGGCGGCGCGGGATCGCGGTTGCGATCTGCGCCTCGGGGAATTACGTGGGCGGCGCGGTGTGGCCCCCAATCGTTAACTGGCTGATCGAAACGAACGGCTGGCGCACCAACCAGATCGTCATCGGCATTGTCTGCGTCGTCTTCATGCTGCCCCTGGCGATGGCGCTCAGGCGCCGCCTGTCGCACCACCAGGCCCAGAGCATGGATGCGGCTGCAGCCAACGCCAACGCATCGCTCGGGCTACACCCTTACGCACTGTTCGCCCTACTGTGTCTAGCCGGCATATCCTGCTGCGTGGCCATGTCGATGCCGCAGGTGCACATCGTGGCCTACTGCAGCGACCTCGGCTACGGCGTAGCGCGCGGGGCGGAGATGCTGTCGCTCATGCTGGGCTTCGGTATCATCAGCCGCATTGCGTCGGGATTCGTTGCCGATCGCATCGGCGGGCTTGCGACGCTCTTGATCGGCTCGATCCTGCAGGGCCTGGCGCTGTTCCTCTACCTGCTGTTCGACGGACTTACCCCGCTGTACGTGATCTCCGCGCTGTTCGGGCTGTTCCAGGGCGGCATCGTGCCGATGTACGCCATCATCGTGCGCGAATATTTCCCCATGCGCCTCGCCGGCACCCTGGTCGGCCTGGTGATCATGTCCACCATTCTCGGTATGGCGCTCGGCGGCTGGATGTCCGGGGCAATATTCGATTACACCGGGTCTTATTGGCAGGCATTCGCCAACGGCCTCGCCTGGAACGTCCTGAACGGTACCATCGCGGTGTTCCTGCTGCTGCGGCGCCGGCAGATGCGGCTCGCAGCCGCCTAGGTAGGCGCACGCTTAGGCGCGGCAAAGGCCGCCAAGGTCACAAGCCCCAGGAGCGTGATGCCCGCGATCACCAGGAACG
>CADEFJ010000214.1 GCA_902826575.1 uncultured Pseudomonadota bacterium | reverse complement strand
CGCATCCACGACCAGATCCTGCCGGCCATCCGCCGGGCGGGCGGCGAGGTCGAATTCACCGACATCCATGTCGTCCATTCGGGCAGCGATCATTCGCCGGAAGGCCGGGCCAGAAAGCTCGACCGCGATTTCCGGCTGCTGCGGCTCGACGCGGCGGAGCGTCCCGACCATCCTTTCGTGCTGTTCAACCTCGGCATGACGCACGCCGACGCTGGGCAGCACGAAGAGGCGATCGCCGCCTTGCGGCGCTGTCTCCAGGTCTCCGGTCCCCACGAATCGCAAGTGAGAAAAGCGTTCGCGCTCCTGATCGGCGCGCTGGCGGCGGTCGGCCGCGCGGACGAGGCCGACGCGGCGTGCGTCGAGGCGCTCCGCCGGTTCCCGGACGACCCAGAACTCCTCTTCCGCCAGGCGATGGTCCACCATGCCGCCGGCCGGTTGCAGGCGGCGGCCGACGTCTACCAGCGGCTGCTGACGCCCGATCCCGCCGCCCCCCGGCTCTTCTCCAGCCGCGACGCCGGCCTCACCGGGAATCTCCGATCGAACGCCGCTAGCGTCAACAGCGATGCGCCACGTGCCGCCGACCGACGGCGGTGGTTCGATGCCGGTGCCGAGGCGCAAGATGCCGAACAGCGCCAGGACGGGCACGCCGACCAGCACCGCGTACAGCGCGGCGAATCTCTTCACGCCGGCCACTTCGCTCCACTGCGACTCAAATACTCATCGGATGGCGCGCCGCGAGCCGGCAGCGCGCGACATCGCTCGTTCAGGTCGACACCGTCTCGATGCGCCGCAGCCGGCGAACCAAAGTCGCGAGCTGCCACAGCTCGCGAGGCCCGGCGCCGGTGGCGAGCGGGCCGATGTTCCAGATCACGACGTGGCGCAGCCCGACCTTCACCAGCGGCGTCAACTCTTCGACGACTTCGTCGATGCTGCCGGCGAAGACGCCGTCGCCGAGCAACTCCGGCGTCGCCAGCGCGCCGGCGCGGTCGAGGATCTCGCGCGGCACCTCTTCGGGAACGAACTGTGCGAATCCCTCGTAATCGGCTCCGAGCGGATGCGTGAGGCCGTGTTTGCTCCACACCGACCCCGGCAGCAACAGCGACATCGCACCGGCCGCCGGCACCTTCAGCACGGTATCGAGCGCGCTGCGGCGATCGCGGCCGAGCACCAGTTGAATCTGCAGCGCCGGCTCGAAGCGCGAGAAATTGCGGCCCGCCGCAACCGCCGCGGCGCGAATCGCCGCCAGGCCAGCCGCGTACTCTTCGGCATTGAACTTGCGCGTCGGATACCAGCCGTCGGCGTAGCGCCCGGTCAGCTCGAGCATGCGCGGTGCGTGCGACGCCACCCAGATGGGCGGCGGCTTGCCGTCGTACAGCGGCGTCGCGAACAGAGCGTCCTGCAGCTTCCAGAACTTTCCGTCGAAGCTCACCGGCCGCCCGCCGCTCTCCCAGAGCAGGCGAATGATCCGCAGCGCCTCTTCGAGGCGCGCCACCCGCTTTACGAACGGCATGCCGTACGGCGCCGTGTTCTCGCGCTCGCCGTTGCCGATGCCGAGGATCGCCCGGCCCTTGGTCATGTGGTCGATGGTCACGAACGCCTGCGCCAGCGTCGCCGGGTGACGGCGAAACGGCTCGGTGACGCCGGTGCCGATGCGCACGCCGCGATGG
>CADEFJ010000213.1 GCA_902826575.1 uncultured Pseudomonadota bacterium | reverse complement strand
GCTCAGAGCCGCGCCAGCATCGGCCGCGTGATCAGCGTGATGCCGGCCTCGGTGCGGCGGAAGCGCTTGGCGTCGAGTTCGGCGTCTTCGCCGACCACGAGCCCGTCCGGAATCACGCAGCTGCGGTCGACGACCGCGCGCGTGAGCCGCGCATGCCGCCCCACCTGCACTTTCGGCAACAGGACCGACCAGTTGACCTTGGCGAACGAATGCACGCGCACGCTGGAGAACAGCAGCGAGCGATACAACTCGCCGGAGATGATGCAACCGCCCGAGACCATCGACTCGACGGCGAAACCGCGCCGCTCGCCCTCGTTGTGCACGAACTTCGCCGGCGGCAGCTGCTCCTGGAAGGTCCAGATCGGCCAGTTGCGGTCGTACAGGTTGAGCTTCGGCAGCGTGGCGGTCAGGTCGATGTTGGCTTCCCAGTACGCATCGATCGTCCCGACGTCGCGCCAGTAGGGCTCCTGGTCGCCTTCGCTCAGCACGCACGCCTGCTCGAACGGCTGGGCGTAGGCCATCCCTTGCGCAACGGCGGCCGGAACCAGGTTGCGTCCGAAGTCGTGTGCCGAGGTCGCGTCGGCCGCGTCGCGCGCCAACTCGCCGTACAGGTAGTCGGCATCGAAGATGTAGACACCCATGCTCGCGAGCGAGCGATCGGGCCGTCCGGCCATCGCCGGTGGATCGGCCGGTTTCTCGACGAACGCGCGGATGCGCAGGTCGGCGTCGACGTCCATCACGCCGAACGCGCTCGCCTCGCTGCGCGGCACGTCCATGCAGGCGACCGTGCAGCGTGCGCCGTGGGCGACGTGAAAACGCAGCATCGCGCTGTAGTCCATCTTGTAGACGTGATCGCCCGCGAGCACCACGATGTAGTCGGGGTGCTCGGAACGGATGATGTCGAGGTTGTGATACACGGCGTCGGCCGTGCCGCGATACCACGTCGCTTCGTCCAGCCGCTGTTGCGCCGGCATCACGTCGACCCACTCGTCCAGTTCGGCCTTCAGGAACGACCACCCGCGCTGCAGGTGGCGCAGCAGGCTGTGACTCTTGTATTGCGTGAGCACGCCGATGCGCCGCAGGCCGGAGTTCAGGCAGTTGGACAGCGCAAAGTCGATGATGCGGAACTTGCCGCCGAAGTAGACCGCCGGCTTGCAGCGGGTGTCGGTGAGTTCGTGCAGGCGGCTGCCGCGGCCGCCGGCGAGGACCAACGCGATCGCGCGGCGCGGCAGCACGGCGGCCCCGGTTCTTGCGGTCGTCATCGCAGCCAGTCCTCCATGCGTCGGGTCGGCGCAGCGTAGCCTGAACGCGAAATGCGGGCCAGCAAGCCGGCGCGGCGCCGCAACAGTCGATGCAAGTTGCCCGATCGAGCGGAAGAGAATCGACACATTGCAGAGGTGAAGCAGATGGACATCAGCGTCAACACGCTTACCGCCGTCCCGCCAGCCCGCGACGAGCTGCGCAAGCTCGACGCCTACTGGCGCGCGGCCAACTACCTGTCGGTCGGGCAGATCTATCTGCTCGACAACCCGCTGCTGCGCGCGCCGCTGCGACTCGAGCACATCAAGCCCCGCCTGCTCGGCCACTGGGGCACGTCGCCGGGGCTGAACTTCATCTACGCGCACTTGAATCGTGTCATCCGGCGCGACGATCTGAACGTGCTGTACATCT
>CADEFJ010000212.1 GCA_902826575.1 uncultured Pseudomonadota bacterium | reverse complement strand
GTCCTTTTCGCATGGCTTGAATTTCAATGAGCAAGGCGTGACGGTCGCTCCTGATGTTGGCCGGCAGATTGGCTTGACGGCTGTTTACAAGTTCTAGTCTGCATTGCCGACCTGGCGTATCGACCGAATTCTTTGGTCGGTGCGCCAGGTCGACTGTGCAAGCTTCCGGCTCGAGTGCATGGGGTTTAAGGCAAACAGCGGGATATCTTCTTTCGCAGCGCCGAGTCGTGGCTTATGCGCTGTAGTTACTTGAACTGGGCTTGACCGCAAGGTCGAAACTTTCGCTAGCTGGAGAGGGAGAAGGCAATGTGGGAATCATGTCGGGCTCTGGCCACGGTGCTCGGACCGAAGCAGGCCTCGTTGCGCGGTGCTGTCATCGTCGCCGCTCTCGCGCTTTCCGCCTGCGGGAAAGTCAACGGTATCGACGTCGCGGCAAAGAACATGAATGTCGCTGATACCAATTCCATTGAGATCGTAGGGAATGGAATGTGGGGCTGGGTGGGTCAGCAGTACAGCAGCACAACACCATGGGTGCAGATCCCGGTGTCGAGCTATGCGCTGACGGCGGACTACACTGCGGGGGCAAGCCACGTTCTGATGACGCGCACTGAGCCGACTGAGGCCGATGATGTCGACAAAGCGCAGAATCTTGCATTCCGTAACGAGTATTTTGATTTCCTTCGTCCATATTTGGACGAATACCAGAGTGGCAACCTGGCGTGGAACGTGATGGCCCCGGACCGGATCAGGACCAGGCCAGACAGAGTCGATGAGCGGCTCGCCGCCTTGCGGTCAACTCCGCACGGCTTTATCAAACTGGCGCTGGAGCACCAGGCACGCTTTCGCAAGACGAGCAATGGTGGCGATACGACCTTCATGGTCGGCGATCAGAAGTACTACGGCCGCTTCAACGCCCAAGGCGACTTGGAACTGGTGCAGACGTGGATAGATTACCCCGTGCTGGGGGACATGCTCATCGAGACGCAGTTCGAAGATTACAAGATCTACGACGGCGTGCGCTTTCCGAGCCGCATCACCGAACTCTCTGGCGGATGGCCGACTTTGCGTCTGAACATCACGAGCGTCCGCGCGAATGTGCCGGTGAGCGTTACGGTGCCGGAAGAGGTGCAGAATTACCAAGAGCCGCCCATCAATATCGTGTCAGAACTGGTGGCCCCGGGTGTATGGCATTTGCGCGGTGGCCATAACGTCCTCTTGATCGAGATGGCTGACCATCTTGTTTTTGTTGAGGCCAAGGAGGCCGAAGATGACACGCAGGCGGTAATTGCAAAAGGCAAAGAACTGGCGCCCGGCAAACCGGTTCGCTACGTAGTGAGTACGCATCCGCACTTCGATCATGCGGGCGGTTTGCGCGCCTATGTGGCGGAAGGCGCCACGCTCGTCACGCACGCAGCAAACGTCGAGTTCTACCAGAAGGCTTGGAGCAATCCGCGCACGCTGAAGCCCGATGCCATGTCGAGAAACAATGTGGAGCCGAAGTTCCTGCCGGTCGAAGACAAAGTTACTTTGTCAGACGGCCATCGTTCCATCGACGTGTTCGCGATGCGCAACGCGCATCACAATGACGACATGGTGATGGTGTACCTCCCAACGGGGAAGGTGAATTGGGCCACTGACATCTAACGGTCGACAAGACCGACCAATGCGTCGATGCGAGCCATG
>CADEFJ010000211.1 GCA_902826575.1 uncultured Pseudomonadota bacterium | reverse complement strand
CTGCGATCTTGCGCCAGAAACCCGCAGCGTCACCGTCGTCGTGATAGACGGTGACCAGCAGACGCTCCTTGTCGACGCCGTAGGTCTTGGTGATCAGGTTCCAGGCCAGCTCGATCGCGCGCTCCTTGAAGTAGTCGCCGAAGGAGAAGTTGCCCAGCATCTCGAAGAAGGTGTGGTGGCGCGCCGTGTAGCCGACATTCTCGAGGTCGTTGTGCTTGCCGCCGGCGCGCACGCATTTCTGCGAGGTCGCGGCGCGACGGTAAGGGCGCTGCTCCTGACCGGTGAAGACGTTCTTGAACTGGACCATGCCCGCGTTCGTGAACATCAGCGTCGGGTCGTTGCGCGGCACGAGAGGTGACGAAGCAACGACTTGGTGCTCGTTCTTGGCGAAGTAGTCCAGGAAGGTGGAACGAATCTCGTTGGCCGACGCCATGACCGATCGCCTCGACAGAAGGGATGAACAGCGACGGCGAGACGTCGGCCCGATGATGCGACGCATGCACCGGTGCGATCTGCCGCCACTGATGATGTGACCTAGCTTTAGCTTTCCAGCCGTCGAACTGTCCAGACGCGGGACAGGCGTTGGCCTACCGGTCGGCCAGACAACCGCAGCGTGATGCGCAAATCCGCATCGCCAGACACACACGCGCACTTCGGGAGCCGTACGGGTCGCGCTGGTCCAGGCTTGTCGCGGCCTGGCGGACCATTGCGAGCATCGCGGTCGTCACATGAGCGTACCGACGGAGAGTCGGGCCGGGCCTTCAGGAAATGGCGTGCCGACGCTCCGCGTTCGACGATGAGAACGCGCGGCGTGAGAGAATCACGGGCGAGAAAAACGAGAGGCGGGACCTCGCGCTTCACCGGTAGGGACGGTGAGTTGCGCGAGGCCCCGCCTCGCCTCTCGACGCGCACCGGCCGCGGCAGCGAACAGCGGAGAGTGGCGGAGAGCTCAGAAACGAGCAGCCGGGACCCTATGGGCCCCACCTGCCCCCGTCAACCGTCTGTCCCGGCATCCCCGGCTGCCAACATTGCATTGGCCACCAGACCCGAATTCTGACGAATAGCCGCTTCGATGGTGGCTGCAATTTCTGGGTGTTCTTTCAAGAAGTTGCGGGCGTTGTCTCGCCCTTGCCCGATACGCTGGCCCTCATAGGAGAACCACGCCCCCGACTTGTCGACCACCCCGGCCTTGACCCCGAGGTCGATCAGCTCGCCGTTCTTCGAAATGCCCTCGCCGTACATGATGTCGAACTCAACCACGCGGAACGGCGCGGCCATCTTGTTCTTCACCACCTTGACCCGGGTCTGGTTGCCAACGACCTCCTCGCGATCCTTGATCGCGCCGATCCGGCGGATGTCGATACGGCACGAGGCATAGAACTTCAGGGCGTTGCCGCCTGTCGTCGTCTCGGGACTGCCGAACATGACGCCGATCTTCATGCGGATCTGGTTGATGAAGATCACCAGGCAGCGCGAACGGGAGATCGAGCCGGTCAGCTTGCGCATCGCCTGGCTCATCAGGCGCGCCTGCAGGCCGACATGGCTGTCGCCCATTTCGCCTTCCAGCTCGGCGCGCGGCACCAGCGCCGCCACCGAGTCCACGACCAGGACGTCGATCGCGCCCGAGCGCACCAGCGTATCGGCGATCTCGAGCGCCTGCTCGCCGGCGTCGGGCTGGGAGATCAGCAGATCCT
>CADEFJ010000210.1 GCA_902826575.1 uncultured Pseudomonadota bacterium | reverse complement strand
CGAACAACCCGCAGGACGGGCGCAACGCGCTGCTCGCGGGCGCGTCCTGCGCGCTGGCGCTGCATGCGATCGCACGCCATGGCAGCGAGCAGACGCACGTCAATGTCGGCCGCATGGTCGCCGGCACGGCGCGCAACGCGGTGCCCGCGGACTGCACGATGCTGATCGAGGTGCGCGGCGAGTCCGACGACTCGCTCGGCTACATGGAGACGCGCGCCCAGGACATCATCGAGGGCACGGCGCGGCAGCACGCCGTCACCCACCACATCGAGCGCATGGGCCGCACGATCGGCGAGCCGGTCGATCCGATCAGCCAGGCGCTGGTCGCCGAGGTCGCGCGCGATGTCGGCGACGTGAAGGAGGTGCTGCCAAGCTGGGTCGCCGGCGGCAGCGACGATGCGACGTTCTTCATGCGGCGCATGCACGAGCGCGGCAAGCCGGGCTGCTACTTCGTCGTCGGCAGCTCGCTTGCGGCCGGCCATCACGCGACGCGCTTCGAGTTCCAGGAGCAGGACCTCGCGATCGGGGTGCAGATGCATCTCGGCCTGCTGTCCCGCATCTCCAAGACCAACGCCTAGCGGCGCGGGCCCCAGCGGACCTTGTAGACGGCGAAGGCGGTGGCGCAGCCATAGGCGACCATCGCCGCGGCCACGATCGCGAAGAGCGTGTGCGCGGAGGCACCGGTGCCGGCGATCGCCCAACCGCCGATGGCGACCACGAGCAATCGAACGCTCTGCGCCAACACGGGGCCGAGCATGCTGCCCGCTCCCTGCGAGGCGAAGTAGAGGCTCAGCGCGAGGCCGAAGAAGCCGTAGCTCGGCCCGGCCCAGGCGAAGTAGGCGCGCGTGGAGTCGCGCACCGCGGCGTCCGTGGTGAAGAGGCCGGACCACAGGTCGGGCAGCAGCGCCGCGGCGATGCCGAACGCGCCGACGACCGCGAAGGACAGGCCGCCACTGGTCCAGGCGACGCGACGCGCCCGCTCGATCATGCCGGCGCCGATCGCCATGCCGACCATCGGCACCGAGGCGACGCCGATGGCGAAGGCGATCGGCACGAGCAGGAACTCGAGCCGCACGCCGATACCGTAGCCGGCGAGCGCCTCGACCCCGTAGCTGGCGACCAGGCCGGTGACGATCAGCACGTTGGCGACCGACATCAGCGGCGACACGCAGGCGATCGCGCCGACGCGCAGGATGTCGCGGAACATCTCCACGCGCAGCAGCGAGAGGTCGAGCCCCAGTCGCACGCGCGCGCGTCCCGAGCGCAGGAACCAGAACAGCACCAGCGCGCCGATCGAGAAGGCCGTCACCTGGCCGAGCGCCACGCCCGGCATGCCGAGACGCGGGAACGGGCCGAGGCCCAGGCCGAGGCTGCCGCCGATGGCGATCTGCAGCGCCGCCACGCCGAACACGAGGAGCGACGGGATCCGCATGTTGCCGGTGCCGCGCAGGATCGAGGCGAAGCTGTTGGTGAGCCAGATCGGGATCGCGCCGAGGAAGACCACGTTGGAGTAGCCGATCGCGGCCTCGAGCACGGCGCCAGCACCACCGAGCGCGCGATAGATGGCCGGTCCCGCCAGCAGGAACAGCGCCGTGAAGGCGGCACCGATCGCGATTCCGATGATGACCGCGTGCAGTGCCAGTGCCCGCGCGCGATCGGCATCGCCGGCTCCCAACGCGCGCGCGATCGCCGAGGAGATGCCGCCGCC
>CADEFJ010000209.1 GCA_902826575.1 uncultured Pseudomonadota bacterium | reverse complement strand
AGTCGATCACGGAATCCGGGCCGCGATTCTTCTCGGCCTGTTCGCGGCCGGGCCGGCACTCGCGTCAAAGCCTGCATTGGAGCTGCAGGACGGGCGGCTCAAGGCCTCCCGCGAGCTCGCTGGAGCATTGCAAAGCGAGCTTGGCAGCCGTCTGCAGGCCGCAGTGGCCGAGGACGGGCCCGCACAGGCGATCGATGTCTGCCGAACCGTCGCGCCAGGGATTGCCACGCGGCTCAGCGAACGCGCAGGCGCGCGGGTCGGACGCACGGCGCTGCGCGTGCGCAATCCGGCGAACGCACCGGACGTACAGGAACGAGCTGTACTCGAAGCCTTTTCGCGCCGGTTCAGCGCCGGCGAGAGCGGGCCGATCGAGGACTACCAGTCGCTTCCTGACGGGCGCATGCGCTACATGCGCGCAATCGTGACGCAGCCGATGTGCCTCGCCTGCCACGGATCCACGCTCGCGGAGCCGGTGCGGAAAGCGCTGGCGGAACGCTATCCGGCCGACGAAGCCACCGGCTATTCCGCCGGCGACCTGCGTGGTGCTTTCGTCGTCGAGTGGCCGGCAGCAGAGACCGGCGCGACGCTGCCGAGGAGCGAACTGGGCGACCTGCTGCGCGCAACGCTCGAGCATCCGGACATCGCGGCGAGGCGCGCCGATGCGACCGCCGCCCGCTCGGAGCTGGCCGCCGCTACCGCGCGCTACTTCGGTGAGGGCAGCGTCGGCGCCGACCTTCAGCGCTTCGAAGGTGAGCGATTCGTCGGCCCGATGACTCCGACCGCCTTCACCGATCCACCCTTTGCCCGCGACGTCACGCGCTATGGCGCAATGTATGCGGTCCCGCTCGATTTCTTCGGCGTGATTGCGGCAAGTCGAGCGGCCGCGCGCGGCGCAGCGCAGGCGGCCGGGCTTGCGGAACGCGGAGCGCAGCTTGCACAGCTGCACGAAACAACGGGCGCGTACGCCCGACTGCAGGCACTGCAGCGCCGTTCGTCGGCCCTGAGTACACAGCGCGAGCGCGTCACGACCACGATCGCCCGCGTGCGCCGGGAAGTGGACTCCGGACAACTGGCGACAGTGGACCTGCGACTCGCCGAGAGCGAACTCGCGCGCGTCGAGTCCGACGAACTGCGCTTGAAGGCCGCGACGGACGAAGCGCTCGCAGCGCTGCACGCCGCAAGCGGCGTCGAGCGGCTTCCCGCCGCGCAGCCGGTCGCCGCACCTGAGTGGCCGGACGGGAAGATCGAAGACGCCCTGCCCGCCGTGCTCGCTGATGCTCGCGTGGCCGTCGCGAAAGCGAATGCAGAGGAGGCCCATCGGACGCTTTGGCCGTCCTTTTCCGCGGTGGCGGACTACGCGCAATTCGACGGCGGAGACAAGAGCATCGAGGCCTGGGGTGCCGGGCTGAGGTTCAGCATCCCGCTCGATTCGGTCGCGCGCCGTCGTGCATCAGCAGCCGACGCCCGAGCGCGGGCCGTGGAACTCGAGCGTGACGCCGCGCGTCGCCTGGTAGCCCGGCAATGGACCTCGTTGCGCGCGTCGTACCTCGCCGCGCTGGGCGATATCGAGGCAGTGGCCAAGGAGATCGCGTATCGCGAGGAAGTCGTCCGCACGCAGATGGAGCTCGCGCGCGTCGGGCTCGCGTCACTCGAAGATCTGCTGCGCCAGCAGCGTGACCTGCTCGACGCCGAGGCCCGGCGCGCCGATGC
>CADEFJ010000208.1 GCA_902826575.1 uncultured Pseudomonadota bacterium | reverse complement strand
AGAACCGGCATCTCATTCTGGTCTAAGCTGCACGCATGAACATTCGACATGCAGCAAGCTTGGTGTTTGGCGCGTGGCTGATTCTGACCGTTCCGGCCGCCAACTCCGCTACGTCGGCCCCGCCGACTTCATTTGCCGGCCTCGTCGATCTCTACCTCGACGGGTTCGGGCGATTCCATCCCTCGATTGCCGCCGGCAATGGCCTTCACGCCCATGACGGTGAGCTCGAGGACTTTTCGGCCCCGTCTGTCGCGGCGGAGATCAAATGGCTGCATGCCATCCGGGCGCGCCTCGACTCAGTCTCCGAGCAATCGTTGAGCGCCGACGAGCGCGTGGACCGGCGCATCCTGCTGGGTGTTGTCGATGGCTGGTTGTTGGATTTGGAGACGGTCAAGAACTGGTCGCGCAATCCCATGATCTACGTCGCGGCGATCTCCGACGGATTGCACAACCTCGCCACGATGGATGCCGCACCGGCCGCGACGCGGATGCGCCAGGCAATCTCCAAAATGCACGCCATACCACGGCTGCTCGAGTCTGCGCGCCGAAATATCCAATCGCCGCCCCGGGTATTCGTGGAGACCGCCATCGGCATGCTCAACGGCGTGGAGGAACTGCTGTCACGCGATTTGCAGCTGGCTTTCTCCGGCGAGGCAGACGCAGCCCTTCGTCAGCAGCTTGCGGCTGCGGCAGCGGAGGCGGCACGCAACATCGTCGAGTATCGCCGCGAACTACAGACGCGCGGTCTTGCTGCCGCAACCGGCGAATTTGCCATCGGCACGGCGGCGGTCGAAGCGCGATACCGCGCCGAGGAATTGATCGACCTGCCGGCCGACCGGTTGCTGGCGATCGGCGAGCGCGAGTTGGCACGTAACCAGGCCGAGTTCACGCGAACCGCCGCGCGCATCGACGCGACGCGTACACCCATGCAGGTGTGGGGCGAGCTCGTGCGCCATCACCCGGCGCGCGGTGAGCTCGTCGCCGCGGCATCCGCGCAGGTGGATGAATTGTTCGCCTTCGCCGCCGAGAAGAATCTGTTCGTGATGCCGACCCGCGAACGCATCGTCGTAGCGCCGGCGCCGGCCTACGACATCGGCATGGCTTCGATGCATTCATCACCGCCGCTCGAGGCGCGGCCTGTACAGAGCTATTACTACATCACCGACGCCGATCCGGCCTGGCCGCTCGAGCGGCAGAATGCCTGGCTGGAATCTTTCAACTTCGCCACGCTTGCCGACATCACCGCGCACGAAGTGGTGCCCGGGCATTACGTGCACAGCGTGTTCATGCGCCGGACGCCGGGGAAGGTGCGGCGTATCTGGATAGGGCTCAATCCCTTCCCGCAACCCTCGTCTGGGCAGGATGGCTGGGCACACTACGCCGAGCAGCTGGTCAGCGACGAGGGATTCCGCGCGGAGGATCCGCGCTACCGAATGGCGCAGATCTCAGAGGCACTGAATCGCATTTGCCGGCTGATCGCCGGGATAAAGCTGCATAGCGGCGCGTGGAGTGTTGCTCAGGCCGCGGACTTCTTCGAGCGCGAGGCGCATCTGTCCAGCGCGCATGCGGCGCGCGAGGCTGTGCGCGGCACCTACGACCCGACCTACGGCGGGTATTTTCTGGGCAAGCTTGCGGCACTTAAATTGCGGCGGGACTATGCCGAAGCGCGTGGTGCTTCGTTCAGCTTGCGTGAATTTCACGAGCGGGTGATG
>CADEFJ010000207.1 GCA_902826575.1 uncultured Pseudomonadota bacterium | reverse complement strand
AGCAGGCGTGCGATCGCGTCGGCCTGACCGCAGCGAAGTTGTTCGAGCGCTGCGGCGTGCTGCCGCCCACTCACGACTATCACCTGGGTCGGTTCCTGTTCGAGTATTTCCCGCAGGGCGAAGGATTCGCCGGTACGCACCAGTTCGACGTACCGGGCGAGCTCGAGGCGAGCACGGTGCGTGCTTTCAGCCTCGACGACGTGGCCACCACCGAGATCGACGATGCGTTCTCGTTGCGTACCACGTCCGAAGGGCTGCTCGAAGTCGGCATCCACATCGCCGCGCCGGGACTGGGCTTCGACGCCGAGACCGGACTGGGTCGCATCGCACGCGAGCGGTTGTCCACCGTGTACATGCCCGGCCGCAAGATCACCATGCTGCCTGATGTGCTCGTCGATGCGTTTACGCTCGCCGAGAAGCAGTGGCGTCCGGCAATCTCGCTGTATGTGCAAGTCGATCCGCAGACGATGGCGATCCGCTCATCGCATTCGCGCATCGAGTCGATCGAGGTGGCGGCCAATCTGCGGCATCAGGACGTCGATCCGCTCAATGAGATCTTCCAGGTGGGCGCGGCCGATGCGGTCGAATTCTACAAAAAAGCGCTCGGCGCGACCGAGGTGATGCGCGTGGCGGAGCGCGACGAGCGCCACGCCGGTCTTCTTCGCCTTGGCGATGCCGATCGCCATCGCCTCGCCGCCCAGCACCTGGCCGTAGCCGCCCTGGCCGTCGAGGATCGCGAAGGCGTCGGACTCCGCCAGCGTCTTCACGTGCTGGTTGGTCTTGATCTTCCCTTCCTTGAGCCAGCCGATGTAGCTCGTCACGCGCACGACGCCGTGGGAGTCGTGCCCCATCAGGTTCGAATCGACCAGCCGCCTGGCGATCATGTCGGCTTCGTGCGTCGTGCTGCCGGCCTTCGAGAAGACCGCGCTCACGAAGCGGCGCAGCTTGTCGTCCTTGATGTTCTTCACGTCTGTCCTCCGATGGCGATCACGTTGGCGAGCTTCTCGCCGCGCGCGAGGCGGTCGAGATTCTCCGCCATCACGCGCGTGCGCCGCTCCACCGTCCCGGTGGTCCAGCCGGCGATATGCGCGCTGAGAATCACGTTGTCGAGCTTGTCGAAGCGGTGCGGCCATTCCTCGACCGGCTGGCGCGGACCGGTGGGGTAGCGCCACCACGTGTCGATCACGGCGCCGCCGATGCGGCGGTTCGAGAGCGCATCGAACAGCGCCGCCTCGTCGATGACCGGGCCGCGCGCGACGTTGACGATCACCGCGTTGTTCTTCATCGCGCGCAGGATGCGCGCATCGATCAGGCCCTTCGTCTCGGGTGTGAGCGCGCAGCCGAGCACGACGAAATCAGCGTCGCGCACCGCGTGGTCGAGCTGGTCGAGACCGAACACCGCGTCGACATTCGGCTCGTTGTGGCGGAGCGTGCGGTTGGCCGCGATGACGTTCATCTCGAAAGCCTTGGCGCGCTTGGCCACAGCGCGGCCGATGCGGCCGAGGCCGACGATCGTGACGGTGCGGCCGGCGAGCTCGCCGTCGGGCTGGCCGCCGAAGCGGCTCGAGCGCGACCAGTCGCCCTTGCGCATGTCGGCGTCGGCCGGTCCGATCCGGATGCTCCATTCGAGCATCGCGAGCATCGCGTATTCGGAGCAGCCCGGCTCGTGCTCGAAGCAGTTGCACAGCGCAGCGCCGCGCGGCACGGCGCCGAGCTCGATGCCGTCATAGCCGGCCCCGGGGACCTGCA
>CADEFJ010000206.1 GCA_902826575.1 uncultured Pseudomonadota bacterium | reverse complement strand
GGCATGGTCTCGACCGTTTAGGGTTCCAGCTCCGGACAGACGAAGGGCATCACGCTGTTGTAGGTTGCGATCACGGCATTGCGGGCCGAGACGCGGCGCAGCGTTCCGTCACGCACGTAGCCGACATCGACACCGCCATCGCGTGCGTTGCGCACTACGACGGCCGTCGAGTTCAGTCGCAGGCGCACCTGCGCGCCCAGCCGGTCCAGCGCGCTGTAGTCGAACACCGTGCTGACAAGGTCGTCCATGGTGCGTCCGGGTGCTGCGTCCGCTACCAGCGAGCGCACCAGCGCCCGTGCAAGGGAGGCATTCCCGTCGGGGAAATGGTGGATGTAGGGGCCGCGATCGTCGGCGTGTCCGCCCATGCGCTCTTGGATGTTGAGTGCGGCCGCCCCGGGAAAACCCTCCGACATCGCGTCGATGGCCGCAATGGCATCGATGCCGTAGCCGAAGTTGTCGCTCGAGCGCCCCTGGAAAAAATCGGCGGCGGCGGCGGGTAGCTTGCAGGTGTCGGTCAGGAACGTGCGGTAGCTCGTGCGCGCCAGGGTGGCTACCTTCTGCTCGGTAGTTTGCCCGGCCATGTAGTCGCGCATGCCGGCGAACAGCTCCGACAGGCCGCGTCGCGCCTCGTTCGATAATGGGCAATCGGCGAGAAAGGCATCCGGCGTCCGTGCGCCCGGATTGAGCGGTGCGAATTCGTCAAAGCCCAGAAGCAGTGGATCGCCCGTGACCAGCCGGTCCTCGCCGAAGTGCTCACGATCGAAGAACACTGACTTGCTGAGACCGAGCCCCGGATAGAGCTTGCGATGGAATACGCTCTCGCGCTCGAACCGCTCGGGTCGCAGCCTCAATGCGCTCAGGATGTTGGCAAGGTCGCCGCTGTAGTGGCTTGCGGGCGCAACCATGGATTCGGAGCCGCCGTAGCTCAGCAATAGCCGTTTGCCGACGCGGAACTCGTTGCGGCGCGCGTGTCCGCCGAAGTCGTCGTGATTGTCCAGGATCAGGATGCGCGCGTTGGGCTGGCGGTCGCGATAGGTCCAGGCGGCCGTCAGTCCGGCCAGTCCGGATCCCACGATCACGAGGTCGTAGCGTTCGTCCGCCTCGAGGGTATCGATGCTGTAGCGTCTGCCCTCGCGTGCGACTTCGTGGATGACGGCGTAGGCCTCATCGGTGGAGCCGCGCAGCCCTGCCAGCGCCGGCGGGTAGACACCGCGCCGCGCGGCCTGCGCCTTCAGTTGCTCGAACGGCGTGAGGCTGGCCGCGATCGTCAGCGCGGCGCCGTTCAAGAAGTCGCGGCGTGAAATTTCCCCCACGGCGTGCCCCCGAGTCTTCCCTCCGCACGGCAGAGCCGTACACGCCCCGTCCGTCAAATGCCAGCCGGATCGCCGGCGGCCTAGGGCCAGTTCACCACCGGCGGCAGCGACGACAGGATCGAATCCACGTTGCCGCCCGTTTTCAGCCCAAATACCGTTCCGCGGTCATACAGCAAGTTGAACTCGGCATAGCGGCCACGGCGGACGAGTTGCTCGGTGCGCTGGGCATCCGTCCAGGGCAGCGCAAAATTGCGGCGCATCAGCTCCGGATAGACTTTGAGAAAGGCCCGTCCGACGTCCTGGTTGAACCTGAAACCTGCATCCCAGCCGCCTTCCGCGTCCGGCGGCGTCAGGTAGTCGTAGAAGATGCCGCCCACGCCGCGCATCTCCTTGCGATGCGGCAGATAAAAATACTCGTCGCACCAGGCCTTGTAGCGCGCGTAGTCGGCGACGG
>CADEFJ010000205.1 GCA_902826575.1 uncultured Pseudomonadota bacterium | reverse complement strand
GGACATGGACCAGAACGCCCAGTTCGCGCAGTTCGTCGATTCGGACTTCGGTGGCGGCATCACGTTCTCGAAGGGCAGCGTGGTGAAGGCGGCCTATGCGCCGGCGAAGAACTGGACGCTCAATGCCACCTACCTGATGAACGAGCGCATCCTCGCGGCCGCAGGGGCGACGAGCGGCTCCTGGCGTGACTACGACCGCCTGCAGCTCGACCTGAATTACAGGTTCTGAGGCCGCGGCGGCGCTGTCACAAATCCGTCATCTGACGAACTTATCATCGCAACAGCTACAGGAATCCCCATGCAAGCCATGAGACTCAAGTCCGCATTCGCCGTCGCCGCTGCCACCGCAGTGCTCGTCGGACTCGGGGCCGCGCCGGCTGACGCCCTCGCGCAGCAGGTCATCAAGATCGACGGCTCGAGCACCGTGTTCCCGATCTCGGAAGCGGTCGCCGAAGAGTTCCAGATTTCCAAGCGCGGCAAGGTCCGCGTCACCGTCGGCATCTCGGGCACCGGCGGCGGCTTCAAGAAGTTCTGCCGTGGCGAGATCGACATTTCGGATGCCTCCCGCCCGATCAGCAGGTCGGAAATGGACACTTGCGCCAAGGCGGGCATCGAGTACATCGAACTGCCGGTGGCGTATGACGCGCTGACCGTGGCGGTCAACCCGAAGAACACCTGGGTCGATACGATCACGGTCGCCGAGCTGAAGAAGATGTGGGAGCCCGCCGCGCAGGGCAAGGTCACGAGCTGGAAGGACGTGAACCCGAAGTGGCCGGCGCAGCCGCTCAAGCTCTACGGTCCGGGCTCCGATTCGGGCACCTTCGACTACTTCACCGAGGCCACCGTCGGCAAGTCGAAGTCGAGCCGCGGCGACTACACGGCGAGCGAGGACGACAACGTGCTCGTGCAGGGCGTCGAGTCCGATACCAACGCGCTCGCGTACTTCGGCTACGCCTACTACGCGCCGAACGCGGCGAAGATGAAGGCGCTCAAAGTCGTCAACTCGAAGGGCCAGCCGGTCGGACCCTCGCCGCAGGGCGTGCTCGACGGCTCCTACGAGCCGCTGTCGCGCCCGATCTTCATCTACGTGAGCAAAGCGTCTGCGCAGCGTCCCGAAGTGAAGGAATTCGTGGAGTTCTACCTGCAGAAGGGCGCGCCCCTGGTCGAGGAAGTGAAGTACGTGCCGCTCGCGAAGACGGCGTATGGCAAGGCGCTGGCCAACTTCCGCGCCGGCAAGGCCGGCACGGCATTCGGTGGCAGGAACGAAGTGGGCCTGACCGTCGAGGAACTGCTTGCGCGCGAAGCCAAGTTCTAATCTACTAACTGATCGTGACGGGACACAGCCACAATCCCCCGCCATTCCGCGATTCGATCCGGCGGCGCAGGCTGCGTGATCGCGGCATCGAGGCCCTGCTGCTCGCGGCGGGCCTCGTTGCCGTTTTTACCACGCTCGCGATCGTCTGGATCCTGGTCGCCGAGGCGCTGCCGTTCTTCGAGCATGTGGCGCTCAAGGATTTCCTGACCGACACGATGTGGACCCCGCTGTTCGCCGAGCCGCGCTACGGCATCATGCCGCTGGTGGCCGGCACGCTGGTCACCACGCTGGTCGCGCTCGCGGTCGCGATCCCGGCCGGTACCATCATCGCGATCTACCTCAGCGAATTCGCGCCTTACCGGCTGCGCGAGACCATCAAGCCGGCGCTCGAGCTGCTGGGCGCCGTACCGACCGTGGTCTACGGCTATTTCGCATTGATGGTGGTGACGCCGCTCCTGC
>CADEFJ010000204.1 GCA_902826575.1 uncultured Pseudomonadota bacterium | reverse complement strand
CTGGCGCCGGTAGCCGCGCTGATCCTGCTCCTCTTCACACCAACCTTGCTCGCGAAGCTGCCGCAACTCCTGCAGGAAGGCGAGCGGGCAATAGGTGCCGTCTGGTTGCTCTGGCTGGTGGCCGTGACGATCCTTCTTCTGAATGCCGGTTATCAGGACGGCTCGGGGCAGCAGGGGCGGGCCCCTTACCCGGCGTGGCTGGCCAATTCCTTGCGGTTCGTGACGCCGCTCATGACCATCGTCGCGCTACTGGCACTCTACGCTCTGATCGTAAGAGTGCAGGAGCACGGCATCACGGTGATGCGTGCCTACGGACTTGTCGTTGCTGTGTCTGCTGTTCTGTATTCCGTGGGCTATTCGGCGGCGGCCTTTACGCGTGGACCGTGGATGCGCCTGATCGAGAGCGTGAACGTTGCGGTCGCCGTGGTGCTCATTGTCACGCTACTGCTCACGTTGACGCCGGTGCTCTCGCCCTATCGTCTTGCTGCCAACAGCCAAGCGTCGCGCGTTGCGCAGCTCGACCCAAAGGAACGCGAAGCTGCCCTGCGGTACCTGCAGTTCGACGCGGGGCAGTACGGCCGTCGCAAAGTATCGGAGCTCTCGAGTCTGCAGGGAGGCGACGAAGAGGCGAAGATCGCTGTGCTCGCGCGCAAGGTTGCACGTCAGCAGTCTCGCTACGTCGAGCCGGAACTGTCGCTGGAGGATGTGGAAAAGCTCCCGGTTTATCCGCCGGGTCGAACTGTCGATGACCAGCTACGGGCGGCGATCATCGCGTCGCGAAGCCACGACCGCAGTGACGAGACTAGCGCCGTGGTGTTCGTGGACCTGACGGAAGATGGTCAGGAGGAGTGCGTGGTACTGATGTCGCATACCGGCCTCGTGTTCAAGCGGGACGTCCATGGCGTCTGGGCTCGGGTCGGCGCCTCCGAGGGCGGCTGGCGTTTGACGGAGGACGACCGTCTACAGGCCGAACTGGCTCGCGGCGCTTTTGGTCCGTCAGCGCCGAGGCTCAACGACCTGCGCATCGGCGACGTCGTGTTCCGTGTACAAGCATTGGACAAGAGCGAAATGACGACCGCTGTCTCAGTGCCCTGAGGCGTTAGTGCAGCTTGCCCGCAATCGCGTTGCGGTAGAGCTGCTCGAATTCCTTCGCCGCGACCGGGCGCGGATTGGATGGCGTGCTCGGATCGGCCTCGGCCATGGGAGCAAAGGCCACGGCGTGTTCTTCTTTGACACCCAGCGAGGCGAGCGTGTGAGGAATGCCGATCGCTTCGCGCAGATCGAGCACCCAGTCCACGATCGCTGACGAGGTCCGGCGCGCCAGACCCAGATAAGCCGCGAGTCGCACCAGTTTCTCGTCGATCACGGTGCGATTGAACGACAGCACGTACGGCATCACGACGCCATTGGTGAGCCCGTGGTGCGTGTTGAGATTCGCGCCGCACGGATGGCTCAGGCTGTGCATCGCGCCCAGGCCTTTCTGGAATGCCGTGGCGCCCATGGTGGAAGCGATCATCATGTGCGCGCGCGCTTCGATGTTCTTGCCGTCCTTCACCGCGGTGGGCAGCCACTCGCGGATCAAGCGCATGCCTTCCACTGCGATGCCGTCTGCCATCGGGTGATAGGCAGATGCGCAATAGGCTTCCAGATTGTGCGACAGCGCATCCATGCCGACCGCCGCTGTGACGTGAGGCGGAAGGCCGAGTGTCAGCTCGGGATCCTCGATCACGATTGCCGGCAGCAGTCCCGGATGAAAGATGAGCCGTTTGGTGTGATCGCGAAGATCGGTCAGTACTGAGCAG
>CADEFJ010000203.1 GCA_902826575.1 uncultured Pseudomonadota bacterium | reverse complement strand
CCCAGCAACAGCTCGGGCTGTTCCAGCCCTTGCCCGAGGCGCATCCGGTCGTCGGCGCTCGCATCAAACAGGCGGTGCTGCGCGGTGCGCGGCTCGTCGTGATCGATCCGCGCCGCATCGAGTTGGCGGAGTATGCCGATCTTCACCTGCAGCTCAGGCCGGGTACCAACGTCGCTCTGTTCAACGCCCTGGCGAAGATCCTGATCGAGGAGGGCCTGGTCCGGCGCGAGTATGTCGATGAGCGCACCGAGGGGTTCGACGAGCTGGTGGCGTTCGTCGCCAGCATGTCGCTCGAGACAACGGCCGGTCCGACGGGAGTGCCGGTTGCGTTGGCGCGAGACGCCGCGCGCCTCATCGGCCGCTGCGAACGGGTGGTGTTCGTGCACGGACTCGGCGTGACAGAACTGACGCAAGGGACCGAGTCGGTGATGGCGCTCTGCAATCTCGCCATGCTGACCGGCAGCATCGGCTACCCCGGCGCCGGCATGTCGCCGTTGCGCGGGCAGAACAACGTGCAGGGCAACGCCGACATGGGAGGCATGCCGAACCAACTCACCGGCTACCAGGCGCTCGACGACCCCGAGGTGCGCGAGCGTGTCGAGCGGCTGTGGGGCGCGGCGCCTCCGCTGCAGCGCGGCCTGACGATTCCCGAGATGATGGATGCGGCCGTGCGGCGGGAGATCCGCGCCCTGTGGATCCAGGGCGAAGACGTCGTGCAGAGCGATCCGCACGAAAGCCACGTGATCGAGGCGTTGCGAGCGCTCGACTTCCTCGTCGTGCAGGAGATGTTTCTCTCCGAGACGGCGCGCTACGCCGATCTGATTCTGCCGGCCGCGGGTTCACTCGAACAGGAAGGGACGTTCACCAACGGCGAGCGGCGCATCCAGCTCGTCCGTCCCACCGTACCACCGCCGGGAGAGGCGCGCCCCGACTGGAGCGTGATCCGCGACGTCGCCGCGGCGATGGGAATGCCGAGCCGCTGCGAGAGCCCGGCCGACGTCATGGACGAGATCGCGCAGGTCGCCCCGCGGCTCTTCGGCGGCATGAGCTATCGCCGCCTCGGTGGAGACGGGCTGCAGTGGCCGTGTCCCGCGCACGAGCATCCGGGAACGGCAACGCTACATACGGGCGGATTCCTGCGCGGCAAAGGTCGGCTGGCGGCGATTCCATATCGGCCGAGCCCCGAGGCAGCCATCGAGGGCTATCCCTACACGCTCGTCACCGGCAGGGTGCTCCAACACTACAACGTCGGCACGATGACCCGCCGCACTCCGAACCGCCAGCTCGTATCTGCCGACGTGCTGGAGATTCATCCCGAGGACGCAGCGCGCGAAGGGATCGACGACGGAAGCGAGGTGACTGTCGAGAGCCGGTGGGGTGTCGTTAGGCTGACTGCGCGACTCGCGACGCGCGTTGCACCGGGAACCCTGTTCCTCTCGTTCCACTTCCCCGAAACGCACGCCAACCGGCTGATCGGGCCACACCTCGACCCGGACTCGAAATGCCCCGACTACAAGGAAACCGCCGTCCGCATTCGAGGGCTGAGCTAGTCGCGCTCCCAGACGGCGAACAGACTGCCGTCGTCGGACCAGTGGTAGGCAGCGCGGCCGCGAAACGCCTTCTTCAACTCATGTACGATTCGGTGCGCGAGCTTCTGCGAGGTAGTCAGCACTTCGAAGACGGCGCCTTGGCGTTCGGCGGAGACGACGCGGCGTTCGGGCTGCGTGAACTGCGCGCGCGCGTCGACGTTGGCGATCCGCTTCCGGATCGCCTCTTCCTGTTCCAGCGCGTAACCGCCGCGGATGACGATG
>CADEFJ010000202.1 GCA_902826575.1 uncultured Pseudomonadota bacterium | reverse complement strand
TTTCGGGGCTGCTCGGCGTCGGCGGCGGCTTCCTGCTGACGCCGCTGCTGCTGCTGATCGGCATCCCTCCTACCGTCGCGGTCGCCACCGGTGCGATGCCGGTCGCGGCCTCCTCGGTATCCGGCGCGATGGCGCATTTCCGCCGGGGGAATGTCGATCTCCTGATGGCCGCGGTGCTGACGGCGGGCGGCCTCCTAGGCGCACTGATGGGGGTGCGCCTGCTGGTCGTGCTGCGCGCGCTGGGTCAGCTCGATGTCGTCATCGGGCTCTGTTACGTGGTGCTGCTGGGCACGCTCGGCGTGCTGATGCTGGCGGAGAGCCTGCGCGCGCTCAGGCGCCGGCGCGACGGACGCGCCCTGGCCCGGCGGCCGAATCGGCACTTCTGGATCCACAACCTGCCGCTCAAGCTCCGGTTCCGGCGCTCAAAGCTCTACATCAGCGCGCTGTTGCCGCTGGCAGTGGGCCTCGCCGTCGGCGTGCTCACCGCGATCATGGGCGTGGGCGGCGGCTTCATCATGGTGCCGGCGATGATCTACGTGCTCGGCATGCCGACCGCGACCACGGTGGGCACCTCGCTGCTCCAGATCGCGGTGACGTCGTCGGCGACGACGGTGCTGCAGGCGACAACCACGCACGGCGTCGATCTCATGCTCGGCGTGCTGCTCGCTGGCGCCAGCGTCGTCGGCGCCCAGATCGGGGCGCGCCTGGGCACACGGATCCCCGGCGAGAAGCTGCGCGCGCTGCTGGCGCTGCTGGTCCTCGGCGTCTGCCTGCAGGTCGGCTACGGCCTCGTGGTCCCGCCGGCGGATCCGTTCTCGACGGATTGAGGCGGGCGGTCGCTCACTCCTCGCGCATCGCGCGGTTCAGTCTCTCGAACAGCGGCTGCACGAGGTAGTCGATGGCGCGGCGCTCGCCCGTCACGACGAGCATCTCGGCGGGCATGCCCGGGCTGAGGCGCACGCCCTTCCACTGCGCCAGCGACTCCTTCGCGACGCGGCTGCGGGCGATGAAGTAGCGATCGCCGTTGCGCTGATCCTGCATCATGTCAGCCGACACGTAGAACAGCGTGCCGTCGACCAGCGGCGCGATCGCCCGCTTGTAGGCCGTCAGCCGGACCTGGGTCGGCAGGCCGACATGCACGGCATCGATGTCCTGCGGCATCACGCGGGCTTCGACGATCAGCTCGTCGTCGGCCGGCACGATGTCCATCAGCGGCTGTCCCGGCCCGATCACGCCGCCGAGCGTGACCAGGCGGATGTCGGTCACCGTGCCGTCCTGCGGGCTCACGATCTCGCGGCGCTGGCGGACGTCGCGGGCGGCGCGGATGCGATCGCCGAGATCGGCCTCGAGCACCTGCGCCTCTTGCAGCTCGCGCGCGACGTCCGCGAGGCGGGTGTCCATGATATTGGCGATCTCGATCTCGGCGCCGGCGATGGCCTGCTCGGCGCGCGCGATGCCGGCGCGCATCTCGCCCTGCTTGCCGCGCAGTTCGGCGCTGGCGCGCTCGAGGTCCATGACGCGGGTGCGCCGTTCGAATCCCTGGGAGGCGAGATGGCGCGCGCCGCGCAGCTCGTCCTCGATCGAGGCCAGCCGCGTGATCAGCGACTGCAGCAGCGCGTTGCCCGACGCGATCTCCTCGGTGAATTGCGCGATGCGCTTGCGGATGACGGCGGCGGCGCTGTCCTGGGCGCGCCAGCGCGCGTCGAACAGCCGGGTCTGCGCGATCAGCGTGTCTTCGATGGCGCGGTCCTGGCGCGCCTGCTCGACGAGATGCGTCCGCAGGACGAGCTCGCGCGAGCCCGACTGCTCGG
>CADEFJ010000201.1 GCA_902826575.1 uncultured Pseudomonadota bacterium | reverse complement strand
GGCGCTCAGCAAATGGTTCAGGAAGTCGTAGCGGCTCGCGATCGCGTCGAACATGCCCGCAATCCGGGCGGGCGACTTGGAGATATCGGTCAATCGGTCGTCCTTGCCTGTCGTGCTGGCGGGCCCGCCTACGGGCGCGCCACGCTTCCCGTCCACTGGGGATACAAGTCGTGGTCGAAGCCCAGCGCGCCGAGCACCTTGCCCGCCATGAAGTCGGCGAGGTCGTCGAGCGACTGCGGGAGCTGATAGAAGGCCGGCATGGCCGGCATGACGATCGCCCCGGCCTCGGCGCAGAGCACCATGTTCTTGAGCTGCATCAGACTCATCGGCGTCTCGCGAGGCACGATGACGAGCGGCCGCCGTTCCTTGAGCATCACGTCCGCCGCGCGCTCGACCAGATTCCGGGACAGCCCGTGAGCGACACCGGCCAGCGTCTTCATCGAACAGGGCACGATGGCCATCCCCGCGCACCCGTGGCTGCCGCTGGCAATGGTGGCGCCGAGATCGCGGTTGCTGTGAACCGTCATTCGGCCTGCGGCCACCGACTCGCCATACTTCTGCGTCAAGTACGGCAGCAGTCGGTCCACCGTCGCGTCATCACCGAGTTCGTCGCGCAGCAATCGCCGCCCGTAATCCGAAATCACGAGCTCGACGTGCAGGCCACGTCCGAGCAGCGCTGCCAGCGTGCGCGTGGCGTACAGCGCCCCGCTGGCGCCGGTGACGGCGATGGCCACCGATCGTGCGCGAGAGACGTCAGTGGACATAGATGGATACCGCCACGACGAGAAGGTACAGGATGCCGACGTACCCGTTCATGTCGAACGCCCGTGTCACCTGGGAGAGATCGTCCGCCCGGACCAGCGACTGCTCGTAGACGAGCAGCAGCGCGACCGCCGCGACGCCGGCGTGATAGACCCACGGCAGCGGCGTGACCCACGCGACGGCCAGCAACCCGGTGACGGCGATGACATGCATGACGCGCGAAATCAGCAGCGCGGTCGGCACGCCAAAGCGGACCGGAATGGACCGCAGGCCATGGGCACGGTCGAACTCCAGGTCCTGGCAGGCGTACAGCACGTCGAACCCGCCGACCCACATGCCGATGGCCAGCGCGAGCAGCCACGGTTCCCAGCCGGCCCCACCGCCGACGGCCAGCCAGCCGCCCACCGGCGCCACCGCCATCGCCAGGCCGAGAAACAGCTGCGTGTAGCTCGTATAGCGCTTCGCGAGCGAGTACCAGAAGACGATCCCCAGCGCGACAGGCGACAGCGCGAAGCAGATCGAATTGAGCCGCCACGAGGCGAAGACGAACAGAGCCGACGCGACGGCGACAAACCCCCACGCCTCCGAAACACGCAGCGCGCCACGCGGAATCTCACGCGAGGCAGTACGGGGATTGAGCGCGTCGAAGCGGGCATCGACCAGGCGGTTGAAGCCCATCGCCGCACTGCGAGCCGACACCATGGCCACGAGAATCCAGAGGAGCGTCGAAGCGGCCACCGGGTGCGTGCGGGCCGCCAGCAGCGCGCCCGCCAGCGCAAAGGGCAGCGCGAACACCGAGTGGCTGAACCGGACAAACGAGAAGTACGTGCGGATGCGCGTGAACATCGACTTTCGGCCGGTCAGGCCACCCAGCCAATCTGGTCCGGCGTGATCCCGCCCACCAGGTATTCTTCCACATCGTCCACCGCGGGCGGCACGGTGACGGCGATGAGCCGGCCGCGATAGCCCGGCGCGATGACGCCGAGCCGATCGCCAATCCCCAGCGCACGGGCGCCCTGCCGCGTCGCGCTGTCGAGAAGGGCGCGCGCCGGCACGGAGGGCGCGAGCGCGCGCAGCGCGGCCAGCTCAGCGAAG
>CADEFJ010000200.1 GCA_902826575.1 uncultured Pseudomonadota bacterium | reverse complement strand
ATCCTTCCCGACCTGCCGACCACGGGCGAGCAGGGGCTCAAGGACGTGGAAGCCAGCGTGTGGAACGCCTTCTTCTTCCCGAAGGGAACGCCGGAGCCGATCGTGCGCAAGATGAACCAGGCGATCGGCACCATGATCGACAGGCCCGACGTCAAGCAGAGGCTCGAGGCGCTGGGCCTGGTTATCGTCGGGCCCGAGCGTCGTTCGCCCGAGTACCTGGCCGGGTTCGTGCGCACGGAAGTCGAGCGCTGGGGCGAAGCCATCCGCGCCGCGGGAATCTCGGTTAGCCAGTAGGCCAGCGGCACCCGGCGCACGCGCGCGCCGGGCACCTGATCGAGCTACACTTCTCGGCCTATGGCACGGTCCACTGAGTAGGGCCCTCCTCCGCGCAACGCGATAGCCAGGAAGATCAGGCCCCAGAACAAGGGGTACTCGTAGCCGCGGTTGAGCCACGCGTATCCATTTGGGATGTGGTGGTAGACGATGACGGCGAACTCTACCACCAGCGCAACCGCCACAACGCGCGTGAAGAGTCCGATCACGATAAGAAGCGCGCCGACCGTCTCGAGAAAGATGAGCGCGTAGGCAAATGCCAGCGACGGCTCGATGCCGCGCTTTGCCAGCGTGTTGGCCGCCACTGCCTGAACCCCAAGCTGGAACTTGGGCCAGCCGTGCGTGAAGAGAATGACGCCGGCCGTGGCCCGGATCAGCGGCCAGTGCAGGACGGCGATGTTCTCATACAGACGGCCGAGCCCGCCGATGACGGCGCGCGGCTCGCCTCCCCGATCCATTGTGTACATTGTTCCTCCCTTAGATCAGGGAGATGCTTGGCACGGGCCGGCGCCGAGACGCCAATTCAATCGATTGGGGCGATTGTCCAATATTGTTCACGAATGAGGCGCCGCTGGACGGCCCGGCGTTCGGACGGCGGACCCGGCTCAACTTCACGATGGCTCGTAGCGCGTGCCGATGCCGGGCTTGCTGCGCCCGAGGCCCGGCAATTCCCAAACGCCGGCACCGGAGGGATTGGTGTCGGCGGCAATATCGACGTCGATGAGGTAGGGCTTGTTAGCCGCGATCGCCTTGCGGATCGCATCGCCGAGATCGGCGGCGCGGTCGACGCGGACGCCGGCAACGCCGGCCGAGCGCGCCATTGCCGCGAAATCCGGATTGTAGCGCTGGCCCGTCGTGGGATCGTGGAAATCAGTGGCCAGCTCGCGCCCGCCGAGATAGCCGCGCTGCAGGCCGCGGATCGAGGCATAGGCGTAGTTGTTCCACACCACCCAAACGACCGGCAGGTTGTACTCGACGGCCGTGCCCAGCACGTTGGCGTGCATAAAGAAGGCCCCGTCGCCGCACACCGAGACGCACGGCCGGTCGGGGGCTGCAAACTTGGCGCCGAGCACGCCCGCCACGCCGAAGCCCATCGGCCCGAAGCCCATCGAGCCGATAAGCGAGTCCGGTCGCCGCGGCTTACAGAAGCCAAGCAGCCAGTTATGGTGCACGCCGATGTCGCTGACGAGGATGGCGTCCTCGGGCAGCGCCCTGTCGATCTCGTGCGCCGCGCGCTGCGGGTTGATCGGCGTGCTGTCGTCAGAAAAGCCCGGGGCGACGAACCTGTTCCACTCCTCGCGATAGCCATCGATGGCGGCCAGCCATTTCCGGCGCGCATCGAGCTTTGCGTCGACGGTCTTGCGGTCGCCGACCTCGGCCAGGACCTGGCGCAGGAAGGTGCGCACGTCCGCCATCAGGCCTAGCGCGACGGGATAGTTGCGCCCGATCTCCTCGGGATCGATGTCGACATGGATGAGCTTGGTGGGCGGGATCGTGAACGAGTAGCCGGGGATCCACGAGCTGGAGGTGCGGTCGTCGGAGCGCACGCCGAGCGCC
>CADEFJ010000199.1 GCA_902826575.1 uncultured Pseudomonadota bacterium | reverse complement strand
CGCCGACATCCGGGGCGCAGAAGACGCGGCCCGTTCAGTGCGCGACGACTGGGGGCTCGGCAACGACCCCATCCCCCAGCTCGCCGAACTGCTCGAAGAGCGTGGTATCAAGGTTCTGTCGCTCGACCTCGACGACGTCGACGGTCTTGCTGCGAAGGTGAGGCGCAAGGACCGCGCGGCCGCGCGCGTCATCGTCATCAAGCGGAGCACGTGGTCGGAGCGTAAGCGCTTCAACCTCGCCCACGAGCTCGGTCACATGGTCATCGCGCCGTGCGAAGGCGTGAACGAGGAAAAGGCCGCGCACCGCTTCGCTGGCGCCTTTCTCATGCCGGCCGACGTTCTGCGCGCCGAAGTCGGCGTCCACCGATCCTCAATCAGCATCGGCGAGCTTGTCGCTCTGAAAAAGCGCTTCGGCGTGAGTATCCAAGCCCTCGCCTATCGATGCAAGGATCTCGGTATTATCAGCCAGGCCGCCTTTGCTCGCCTCTTCAAAGTATTTTCCGAGCGAGGATGGAGAACGGCTCCCTATGAAGAGCCGGAAACGATGCGGCCAGAGCTTGAGGAACCGAAGCGCTTCGAGCGTCTCTGCTACCGTGCATTGGCTGAAGGTGTGATCGGAGAATCGCGCGCCGCGGAACTGCTCGGCATTTCCGTCCACGAACTCGATGCCAGGTTAGACCAGGTGGCAGTTTGATCAGTGGCGGTCCTCGTCTCCGACACGTCGGTCCTGATTGATCTCGAAAGGGCGCAACTCCTCGAGGCTATGTTTCGGCTGCCTTTCGAGTTCGCCGTACCAGATCTTCTTTATGAGCGGGAATTGGCAGGTGCGCTCGGTAACCAGCTCGTGGCGTTAGGGCTTCACGTCGAAGTGCTGACGCCCGCCGAGCTTTCTCAGGCAACCACCGTGCGGCGGCAAAATGTGCGTCTGTCGGTCCCAGACACATTCGCCTTCGCCATCGCGCAATCGCGGCGATGGATCCTGCTTACCGGCGACGGCACCTTGCGCGAACTTGCCATCGTCGAGCAGATCGACATGCACGGCGTGCTGTGGCTTCTCGACCAGTTCGCAGACGGCAACCATGTCCCGTTCAACCAGCTCCACAGCGGGCTGAGCGCGATATTCGCCCACCCAAGATGCCGGTTGCCGGCGCACGAAGTACGGCGCAGATTGAACCGCTTCGCAGAAGGAGTTGACGAAGGTTAAGCTCAAGGCCTCATCCCCGTCTCGAATGAAGAAGCCACCTTCCACGCTTGCTAACTCCGGTCACCTGCCCCGCCGCAAGAAGGCCGATCACGGTTTGGGCGACGAGGCCCGCCCTCATGAATAGGTATCAATGCCGTTCTCTTTGGCTAAGTAATAATGGAGCCTGTTGGTTCTCGGCCGAAGAGATTGACCATTTTAGGAGCATCTGTAACCGAGCAACAAGCATAGTTGCAGACTTCTTGCCAATGATCTCGGCGGTCTCGATCCGCCGATCGCCATATTCGAGCGGCAAGACATAGCTGTCCCGATAGTAGAGTCGTGTCCCGATCTGCTGCAGCCGGTCGCGGTGCTCCTCCTGTTTGGCGAAGGGATGCGGCTCGAGCTCGAAGCCTCGGGCGAGGCGGCGGTCGTAGGTCTGGCCGTTGATGCGCATGCGGTCGTGCTCGAAGGTGATGGTCACTTTGCCTTGATCGAGCCCGAGACCAGCGAGCGTAAGGCGGTAGATGCCGACGATCGCCACCACCGTCAGCAAGCTGATCGCCGCGCGAGCGGCGATCAGCTCCGGCAGGGTTGCGGGGCCATCGGTCGGCAGGGTCTGAAGCAGCAAAGCGCTCGTCTGGGGTAGCGGCCAAAGATCATGCCCCAGCACCGCGAACATCAACGCAAGGAAGGCCACGGCGCGGGTCGACTTGTCGACCAGCCT
>CADEFJ010000198.1 GCA_902826575.1 uncultured Pseudomonadota bacterium | reverse complement strand
CGCGCATGGCGAAGGCCGCGCGGAGTTCGAGTCCCCCGATGCCGAGGCGGCGTTTCTCGGCGCGGGGCTCACCGCCTTCCGGTACCTTGATTCGCGCGGCGAGGTTGCGCGGCACTATCCGGCGAATCCCAACGGCTCGCCGCACGGCATCGCCGCGGTCACGAGCGCCGACGGGCGCGTGACCCTGACGATGCCGCATCCTGAGCGCTCGTTCCGCTACGTGCAGAATTCATGGCGGCCGCGCGACGCGGGCGAGGACAGCGGCTGGATGCGCATGTTCCGCAACGCGCGGGTGTGGGTGGGCTGAAACCGACGTGGCGCCCGATCGCCGGCGCCGGTGGTCGAGGGTGCTAGGCGGCGAGCGCGCCCGCCCGCACCAGCGTGGTCACGGCGGCGATATCGCCATCGAGTCGGTGATCTTCGCGCCGGAACGGCACGCGCTCGCGGATGCGCGCATGCAGCGCCTCGAGCTTGCCGCTCGTGTGCAGCGGGCGCATCACGTCGATGGCGTGCGCTGCCGCCAGCAATTCGATCGCGAGCACACTCGCCGTGCGCTCGCAGATCGTCAGCAGTTTCTCGCCTGCCCAGGGCGCCATGCTCACATGATCTTCCTGGCCCGCCGAAGTCGGGATCGAATCGACGGATGCCGGATGCGCCAGCGCCTTCATGCTCGAGGCGAGCGCCGCGGCCGCGACATGCGCGATCATGAAGCCGGACTCGAGCCCGGGATGGTCCGCCATGAACATTGTGAGCCGCGGGTTGACCCGACGGTCGAGCAAGTCGATGCGTCGCTCCGATATCGACGCGGCATCGACGGTCGCAATGGCCATGAAGTCCGCGACATAGCCGATCGGCGCGGCGTGAAAGTTGCCGCCCGAGAGGATGTCACTGCCGAACACGAGCGGATTGTCGGTCGCGGCATTGATCTCGCGCTCGAGCACCGAGCGCGCATGCGCGAGCGTGTCGGCAAAGGCGCCGAGCACCTGCGGCATGCAGCGCACGGCATACGGATCCTGAACCCGATCGCAGTCGGCATGGCTCCGGTGGATCTCGCTGTCGGAGAGCCAGGTGCGGAAATGGTGCGCGACCTCGATCTGGCCGGGCAGGCCGCGCGCATCATGGATGCGCGCATCGAACGGCGCGTGGCTGCCCGCAAGCGCCTCGACCGTGAGCGCGCCGGCGGCAATGGAGGTGGCGAGCAGATTCTGCGCAGCGAACAGGCCCTCGATCGCGAGCGCGCACGACAGTTGCGTGCCGTTCAGGATGGCGAGACCTTCCTTCGCCTCGAGCACCAGTGGCTCGAAGCCCGCGGCCCGCGGCACCTCGGGGCCCCGAAGGGTGCGCCCGCGGTGGCGCGCCTCGCCTTCGCCAATGAGTGCGAGGGCGAGATGCGCGAGCGGCGCGAGGTCGCCCGAGGCGCCCACCGAGCCGAAGCGCGGCACGATCGGCAGCACATTCGCATCGACGAGGGCGAGGATCGCGTCGATCACCTCCGGGCGTACGCCCGAGCACCCGGTCGCGAGGCTGTTCGCCTTCAGGACCAGCATGCGCCGCACGATTGCCTCCGGCAGCGGCTCGCCGACGCCGCAGGCGTGGCTGCGCACGAGGTTGACCTGCAGCGCCGCGACGGCGCTGCGTTCGATGCGGCGATTGGCAAAGGCGCCGAAGCCGGTATTGATGCCGTAGACGGCGGCGTCACCCTGTGCGGCAGCGGCAACCTGGCGAGCGGATTCGCCGAGCCGCAGGTGCGCCGCCGGGTCGAGCACGAAGCGGCGCGCCTTGCGGGCGTCGTTGGCAAGCAATTGCAGGGTCAGGGTGCGGCCGTCGAGGGCAATGGCGGGCATGGCGGGATGAGACGCTGCGCGGGCGAACAGCGACAAGCTTGCAGCTTTCAGCCACAGCGCCCGTTGACGTCGCGGGGC
>CADEFJ010000197.1 GCA_902826575.1 uncultured Pseudomonadota bacterium | reverse complement strand
ACGAATTCTCGGGCGGCCAGCGCCAGCGCATCGGCATCGCGCGCGCGCTGGCGCTGCAGCCGCGACTGCTCATCCTCGACGAGCCGGTGGCCGCGCTCGACGTCTCGATCCAGGCGCAGATCATCAACCTGCTGCAGGACCTGCAGCGCGAGCTGCGCCTCGCCTATCTGTTCATCGCCCACGATCTGTCGGTCGTGCGCCACATCTCCGATCGCGTCGCCGTCATGTATCTCGGCCGCATCGTCGAGGCGAGCGACAAGGCGACGCTGTACGGCGCGCCGACGCATCCCTACACGCAGTCGCTGCTGTCGGCGGTGCCGGTACCCGATCCCGCCGCGCGCCACACGCGCCGGCGCATCGTGCTCGAGGGCGACATCCCCAATCCGGCGCTGCCGCCATCGGGCTGCACCTTCCATCCGCGCTGCTTCAAGGCGACCGAGATCTGTTCGCGCGAAGTGCCGGCCTTCGCGCCGTATCCGGGCTCGAATACGCGCAGCGCCTGCCACCATGCGGGACCGCTCGACCAGACGCCGCGCGCGCCGACCGCGTCGCGTGCCGGCGGAGCCGCGCGATGAGCACCGCCGCGCAGCGCCGCCTCGACATCGCCAGGCGCGTCTTCTCGCGCACCGGCGCGCTGCTCGGGGCCGGGTTCCTGGTGATGACGATCCTGGTGGCGTTCCTCGCGCCCTGGCTGCTGCCGATCGATCCCCTCGCCCAGGATCTCGCCGCGACGCTCGAGCCGCCGGGCGCGCAGTACTGGTTCGGCGCCGACGAACTCGGCCGCGACATCCTCGCCCGCGTGATCTACGGCGCGCGCACTTCGCTGATCACCGCGGCGGGCGCGGTGACGATCGCCGCCATCGTCGGGATCCCGATCGGACTCGTCGCCGGCTTCTTCGGCGGTTGGCGCGATGCCGTGCTGATGCGGCTCGTCGACGTGCTGCTGGCCCTGCCGAGCATCCTCTTCGCGATGGCGCTGATCGCCGTGCTCGGCCGCAGCCAGACCGCGGCCCTGGTCGCGGTCGGCATCACCGGCGTGCCGAGCTTCGCGCGCATCACCCGCGCGCAGGTGCTGAGCCTGCGCAAGCGCGACTTCGTCACCGCGGTCGAAGCGCTCGGCGGCTCGGCCGCCTACAACATGTTCCGCACCGTGCTGCCGAATTCCTGGAGCCCGATCCTGGTCCAGATCGTGGTGCTGTCCTCGGTCGCGATCCTGCTCGAGGCGGCGCTCGCCTTCCTCGGCATCGGCATCCCGCCGCCGACGCCGAGCTGGGGCGAGATGCTGCGCAACGGCAAGTCGTATCTCTACGAGGCGCCGACCTACGCGATCCTGCCGGGGATCGCGCTGACGCTCACGATCCTGTCGCTCGACACGCTGGGCCGCGCGCTCGCGTCAGTCCTAGAGGACCGCCACGAGCTGGGCGCCGCGCTGGCGCCGGGGAGCGGCAAGCCATGACCGGCTACATCGTGCGCCGGCTGCTGCAGCTGCTGCCCGTGCTGCTGCTCGCCTCGCTCGGCATCTGGGGCATGATCTACGCGGTGCCGGGCAATCCGGTCGCGAGCATCGTCGGCGAGAACGCGACGGTGGAGCAGATCCGCGACGTGACGGCGCGACTCGGCCTCGACCGGCCGATCCTCGTCCAGTACTGGTCGTGGCTGACCAGCGTGCTGCAGGGCGATCTCGGCGCCTCGCTGCATTCGCGCGACCCGGTGCTGCACCTGATCATGCAGCGCGTGCCCGCGACGATTCAGCTTGCGATCGCATCCACCATCGTCGGCCTGGTCTTCGGCATCCCCGTCGCCATCGCGAGCGCGATCGCGCCGAACTCCTGGCTCGACCGCGCGCTCAGCGGATGGAGCGCGCTGGCGCTGGGCGTGCCGACCTTCTGGCTCGGCATCCTGCTCATCCTGCTCTTCGCGGTCGAGCT
>CADEFJ010000196.1 GCA_902826575.1 uncultured Pseudomonadota bacterium | reverse complement strand
CGATGAGTTCCGCCAGGCGCCCTCCGGCGATCGAGCTGAGCATCATGGCAACCGTCAGGGCCAGCAGCGCCTGGCCCATCGTTCGTGCGCCGAGGTGGCGCACGCGATCGAAGAACACCGGCAACTGGAAGAGCAGCGGGTACATTGCCATGTTCTGCAAGGCAATGATCGACCCGCCGCCCAGGAACGTGCCCCGCTTCAGCAGTGCGATATCGACCACTGGCGACGCGGCTCGGCGTTCCCAGAAGGGGAAGATGACGAGCAGGCCGACGCCGATTCCTCCTGTCAACCACGCCGTGCTTCCCGACATCCGCAGCGCCACGATCACCAGCGTGAGACCACCGGCGAGCAGGACGCTGCCGGGCCAGTCGAAGGCGGGAGGGTTGGAAGCCGCGCGCGAATACGTTCCGCGCGATCGCAGCACCAGCGCCAGCGACAGAGCGATGACCGGAAGGTTGGCCGCGAACACCGCGCGCCAGCCAAAGCGTTCCGTCAGCTCGCCTCCCACCAGCGGCCCGATCGCCGCGGCCAGCCCCATGCACGCGCCGAAGAGTCCGAACACACGCGCGCGCCGTTCCGCCGCCGTCTGATTCCGCAGGATCGCCATCGTCGCCGGCACCGTGGCCGCACCGCCTGATGCCATCAGAATGCGAGCCGCGGCGAGCGCGTGCAGGTCACCCACGACGAGCCCGAGCACGCCGCCCAGTGCGACCAGTGAAAGGCCCAGGACGAGCGCGCGGCCATGGCCGATGAGATCGCCGATCTTGCCGCCCGGGCTCTGCAGCGCGATGCTGGTGACGAGATAGCTCGACACGAGCCAGGTGGTGAGGTCCGAGGCTCCCGCGTGGATGTCGCGCCCGATGACCGGCAGCGCGACGGCGATCATCGTGCTGCCGAGCGGAGCCAGCGATGCCGCCAGCAGCATGCCGGCGAGCGCCGACGGCGGCAGGCCCACGTCCGGGTGATCGACGCGATCGATGGCTGACGCGGTCACCGGTTGCGCGTCATGGCCCGGCACTGGAGGAGATGCAGCGTGCCGTCGGCAAAGGCCCACTCGAGATCCAGCCCGGCGCCGAAGAAGGACTCGCATCGCACCGCCAGCTCGTGCAGTCCGGCCAGCATCTCGTCGCTCAGGCAGAAGGCCGTCACCATGTCGTCGGCGACCGCCTCCTCGACCGTGCCTCCCTCCGGCGCGCCGCGCAGCGCGGTCTCCTTCTCGCCGGCCCGGCGTCTCAGCACCCGCCCCTGCCCGTCGAGCACGTAGTTGTCCGGAATGACCAGACCGGCCACGACCGACTCGCCGAGACCCCAGGAGGCTTCGATGACGCGCTCGTCCGATCCGTCGAGCGGATTCTTCGTGAACATCACGCCCGCGCAATCGGGTTCGATCATCCGCTGGACCACCACACCGACGCGCGGCGTGTCGTCCATGCCCAACGTACGCCGGTAGGCTCGGGCCGATTCGGCGTGCGCGGACGCCCGCACCTTGAGCACAGCATCGATCACGTGGTCTTCGTGGCGCACGTTGAGAATCGTCAAGTGCTGGCCGGCGAAGCTCGCGCCCTCCGAATCCTCGCCAACGGCCGACGAGCGCACCGCACACGGGCCAGCCAGGCCGGAGAACTCGACGCGCAGGTGCGTCACCGCGTCGGCGTGACCGTCGAACACCGCGTCGACGTGCGTCGTGCCGAGCGCGAACCCCTGAGGGACCGGAAGCCCCGCGCGCAGCGAACGGGCGAGCGATGCGGCCTTCCCGCCGAAGTGCGCGTGGTCGAGCGCGTGGATGAGTGGCGAGGGCTTCACCGACCCGGCCCCACGAGCTCGACCGACCCCACGTCGCCGTTGACGCGCACCCGTGTGCCGTCGGCGAACAGCGTCGTCGCCTCGCGGGTGCCCACGACCGCGGGGATGCCGTACTCGCGCGCCACG
>CADEFJ010000195.1 GCA_902826575.1 uncultured Pseudomonadota bacterium | reverse complement strand
GGCCGGTCGCTAGTGTTCGTCCTATCTGAGCGCCGGGGCGCGTGCGTCGCCCGAGTTGCGCTCGCCGCAAAGGATTTCCGTGAGTTCGGTTGGTTGCTGCGCCGGCCCGCATGCCGGCGGTGGCGGGCCTTCGGCATGACGCTGACGGCCCGTCGTGTCCGCGTGTCGTGCGCGCTCGCCGCGAGTGTGCTGTGCGTGCTCGCGTGCGCGCTCGCGTACGGCGCCTGGCGGCTGCATGGCGAGCAGCTTGCTGCCGCCCGCACGCGCTCGCAGGAGACGGCGCGCGGCGTCGAGCGCCTGGTGGCCGGCATGCTCGACAAGGTCGACCTCACCTTGCTCGACCTGGCACAGCGATACCACGAAACCCCGCCCCGGTCGGCGGCGACGCAGGCCGCCCTGCAGGCACGCTTGAGCGAACGGCAGGCGATGCTCGACCTGCCGCTGTCGCTTTCGATCTTCGACGCCCAAGGCAGCGAACGCATGGACGCCGGCGGCGATCCCAAGCCGGTCAACATCGCCGATCGCGCGTACTTCGAGGCACACCGCCAGTCGAGCGCGCGCGGCCTGTCGATCGACGGTCCGATGCCGGCACGACGCAGCGGCAAGCCGATCCTGATCCTCTCGCGCCGGCTCGACGGACCGCAAGGCCAGTTCGAAGGTGTCGTGGTCGCCTGCCTGCCGCTCGAGGTGTTCGAACGCGGCTTCGCGGAGGCTGCCGTCGGTGGGTCGGGCGCGATCGTGCTGATGCGCATGGATGCGAGCGTCATCGCGCGGGTGCCGGCCGCGCGCGACGCCGGCGCCGCGGAACCCCTGTTCGACCCGCAGGTCGTGAGCAGGTTGGTCGTGCAGGAGCGCCGCGGGTCGATCGAGATGGCGTCTGCGTTCGACGGTCGGCCGAAGATCGTCAGTTACCAGCGGGTGCACAAGTACCCGCTGATCGCGACCGTGGTGCTGGACCAGGACGAAGTGCTGGCGGCAATCCGCGGACGCCTGGCCGCTACCGAGCGCAACGACGTCGACGGCTGGGCACGCTATGTCGACGATTCGATGCTTGCCCCGCTGGAGGGGGCGGTTCCCTCAAAGCAAGCGTGGCTCGGCATGCATCGCTCCTGGCCTGCCGAGGTTCACTACTGGTATGGAGAGATCGAGCAGCCCAAGGTTCGTATTCACGGCGACACCGCCGTAACGGTCTACAGCGCTCGACAGTTCACGCAGATCGGCGTGCAGACGACATACTCACTACATCTACCGCGAGATGGGTGCGACGGATCGCGTCGTGCGCAGGATCCGCTGACACTGGTCGTGTGACGAACTGCAGTCCTCAGGTATGAATGGCGCCATCGTGGCAGGTGGCGGAACACGAGGCTGCAACTCCAGTCGAACAATAGCCAGCGTTCGCCGGCTGTCAGTTGAGGTTGCCGTCATGTCATCCATTCATCAGGAAGTCCTGATCGACGTTCCCGTTGCCAGAGCCTGGAGTGTGCTGCGCGACATCGCCAATGCACACGTTCCCTTCGCAGGTGTTCTGGTTGATTCGCAACTGCGCGGCGATCGGCGCACCGTCAAGTTCGCCAACGGCATGGTGGTGCAGGAACTCATCGTCGATGTCGATGAGCAGCGCCAGCGCATCGCCTACTCAGTGCAGGGCGCGCCCTTCGAGCACCATCACGCTTCGATGCGGCTCGAAGCCGCCGGCGACGGACGATGCCGATTTGTGTGGATTAGCGATTTCACGCCCGCAGCGGTGCGTGAGATCGTTGCTCCGCTCGTTGACGCGGGCTGTCAGGCGATCAAGCGGAATCTGGAGCGCGGAGCCGTGGCGTGAAAGCGAGGATTCTCTCGAGCGCCGCCATGTCCACGGGCTTGAGCAGGTGTTCCTCGAAGCCCGCTTCCGCGGCGCGCTGCCGATCCCCGGCCTGGCCGTAACCGGTCAGCGCCACGAGGCGGATCGGCCGCTTCAGGGCAAGGATGCGACGCGCGGCTTCGTAACCG
>CADEFJ010000194.1 GCA_902826575.1 uncultured Pseudomonadota bacterium | reverse complement strand
AGCACTACTACCAGTTCCAGGTGATCATGAAGCCGTCGCCGCCCGACATCCTGGACCTCTATCTGCAAAGCCTCGACGCCATCGGCATCGACACGTCAGTCAACGACATCCGCTTCGTCGAGGACGACTGGGAGAGCCCGACGCTCGGCGCCTGGGGCCTCGGCTGGGAGGTCTGGTGCGACGGCATGGAGGTGACGCAGTTCACCTACTTCCAGCAGGTCGGCGGCTTCGACTGCAATCCGGTGTCGGGCGAGATCACCTACGGGCTCGAGCGGCTCGCCATGTACGTGCAGGGCGTCGACCGCGTGTTCGACCTCAACTTCAACGGCCGCGACGACGAGAGGAAGCTCACCTACGGCGACGTGTTCCTGCAGGCCGAACAGGAGTACTCGCGCTTCAACTTCGAGTTCGCCGATACGGAGATTTTGCTGCAGCACTTCCGCGACGCGGAGAAGGAATGCAAGGCGCTGCTGGAAGCTGGGGAACCGAAGCCGGGTGACAACGACAAGCGCCACAAGCTGGCGCTGCCGGCCTACGACCAGTGCATCAAGGCGAGCCACGTGTTCAATCTGCTGGATGCGCGCGGCGTGATTTCCGTCACCGAGCGGCAGAGCTACATCCTGCGCGTGCGCGAGCTGGCCAAGGCCTGCTGCGCGGCGTGGCTGGCGACCGAAGGGGGCGGGGCGTGACCCGCTTCTGTTCCAGTATAGCGCAGGTGTTGTCATCCCGGCCGAATGCGCAGCACGAGAGCCGGGACCCAGGGGCAACGGAGATGCGTGCGGCCCTGGGTCCCGGATATTGCGCTTCGCGCAATTCCGGGATGACAAGGGCGGCCCAGCCATGATCTCCGCCGAAATCGCCGGTGCGCTGATGCTGGCGGTGCCGGCGCTCGTCGCGGCATGGATCGCGCTGCGGCGGCAGGGGATGGCGCTGTTCCTGTTCGCGGCGGCGATGATCGTGGTGGGCGTGGGCTATCTGACGCTGACGGGGGCGACGGCGGACATTGCCCGTGGCCTGCTTCCCGGCCTGGTGCCAGCGCGCTAGTTTGTAGTCGACAAGGAGTGGTTGCGATGAGCACGCCCAAGACGCTGCTGCAGATGGCTGGCGCGGACCCCAATCCCGCGCCGCTGACTGCGTCCACGCTCGTCATCATCGACGCGCAGAACGAGTATCTCGACGGCAAGCTGGCATTGCCGGGCGTGAAGCCGGCGACCGAAGCGCTGGCCCGGCTGCTGGCCAAGGCCCGCGCGGCCGGTGCGCCGGTGGTGCACGTGGTGCAGAAGGGGCGGCCGGGAGGACTGTTCGACCTGGAAGCGCGCGGCGGGGCGGTGATCGATGCGGTGAAGCAGGCCGCGGGTGAGCATACGGTGCAAAAGCCGCTGCCCAACGCATTCGCGCAGACGGACCTGGATGCGACACTGAAGAAGCTGGGACGCACCTCGCTGGTGATCGCCGGCTTCATGACGCACATGTGCGTCAGCTCCACGGCGCGCGCGGCGCTGGACCTCGGCTACAAGACGACGGTGGCGGGAGATGCCGCCGCGACGCGCGACCTGCCCGATCCCACCGGCGGCGGCGTGATCGCGGCCGACACGCTGCACCGCACCGCGCTGGCGGAACTGGCGGACCGCTTCGCCGTCGTTACGACGGTGGATCAGATTCCGGGGACGTGAGTCGTGACAACTCCCTCTCCCCACGCATCGCCGACCTTTCCACGCATTGCTGCAGCGTGGGGAGAGGGTTGGGGTGAGGGGCGGCTGCATACGCCGACCGCAGAGTCTTTGGCCGCCCCTCACCCTGACCCTCTCCCCGCAGGCGGGGAGATGGGATACGCGCGGCGCTCGCTGCAAGCGGCGGAGAACCACCATGCCTGAACTTCTGCTGGAGCTGTTCTCCGAGGAGATCCCGGCGCGGATGCAGGGGCGGGCGGCGGAGGATTTGAAGCGGCTCATCACCGAGGGCCTGAAGGCGCAGGGGCTGGAGGCGGGCGAGGCCA
>CADEFJ010000193.1 GCA_902826575.1 uncultured Pseudomonadota bacterium | reverse complement strand
CAGAAGCTGCTGCAGAAGTGCGACTACGACGTCGAGAAGGCGCAGACCGGCATCGTCTACATCGACGAGATCGACAAGATCTCGCGCAAGTCCGACAACCCGTCCATCACGCGTGACGTGTCGGGCGAAGGCGTTCAGCAGGCGCTGCTCAAGCTCATCGAAGGCACGATCGCCTCGGTGCCGCCGCAGGGTGGCCGCAAGCATCCGCAGCAGGAGTTCCTGCAGGTCGATACCTCGAACATCCTGTTCATCTGCGGCGGTGCGTTTTCGGGACTCGAGAAGATCATCCTCAACCGCACGCAGAAGGGCGGCATCGGCTTCACCTCCGACGTGCGCGACATGACAGCGGTGGATCGCCCCGATGTGTTCCACGAAGTCGAGCCGGAAGACCTGATCAAGTACGGCCTGATTCCCGAGTTCGTCGGACGCCTGCCGGTGGTCGCGACCCTCGAGGAACTCGACGAGGCCGCGCTGGTGTCGATCCTGACCGAGCCGAAGAACGCGCTCACCAAGCAGTACAAGCGCCTGTTCGAGATGGAGGGCGCCGAGCTCGAATTCCGCGATGAGGCGCTAAAGGCCGTGTCACAGCGCGCCATGCAGCGCAAGACCGGTGCGCGCGGCCTGCGCACGATCCTCGAGACCATCCTGCTCGACACCATGTACGAGCTGCCGTCGCTGCGCGGCGTTTCCAAGGTGGTGATCGACGAGACGGTGATCGAAGGACAGACGAAGCCCTACATTGTCTACAAGTCCGAGTCTTCGGAAGAGCCGCCGCGCCGCGCGCACGGCATCGCAAGCTGAGCTGACCGCCGCACTGCGATACCGCGCTTGAAATCGGCGCGGTGCGTCCCCACGTCTGGGCTAGACTATATCCGTCTTGCGCGAGGATCTGCCTGTGTCTGAAGCTCCCCCGACCGCCCTGAAGAGCACCACTTTCGAGAACCTGCCGGTCCTGCCGCTGCGGGACGTGGTGGTGTATCCGCACATGGTGATCCCGCTGTTCGTCGGCCGCGAGAAATCGATCCAGGCGCTCGACATCGCGATGAAGGCCGACAAGCGCATCATGCTGGTCGCGCAGAAGCAGGCCGATGTCGATGATCCGAAGGCCGACGACCTGTACCGCATCGGCACGGTCGCGACGATCCTGCAGCTGCTGAAGTTGCCCGACGGAACCGTCAAGGTACTGGTCGAAGGCCTCGACCGCGCGCAGATCGACCGTATCCACGCCGGCGAATTCTACGGTTGCGACGTCACGCTCACGCCCGACAGCGACGTCTACGACGAGAAGGAGATGGACGTCCTCGGCCGTTCGGTCATCTCGCAGTTCGAGCAATACGTGAAGCTCAACAAGAAAGTGCCGCCCGAAGTGCTGACCGCGCTCGCCGGCATAGAGCAGCCCGGCCGTCTTGCCGATACGGTGGCCGCGCACATGGCGCTCAAGCTTCCCGAGAAGCAGAAAGTGCTCGAGATCCAGGGCGTCAAGCAGCGCCTCGAGCACATCCTCGTCGCCATCGAGGGCGAGATGGACATGCTGCAGATCGAGAAGCGCATCCGCGGGCGCGTCAAATCGCAGATGGAGAAGAGCCAGCGCGAGTACTACCTGAATGAGCAGATGAAGGCCATCCAGAAAGAACTCGGCGACATGGAAGACGGCGCCAACGAACTCGCCGAGATCGAGCAGAAAATCCAGAAGGCCGGCATGCCGAAGGAGGCGCGCGACAAGGCGATGGCCGAACTCGGCAAGCTGAAGATGATGTCACCGATGTCGGCGGAAGCCACCGTGGTGCGCAACTACGTCGACTGGCTGGTGAAAGTGCCGTGGAAGAAGCGCACCAAGGTCATCAAGGACATCGCTCTCGCCGAGAAGGTGCTGGACGAGGACCACTATGGCCTCGAGAAGGTCAAGGAGCGCATCGTCGAGTATCTCGCCGTGCAGCAGCGCGTCGACAAGCTGAAGGGCCCGATCCTGTGCCTCGTCGGCCCGCCGGGCGTCGGCAAGACCTCGCTCGGCCAGTCGATCGCGCGCGCGACCAACCGCAAGT
>CADEFJ010000192.1 GCA_902826575.1 uncultured Pseudomonadota bacterium | reverse complement strand
ACGGCAGCGCGTAGCTCTTCCAGCTGATCGCCTGGCCGTTGCGCGTCGTCATCTGTCCGCCGGCGTCATACCCGTAGCCCACGCCTCCCGCGCTCACCACCGCGTGCTTCTTCGTCGCATGATAGCTGTAGCTGCCCACGTCGGAGCGCCAGGTGAAGCCGATCACCTGATCGGCCGCATGGGTCGCGTTGGCTTGCCAGAACGCCGTCGCGGGCGGGTTGACAGCCCTCATGATCCGCAGCAGGCTCACACGGAGGAGTCGTCCATGAACGCTCAGGTCAAGCAACTCATCGAGAAGTTTCAGGCCCTGTCGCCCGAGCGGCGCGCCGAGGTCGAGGACTTCGTGGACTTCCTCTCCGCCAAGGCGCGCAAGCAGGCCGCGTTCGACCGACTGCTGTCCATCGCCGACCAGCTCGCCGCCGCCGGCGTGGAACCCATGACCGAGGATGAGATCAACGCCGAGATCAAGGCCGCGCGCGCCGAGCGCCGGACCCGCGCCGCCCGTGCGGATCGTCCTTGATACCAACCTGGTGTTCTCCGCGCTGCTCTGGCGCGGTACCCCGCACCGGCTGCTGAACGCACTGCGCGATCATCCGGCCGCGCAGCTGGTCAGCAGCTCCGCGCTGCTCGAAGAGCTCTCCGACGTGCTCACCCGGCCGGCCGCCACCAGGCAACTGGCGCTCATCGGCAAGGGCCCCCGCGACGTGCTCGCCGATTACCTGGCCATCATCGAGCTAGTCGATGCGCAGATGTTGCCCGCACCCGTCAGCCGCGATCCGGACGATGACCAGGTGCTCGCCTGCGCGCTCGCCGCCAAGGCCGCGCTCATCGTCTCCGGTGATCGCGATCTGCTCGATCTGAGATCATTCAACGCCATCCCGATCCTGCGCGCCGCCCAGGCGCTCAACTACATCGGCGCCGCCGGCACCACCTGATCTATTTCTTGGCCGCCCACCTGTAACTCGTTAGCTGGAACCGGCTCGGCTATCTCACCCAGCGCACCGACGTGCGCCAGGGCTCACTCACCGAGGCGTTCTTCTACGACAACCTGCACCGCCTGGACTACTCGACGCTCGGCGGAGTCACGAATCTCGACGTGAGCTACGATGCGATGGGCAACCTCACCTGGCGCTCGGACGTGGGCAGCTACAGCTATCATGCGACGAAGAAGCACGCGGTGGTGAGCGCGGGAGGCGTGGGCTACGGGTACGACGCCGGGGGGCAGATGACGACGCGCAACGGCCAGGCGATCAGCTGGAAGAGCTACGCGCTGCCGTCGCTGATCAACGGCAGCGCGCTGCGGGAAGAGCGGCGTCAGTCGTGCTGCCCGAGGCCGAGCACGATGCCACGCGCCCATTCGAGCACCGGCGCGACGCGCGGCGAAACGAGATCCAGCGCGCCGTCGAAACTCACCCAGCGCCACTCGTGGTGCTCGGGGACGCCAAGGTCGGCATTCACGGGCAGGGTGACTTGCGCGGTGCGCGTCTGCGCGAGGTAGTAGCGCGCCACCTTGTTGCGGGTGTAGGGGCCGGTGTCGCGGTAGACGTCGCCCCAGGTGAACTCGAGGTCGTCGATGGTGGATTCCTCGCGCACCTCACGGCGCGCGGCGGCATGCGGCTCTTCGCCGGCCTCGACCATGCCCTTGGGAAAATCCCAGCTTCGATACGCGCGCAGCAGCAGGAACAGCCAGCTGTCCCCGTCGCGGCGCACGACGACCACGCCTGCCGACAGGCGTGGTGAGCGCTTCGCGTTCATTGTCAGCGGAGCATATCAGCCCTGGGCCGATTCGAGCACTCCGGCCACGGCGTGGATCACCGCGGCGATGCGTACCGAGCTCTGGATGGCCTCGCGGGTCACACCGTGCTCGCGCAGCTTCTTCTCGTGCGAGTGGATGCACAGGCCGCAGCCGTTGATCGCCGAAACGGCCAGCGACAGCAATTCGAAGTCGAGCTTGTCGATGCCCGGATTGCCGATCACGTTCATGCGCAGGCGCGCCGGCATCGACTGGTACTCGCTGTCCTCCACGAGGTGCAGGAAGCGGTAGTAGATGTTGTTCATGCCCATGATCGCG
>CADEFJ010000191.1 GCA_902826575.1 uncultured Pseudomonadota bacterium | reverse complement strand
CCGGGCGCGACGTTGGCGAAGACGTTGATCGCGCGCTCGCGGTCGCGGCGGGTGCGCTGCTGCAACGGGATCTCGACCTCCAGCATCAGCTCGGTGCTTTCGATGCCGTTGCCGAGCTGCATCGCGCCCACGCCGACGGTGACGTCGGGAAACCGGCTGCGACGCTCCAGCACCACGATCGTGCGGGCGGCCTCGGCGCGGGCCTGCTGCGAAAGCACCGCCGGATGCGCATCCGCACCATCGAGTGCCTCTGCCAACGATGCGCTGTGAACGAAGAGGCCGGGCGCTACATCGGGGGTGGCCAGCGGCGCATCGGAGCGGCGACCCAGCACCGCGTTCAACGTGGCGGTCGCCTCCTGCTTGGCGGCGATGCGCTCGATCCGCTCGCGCTGGAGGCTGGTCTGTTCGACCTGGGCCCGAATCGCGTCCTGTTGTGCCGCCCGGCCCAGGGCGTAGCGGACGCCCGCCATTTCTTCGATCTGGCGAAGCAGGGCGATGCGGCGATCGAGCACGGCGACGGCCTGGTCGGCGTGCCAATAGCGCGCGTAGGCCGCTTCGGCGTCAGCCAGCAGGTCGCGCGCAGCGGTGATGCGATCGAGCCCGACCGCGACTGCGTCCTGGCTGGCCGCGGTCCGTGCCAGGCCGCGCTTGCCCCAGAGCGGGAAGCGCTGGCGCAACGCGTAGTCGACCTCGCGGCCGGCATCAGCGGTGCGCCAGGGCTTGTCCGGATCCAGGCCGCGGAATCCCACGGACGCCGACGGATCGGGCAGGGCACCCGCCGGCAGGATCCGCGCCTCGGCGGCCTGGGCCTCGAAGTCCAGTGCCCGCAGCTCGGGGTTGTATTTAAGGACCCAGCTGCGGATCGACTCGAGACTGTGCCCGGGGATGGGCTCGGTGGCGGTCGCCGGCAGGGTCAGGGCGCACAGCGCGCCGGCTAGCAGCCAAGGGGATGTCATGTCAGATGTCCGCGGTTGAGGTCTTGCGCAATCTGTAAGCGTTCATCTCGAGCTCCCTGTTCAGGGCTTGGTCCGGGAGGACCAGTGGATGTGGACGATCCGCCATCCGTCCGCGGTCTGTTTCAGCACCATGGTCTCGACACTCAGAACCGTCAGCGGCATGCCATTCTTCTGCGCATGCAGTTCGCTTTCGGTCCCGACCCATGCGAACTCGCCGGCGGTACGTGCGCGCTGGTGAAGCAACTGGCGGTGGGCACTTTTCAGGAACGCCGCGTCGCTGGGGGCGTGGTGGCTCATGTATTCCTCACGGCTGCGCTCGGCGCCTCCGGACTCCAGGATGAGGACGTCCGGGGCGAGCAGGGTTTCGACCGTGCCGAGATCTCCGCTGGACAAGGCGGTGTTGAACCGCTCCGTCACGGCGACAGCGGCTTCGGCGGCCGCAGGCACGTCAAGGTCGGCGGATGCCGCGGCGGGCGAGTGCTGCGCATGCGACAGTGGTGCCTGCGCCAAGGCGGGCAACCCACCGGACAGTGGCAGGAGCAGGGCAAAAGAGATTGCGAGCGCGTTCATTGCGTAGACTCCAGAAGATCAGTGGGTGTGCGCGTGGTCGTCATGGGTCTAGGGCGTCGTTGGTGCGGGGTGCGACTCCACCGTGCCGTCGGCATGGCGGTGTTCCACTTTCCCGGATTGGGGTGCCGGCGCGTGGTGGTCCTCGGCCGCTGCGTCGCCATGGGCGTGGTCGGGCGTCTCGCCGCCGCCATGCGAATGGCCCTCGCTGGTGTTGACCAGCTCCGTGTAGGCAGCCGCGTCGAGTGTGGGCAGCACCTGCAGGAACGCGGCCAAGTTCCAGATGTACCCGTCGCCCATGTTCTTGCCCCAGGCGGGCATGCCGCTGGCCTTGATGCCGTGCTTGATTACCCAGAAGGCCTTCGCCGCATCCACCTCATGTTTGCTGAGGTCGGGCGGGGCGGGATACAGGCCTTGGCTCATCTCGGTTTCGGGCATGTCCGGAGCAAGGTGGCAACCTGCGCACATCGCCGCATAGTTGCCCGAGCCCTGGACGATCCGCGCGGGATCATCCAGGTCCGAGGGCACCTCGAGCCGCCCCGCCCGCGTCGCGATGCAACGCTCTC
>CADEFJ010000190.1 GCA_902826575.1 uncultured Pseudomonadota bacterium | reverse complement strand
GCGGCGATCGACGATGTAGTAATGACCGTCGGCGTCGCGCCTCGCCAGATCGCCGGCCGAGACCCACCCGTCCCGCCACGCGGCAGCCGTCTCGGCCGGCTGCTCGTAGTAGTCATTGAAGAGATAGGGCGAGCGCGAATAAAGCTCGCCGACTTCGCCGTCCGCGACATCGCAGCCTGCCTCGTCGAGCAGGCGCACTTCGTTGAGCGCGAACGGCGGACCGACGCAGCGCGGCTTCTCTAGCTGGTACTGCGGGCGCAGGTTCGTGACGATGCCGCACTCGGTCGAGCCATAGGTCTCGTGCAACAGTCCCGGACCCCAGTAGCCGACGATCTTCTCCTTCAGTACCTGCGGCAACGCGGCTGCATTCGACATGATCGTGCGCAACGCGCGCGCCTTGCCGCGGTGGCGCTCGAGCACCGCGGATTCGAGCGCGAAGATCGACGAGTAGTGCGTCGGCACCATGAACACGCCGGTAAAGCCCCCGCCCGCGAGTTTGCCGACGACGAGCTCGGCGTCGAACTTCGGCAGGATCTCGACCGTGCCGCCGAAATACACCGAACACATGATGAATGCGAAGCCCGCGCCGTGCGCCATCGGCGCGATGCCGAGCTGCACGTCATCCGGGCCGTAGCAGCCGTACTCCATCGCCATTGCGTGGAATGTCAGCGTGCGCGAACGGTGCGAGATGACGATGCCCTTGGGCTTGCCGGTGGTGCCGGAGCTGTAGACGAGCGTGAACGGATCGGTCTCGGCAACCGGTGGTCCCGCCGGCGACAGCATCGGCGAGCGCGTCGGATCGGCCGCGCGCAGCCAGGCCTCATACTCTTCGCCGAGGACGATCACGTGCTCGGCCGAGGGCAACGCCGCGCGATCGACTTGCCCCATGTTGGCCGCATGCACGAACAGGACGCGCGCACGACAGTCATTGATGGCAGCGGACACTTCCGCGGTCGTGCAGCGCGGACTCAAGGTCGCGATGATGCCGCCGGCGTCGGCGACACCGCAGATCAGCTCCGGGTATTCGATGCAGTTCGGCGCGATCACCATCGCGCGATCGCCCGGCCCGAAGCCCAACCCGGCGAGGCGCGCGCCGACACGGTTCACGCGCTCGAGCAGCTCGGCATAGGTGCGGCGCTGCTGCGCGCAGATGAGCGCGATCTTCGACGGCGTGCGCGCTGCCGAAACACGCAGCCCGCCCGACAGTAATAGTCCTGCACCGCTCATCGCTTGGGATTCCCCCCTGGTTTGCGCATTGTGTCTCGACTTACGGTGGCATCGGGCGCAGACTCCTGTCAATAAATCCGGAACTGCGTACTGATATTCCACATATCCGGTTTACATTGGAGTCGCGCTGATGACGGAAGGCGCCCGATCGGTGGTTCGTACGGTCACCTTGTTCGAGGAGTTCGCGCGCGCGCGCCGCGCCCTGAGCTCGAGCGAAATTGTTGCGCGGCTCGGCGCCCCGCGCTCGAGCATTGCCGACCTGTTGCGCACACTCGTCGATGAGGGCGTGCTGGCCATGGATCGGCGCAGCGCGACTTACCTGCCCACCGCGAAATTCGCGATGCTGGGCCACTGGCTCGCCGACAGCTGGCGCAGCAACCACCACCTGCTCGACGCACTCGAGCGCCTCGCACAGGACACCGGCGAGACCACCTCGTTCGCCGCACCCAGCGATCTCGAAATGGAGATCGTGCATGCGGTCAATGTTCCCGGCGGCATCCGCTGGAGCGCCGAGGTGGGCCAGCGCTACACGGCGTTCGGCTCGGCGGTGGGTGCCGCCCATCTTGCGTCGCTGCCCGCGACCACGATCCGTTCGATGTACGCGCGCGCGCAGCGGCTGCCGCCCGAGCGCGGACCGACCGCAGACTTGCAGCAGGTACTCGCCGATGTGCAGCGGGCGCGCCAGCAGGGCTACGCATACGCGACCGGGGCGTTGCACGTCGACGTGGCCGCGCTCGGCGCGATGATTCCGCTCGAGCTCGGCCCGCGACCACTGTACGTCGCCATCGGCGGACTGCGCGAGCGCTTCGATGCGCGCCGCGCCCGGATCGAAGCGCGCTTTCGCACGTTCCTCGACGCGGTCCGCCCGCCACGAAGCGCATCGCCATCCCCCGC
>CADEFJ010000189.1 GCA_902826575.1 uncultured Pseudomonadota bacterium | reverse complement strand
ACGACGCCGTCGCGGCGGCGGGTTTGTCGCCGCACCCTGTCAATGCAAGCACCAGGCAGAACAGCAGCGCGACAGACGCGCCGAAAATATGGAATCGATTCGATGAAGTCATGGCAACGGTGCCTCGAGATCTTGTGAAGTGAGGGGCTCGCTCGTGAGTCGTTCGAGTTCGGCGAGCAATCTGTGGTATTCGGCGGCGGCGTCGATGGCCGCTTCGCTCAAAGCGAGAAGGTCCTGCTGCGTGGTCAGCAACTCGAGGAACGAGAATCGGCCTCGCTCATATCCGCTCTGCGTTTGAGTCAAAGCGTCGCGCGCCTGAGGCAGTGCCTCCGCGCGAAGACTCGTCGCGCGTTCGCGAGCGGCTCCGATCTCGCGGTACAACGCATAGAGCGTTCCCAATAGGCGGGTCTTGCTGGCTGATAGTTCGGCATCGCTCTGAGCGCGTCGGGCACGCGCCTCACGAATGCCGCCCTGATTTCGATCGTGGACGGCCAGAGGCATCGAAAAGCCGGCGACGAGAGCGTTGTCCCCGGATTCGCGGAAATTGCGCACGCCAACGCTGAGGGTGACGTTCGGCCTGACTTGTGCCTGCGCCAATCGCAGCTCCGCGTCGCGCAGCCGGGCCTCGCTTGCGAAGCGCGTAATGTCGGGATTACGCTCGATCTTCGCGGCCAGTGCTTCGAAGGGTTCAAGCGATTGAAACGCGAACAGATCTGCATTCGCAGAAGTGAATTGCGGATCCACGCGGCCCCAGGTCAACGAGAGTGCGCTGCGCGCAGTTTCAAGAGCCAGCGTGGCCTGCCGTCGGTCAATCTGCGCACGCGTGAGCGTGATCCGCGCGCGGCTTTCTTCGGCGATCGGTGAGCGTGCAGCTTTCACCCGTGCCGCGATGGCATCCAGCGTCCGCTGTGCGATGGCGACGTTTTCATCGGCGAATCGGATGCGTTCCTGAGCGGCTACCACGTCGATGAATCGGCGGGTGACATCGGCAAGCAGATCGAGCTGCCGTGCCCTCAGGTCCAGCGTGATCAGATCGCTGTCCACCTCTGCGATCGAGCGGCGCAGCGACCTCTTCCCACCGAGCTCCACCACCTGACTGAACGCCAAGGTGGTTTCGAGGGCATCAGTTCCTTGCGCTTCGCCGCCGCCCGCGAAATTCTCGAGCTCCAGGCTCAGCTCCGGGTTCAGGCGCATACCTGCCTGAACTATGCGCGCCTGCGCCGCCGTGAGTTCATACCGGCTCGCGGTCAATTCCGGATTGCTCTTCAAAGCGGCATCGAGCGCCTGGGCCAGCGTGATGGCGCCGCGGGGCTCGCTGGCATCTGCCGCAACGGCGTTGGCGCTCGCGAGCGCCAGCCATGCAGCGATGCACGTGCCCAATGCACGTGCGATCAAATTCTTCATGAAATCCTCCGACGCGAGCGCTCAATGCGCGCGCGTGTTAGCCGAAATCAGTCGAGGCTTGGAGGATTAAGCGGGAGGGCCGCGAAGCGGCGGGCGTAGATAGGCGGGCTCCGTCGGGCGAACAATCGTCACTTCGACGGAAATGCGCTCGTTGGAGGGTGGAGCGATGTACTGGAGTATGGATGCCAGCAGCGGCGGCATCCACGAATCAGCGGAGACTGATTTCTTGACTAGAAGGTCCGCGGAAACCTGAACATCCTTGTCGCCGGTGTGTCCCGTTGACTTGTCGGTCTCGCAGGGATGAGCACCACCGCAGGCCAAATGAATAGCCGAAGGAGGTTCTTTTCCGTCGTAACAGAGATGCGCATGGGCGTCGGCCACCCGCACCATGAGGAGCATGAGTGCGATGACAAAGCAGAAAATTGGTCTGCTGGAAGCCGACGGCATGGCGGGAGTATGCCCAATTGGCAGCCGGGGAGCGACCCCAGGAGGAGGTAGAAGTCTCAAAAGCCAGGAGAAAGCAGTCTTGAGAGAACCATCAAACCGGTACTCTACTCAGGAAATACCTTAACTGGCGGCTGCCTCTGACATTCCGCGAAGGTGCGGCGTCGCAACCACTACGGCTATGGGACTTGCACGGATCTTCCTAGATCCAGCGACGTACCGCCTCCAGATACCTCTCAAACGGCACACCGAAGCGAGACTTGAGAATGCGCTCTTCAGGAATGATCTGAAACCGGTTCATGAAGAAGA
>CADEFJ010000188.1 GCA_902826575.1 uncultured Pseudomonadota bacterium | reverse complement strand
GGCGGCGCGCTGCTGCGCCGGCCCGCGCTGGTGCTCGCGATGGCGTGGTACCGGTTGCGCGACCTGCTCTGAGCACTCAGCAGGCGCGAATCTCGAAACAGGTGTGGATGCGCGGATTGCGGGCGAAATCCTCGGGTATCGTCGCAGGCGTGATATCGACGAGGGCATGGCGCTGCGCGAGCCCCGGATCGATGCGGAACTTCTGCGCGTTGGTCGAGAATACGAGCAGCCCGCCCGGCGCGAGCAGCCGCATGCAGGTGTCGATCAGCGCCGGGTGGTCGCGCTGCACGTCGTGCACGCCCTGCATGCGCTTCGAATTCGAGAAGGTCGGCGGGTCGAGGAAAATCAGCTCGAAGCGCTCCGCGCGCCGCGCGGCCTCGGCGAGCCACTCGCGGCAGTCCGCCTGGACGAACTGGTGTTGCCGCCCCGCCAGGCCGTTCAGCTCGAGGTTCCGCTGCGCCCAGTCAAGGTAGGTGCGCGAGAGGTCGACGCTCGTCGTCGCGCGTGCACCGCCGGCGGCGGCGTACACGGTCGCGCTGCCGGTGTACGCGAACAGGTTCAGGAAGCGCCCGCCGCGCGCGGCATCCCGCAGTCGCGCGCGCGTGAGGCGATGATCGAGGAACAGCCCGGTGTCGAGGTAGTCCGTGAAATTGACCTGGAAGCGCAGCCCGGACTCGGCGACGACATGGAACTCGCCGCGCTCCGCTTCCTTCCCGTATTGCTCGCCACGCCCGGTCCGCCGCCGCATGCGGACCATGACCTGACTCTCCTCCAGCCCCAGTACTTCCGGTAGCGCCGACAACGCCTCGCCACGTCGTCGTCGCACCGCTTCGAGTTCGATCTCGCGTGGTGCGGCGTACTCCTGCACGTACGCCCAGCGGGTCGACGATCCGGCCGCGGTGTAGAGGTCGATCGCGAACGCGTACTCCGGCATGTCGGCGTCGTAGACGCGATAGCACTCGACGCCGGCACGCGCAGCCCACTCGCCGAGCCGCTTGGCGTTCTTCGCGAGCCGGTTCGCGAACATGCGCGCGCCCGGCGTGTCCCGCAGCGCGGGATCGGCGAGGCGCGCGGGTCGCGCCCTCGCGAAATCGCGCACGCTCCCAGGCAGAACCTCGATGCGCAGCAGCCGGCACTCGAGTGCGCCGTTCCACACCGTGTGCGTGCGCTGGGCACGCAGGCCCAGCTCGAGTCCCATCTCCGGCGCGCCGGTGATCACCGCCGCGCGCCAGCCATTGAAATGCCCGCGCAGCACCGCGCCGAGTTCGCGATGCAGCGCGCGCGCCGTTTCGCGATCTTCGAGGCGCACGCCGTAGGGCGGGTTCGCGCACAGCAGGCCCCGCGGCGCGGTAGGCCGCGCATCCGCAAGGGGCACCCGCTCGAAACTCACCCAGGCCGCCACACCGGCCCGCGTAGCATTTTCCCTGGCGATGCGCACCGCGCGCGCGTCGATGTCACTGCCGCGCAGTCGCGGCGCGCTGCCATCGTGTGGCCTGACGCGAGCTGCGGCCTCGGCGTGCAGGCGCTGCCACAGCGCGGCATCGTGGCCCTTCCATCCGGTGAAGCCGAAATACTCGCGCGCGAGACCCGGCGCCAGGTCGGCGGCGATCATCGCGCTCTCGATCGCGAACGTGCCCGAACCGCACATCGGGTCGAGCAGCTCCGCGCCCTCGTCCGCCATTGAGCGCCAGCCGGCGCGGATCAGGATGCCCGCAGCGACATTCTCGCGCAGCGGCGCCTCTCCGGCCTGCGATCGATAGCCGCGTCGGTGCAGGCCTTCGCCCGACAGATCGATCGACACCGTGACCTTGCTGCCGTGCGCGTGCGCGTGTACGCGCACCGACGGACGTTCGAGCGACACGTCCGGCCGGCGGCCGTGGCGCTCGCGCAGCGCATCGCAGATCGCATCCTTGACCCGTTGCGCGCCGTAGCGCGTGTGATTGATCCCGGGGTGCTGGCCGGAGTAGTCACAGGCGAGCGTACCGTCCGGATCGATGTGTTCGTGCCAGGGCAGCACGCGCAGCGCCGCGTACAGTTCGTCGGCGCTCGACGCCTCGACCTGCGCGATCTCGAGGAACACGCGGCTCGCGATGCGCGATTCGAGGCAGGCGCGATAGGCGACTTCGAGCGGGCCCGCGAACGACACGCCGAGCAGGCGCTCGCGCACGCCGCTGGCGCCGAGC
>CADEFJ010000187.1 GCA_902826575.1 uncultured Pseudomonadota bacterium | reverse complement strand
TCGAGCGCCTGTTGCCGCGCCTGCACGCCGTCTCGGACGCCTGGCTCGAGGACAAGGCCACGGCCGAGAAGGGCTTCTCGGTCGGCGCGTTCTCCACAGACTACATTCGCCACTTTGCCGTCGCGGTCGTGCGCGTGCAGGGCCAGGTCGTCGCGTTCGCCAACCTGTGGCCGACGGCAGCACACGAGGAGCTCTCGATCGACCTGATGCGCTTCGGCCGCGACGCGCCGGGCGGAACGATGGACTATCTGTTCATCGAGCTGATGCTCTGGGGCCGCACACAGGGCTATCGCTGGTTCAACCTCGGCATGGCGCCGCTTGCGGGGCTCGAGTCGCGCACGCTCGCCCCGTTCTGGCATCGCATGGGCGGCTTCCTGTACCGGCACGGCGAGTCGTTCTACAATTTCGAGGGCCTGCGCCATTACAAGAACAAGTTCGGGCCGGTCTGGGAGCCGCGGTACATGGCCTCGCCCGGCGGCCTGCAGCTGCCGCGCGCGCTATACGACGTCTCGATCCTGATCTCCGGCGGCCTGAAGGAGCTCGTCACCAAGTGAGACATGTGGCGCTCATGTGGTTCGTGCTTGCCCTGGCCCTCGGACTGCCCGCCGTTGCGTCCGAAGGAGAGCGGATCGGGATCGGCCGGTTCGGAGAGGTGGTGGTGTATCGACCCGCCAAAAAACCCAGCAGTGTCGTGCTGTTCGTGTCCGGCGACGGCGGCTGGCATCTCGGTGTGGTTGGCATGGCGCAGCACATGGTGGAAGCGGGCTCGATCGTCGTCGGCATCGACATGCGTCACTATCGCGATGTCGTCAACACGCCCACGAACGAATGCCGCAACTACGGCGCCGACTTCGAGGCACTCTCGCACGCCGTGCAGAAACAGTTGCAGCTCGAGGAGTACTTCGTGCCGGTGCTCGCCGGCTACTCGTCCGGCGCGACGCTCGTCTACGCCGTGATGGTTCAATCGCCACCCGGTACTTTCGCGGGCGTGATGAGCCTGGGCTTCTGCCCGGACCTCGACCTGGTGCGTCAGCCCTGCCGTGGCAGCGGACTCGAGTATGACCTGCAGGGATCGGCGGCGAAGCCGAAGGGCCTCGTTTACCGGCCGGCGCCCGCCAACCGTACGCGCTGGGTGGTGCTGCAGGGTGAAGCCGATCAGGTCTGCAATCCGCGGAGCACGCGCGAATTCGTCGCCGCCACCGCTCACGGCGAATTGATCGCGCTGCCGAAGGTGGGGCACGGCTTCGGGGTCGAGCGCAACTGGCTCCCCCGCTTCGAGCAGGCGTACGCCGAGCTGGCGGGCGCCACCGCGCGGAGGCCCGCCTCGATCGGGCCTCGGAGCGCCATCGGTCTGGCTTTGCCGCGTTGCTCGAGCGCGCGGCGGGCGGCGGCCCGCATCTCGGCGTGTACCGTCGCGACGGGGCGGGGAATGGCGGAATCGGCCGCGGTGGCCTGTTTGGTCACCACGTATTGGATCCATGGCATCGTGGTCAGGTCGCGCTCGAGGCGGTCGTCGCCCGTCACCATGATCACCGGCACCCCGACCCGACCCCAGCTGTATCCGATCAGTTCGCTTTCCGTGATGGTCTTGCCGTTGAGCAGGAACTCGATGCCGAGCGTGTAGGTGTGCGATGCGAAGCCGCGGCTCCCGGTCTTGGCATGCATCCCCACGGCCACCACCGCGTCGTAGACGTCCGGCGCCACCAGATCGACGTATTGCCGGAAGGGCCGGTCACGGAACACCTGTTTGGCGCGGGGGTCGAGGTCCGCGGTAATCACGTCCGGCTCCGGGTTCCCGCTCCCGTGCGCGTCGACGACGTGCACCTCGGTGGCGCCGCCGTCGAACAAACCGCCGATGACCGCGTTGAGGTCCGCCACCAGGAGCTTCCGGCCGGTCGGGTAGGATTCCTGGTGGTTGAAGCGGAACGTGGTCGGATCGGTCTGGCCCGCGAGGCCTTCCATGTCGTGGTAGACGAGGACCCGGGCCCCCTGGACCGGGGCGGGCGTGCCGGCGCCGAGGGAGAGGACGGCGGCCACCAGGCCGGCGCCGCCGGCGAACAGGATGGCGGTGCGCATGGGCAATTCCTATTGGGGTTTGATCCAGCCGCGGACGCGGTACTCCCACCACCCGAGGGTCTCATACAGCCACTGGCCAAAGGCCTGGGTTCGATCGCCGGTGGAGTCGAGCGC
>CADEFJ010000186.1 GCA_902826575.1 uncultured Pseudomonadota bacterium | reverse complement strand
GGCCGCAGGCGAGCGCCCTTAGCTCAGCTGGATAGAGCACCGGCCTTCTAAGCCGGGGGTCGCAGGTTCGAGTCCTGCCGGGCGCACCAGCCGCAGTGGCAGGCCGCGCGAGCGCTGGTATACTCGCGCCCCCTTGAAGTTGACGGTGGACGTAGCTCAGCTGGTAGAGCCCCGGGTTGTGATCCCGGCCGTCGTGGGTTCGAGTCCCATCGTCCACCCCATTTTCGGTAAGGGCCGTTAGCTCAGCTGGTAGAGCAGGAGACTCTTAATCTCTTGGTCGTAGGTTCGACTCCTACACGGCCCACCACCCTTTTGGCTATAATCCGCGCCCCTCGCGCAGGGTCGAACTCCGCAGCCAGAGCGAAAGTGGCGGAACTGGTAGACGCGCTGGATTTAGGTTCCAGTGGGGTAACCCGTGAGAGTTCGAGTCTCTCCTTTCGCACCAGATAATTCAGGCAGGGCACGATGCAGGTTTCCTTGACCGCAACCGGTGGACTGGAGCGCAAGCTCGAGGTCGCCGTCCCGGCAGATCAGATCGCCGCCGAAGTCGATCTGCGGCTGAAGAAGATCGCGCGCACCGCGAGCTTCAAGGGCTTTCGCCAGGGCAAGGCGCCGATGGGCGTCGTGCGCCAGCAGTACGGCTCGCAGGTCCACTCCGAGGTGGTGAACGACCTGCTGCGCTCCTCGTTCAGCGATGCGATCACGCAGCAGAACCTGAAGCCGGCGACCGGTCCGCGCATCCAGCCGATCGCGCTCGATCCGGGCGCCGACCTCAAATACATCGCGACCTTCGAGGTCCTGCCCGAGATCAGGCTCGCGCCGGTCGAATCGCTCGCGATCGAGCGCCCGACGGCGAGCGTCCTGGATGCGGACGTCGCGGACATGCTCGAATCGCTGCGCAAGCAGCGCCCCACCTATACGGCGGTCGAGCGCGGCGCGAAGACCACCGATCGCGTGGTGCTCGATTTCGAAGGGCGCATCGACGGCGTCGCCTTCCCGGGCGGCGAGGGCCGTGACACGCCGGTAGTGCTCGGTGCCGGCCAGGTGCTCACCGAGTTCGAGCAGGTGCTTGCGGGCGCCAGGCCCGGCGAGTCCCGCACGGCGGTGGTGCACTTTCCGGACGATTACCACGGCAGGGAAGTGGCGGGGAAAACCGCGGAATTCACGATCACGGTCAAGCAGGTCGAGGAGGCAGACCTGCCGGCGCTCGATGATGCGTTCGCCGAGGACTTCGGCGTCAAGGAAGGCGGCGTCGAGCAGTTGCGCAAGGAAGTGCGCGAGAGCATGGAGCGCGAACTCGAAGAGGCGGTGCGCAATCACCTGCGCGCGCAGGTGATGGACGCGCTGTACCGCGAAAATCCGCTCGAGGTGCCGCAGGGACTCGTCGAGGAGACCGTGCAGGAAATGCAGGTCGACATCGGCCGGCGCACCGGCGCGAAGGACGCAAGCCAGTTGCCGCCGCGCGAACAGTTCATCGATCCCGCCCGCCGCCGCGTCGCGCTCGGGCTCGTGATCGGCGAGCTGCTGCGCAGCAGCGAGCTGAAGGTCGATCGGGCGCGCGTGCAGGCGCGCCTCGAGGACATCGCGGGCAGCTACCCGAATTCCGACGAGATGCGCCGTGCCTACCTGCAGAACGCAGACGCCATGCGCCAGATCGAGTCGGCGGTGCTCGAGGAGCAGCTGGTCGATTGGGTCGTGGAACGGGCCAGAATCACGGACAAGCCATCTTCCTTCAAGGAACTCACGCGCTTCGGGCACAATAGCGGGTCATGAAAGAGCAAGCCCTGAACCTGGTGCCGATCGTCGTCGAGCAGACCGCTCGCGGCGAGCGTGCTTATGACATCTACTCGCGCCTGCTGAAGGAGCGGGTCGTGTTCATCGTGGGTCCGGTCGAGGACCACATGGCGAACCTGATCGTCGCGCAGCTGCTGTTCCTCGAGTCCGAGAATCCGGACAAGGACATCGCGCTTTACATAAATTCGCCGGGCGGCTCGGTCAGTGCGGGACTTGCGATCTACGACACGATGCAGTTCATCAAGCCCGACGTGAGCACTATTTGCGTCGGCATGGCCGCCTCGATGGGCGCGGTGCTGCTGGCCGGTGGCGCCAAGGGCAAGCGTTTCATGCTGCCGAACTCGCGTGCGATGATCCACCAGCCGTGGGGCGGCTTCCAGGGCCAGGCGACCGACATCAGCATCCAGGCGCGCGA
>CADEFJ010000185.1 GCA_902826575.1 uncultured Pseudomonadota bacterium | reverse complement strand
GGATTGGCGAGCTGCGACAGCGCGCAGGCGTAGCGCACCTTGATGTCCTCGGCGTAGTGCGTCGGCGTGCGCATCGACACGGCGATGTCGTTGGTCACCTGGTCGCCGGCGATCGGAATCACCGCCGTGTGGCGGATCGCGCCGCTCGAGAACACCGCCAGGTCGGTCGTGCCACCGCCGATGTCGACGAGGCATACGCCGAGCTCCTTCTCGTCGTCGGTGAGCGTGGCGAAGCTCGAGGCGAGCTGCTCGAGCACCACGTCGTCGACGTCGAGTCCGCAGCGCTGGATGCACTTTTCGATGTTCTGTGCGGCGCTGTCGGCGCCGGTGACGATGTGCACCTTCGCCTCGAGGCGCACGCCCGACATGCCGATCGGGTCGCGTATGCCTTCCTGCCCGTCGATGATGAATTCCTGCGGCAGCACGTGCAGGATCTTCTGGTCGGCCGGGATCGCCACGGCCTTGGCCGCGTCGATCACGTGCACGACATCGTGGTGCGAAACCTCCTTGTCGCGGATCGCCACCACCCCATGCGAATTGAGGCTGCGCACATGGCTGCCGGCTATGCCGGCGAATACCGAGTGGATCTCGCAGCCGGCCATCAGCTCGGCCTCCTCGACGGCGCGCTGGATCGACTGCACGGTCGACTCGATGTTGACGACCACGCCCTTCTTCAGGCCACGCGAGGGTTGCGAACCGAGTCCGATGACCTCGATCGTGCCGTCAGAGGCAATTTCCCCGACCAGCGCCACCACTTTCGAGGTGCCGATGTCGAGGCCGACGATCAGGGTTCTGTCTGCACGTTTTGCCATGTCTTCTCAGGCGTCCGGTTTGTCGTCCTGGGTGGCCCTGCCGGTTGCAAAGCCGTTCGAATAGCGCATGTCGAGATAAGTGATGTCGCCGCCGCGCTCGCCGACCAGCTTCAGGCCCGCGACCATGAAGCGCTCGAAGCGCGCGTCGACATCGCGGCGGCCGAGCCGCACGGTGATGCCGTTGTCGAGATCGAACTCCCACGCGCCGCGCTCATCGAGGCGCATCGCCGCGATGCGCAGGCCCGCTTCCATCAGGCGCCCGCGCACCGCGAGGTAGCGCTCGGCCACGTCGCGCTCGGTGCCGATCGGTCCGGACAGCTGCGGCAGCTCAGGCGGAATGTGACGCGACTCCGAGATGAAGAGTTCACCGCGCGTGTTGAGCAGGCCGTTGGCGCCCCAACGCGCCGCGGCAACCTGCTCCTGCACGTGCACGCGCAGGCCGCGCGGCCAGGCCCGCTGCACACTGGCGCTGTCCACCCACGGGATCGATTGCAGGCTGCGGCCCACCGCCTCGAGATTGACGCTGACGAGACCGGTGCCACGCACGCGCTGCTTGACTGCCTGCTCGACGTCGAGCGGCGAGACACGCTGGAAGCGGCCCTCTACGATGATCGTCTCGATCGGCTGATCGAGCGTCCACGCCACGCCGAGGGTCGCGCCGGCGAGCGCGGCCAGGCTGCCGGCCGTCGCGGCCAGCCGCCGCCAGTCGATCGCCGGCAGGCGCCAGACGCGCTCGCTCTGTTTGCGCCGATTTCTCGGGCGCAGGCGCATCAGGCCGGCTTCCTGGCGATTGGCGTACGCGCAAAGCTCGTCTCGAGCACGCGCCACACGAGTTCATCGAAGCCGACTTCCTCGGCGCGCGCCGCCATCGGCACGAGGCTGTGATCGGTCATGCCCGGCACGGTGTTGATCTCGAGGAACAACGGCTGCCCGTCGGCATCGGCCATGAAGTCGACCCGGCCCCAGCCGGTCACACCGCAGGCATCGCACGCCGCAAGTGCCAGCTCGCCGAGACGCTTCTCCTCGCCCGCGGACAGCCCCGAGGGGCAGTGGTACAGCGTGTCGCTGCGGAAGTACTTCGCCTCGTAGTCGTAGAACACCTTCGGTGTTTCGATGCGGATCGAAGGCAATGCGCGCCCCTTGAGCACCGCGACGGTGTACTCGGCGCCGGTGACCCACGGCTCGGCGAACACCACCGGCTCGTGCACGGCGGCAGCCTGCCAGGCCGCGTCGAGCTGCGCGGCCTCGGTGACCTTCGTCATGCCGACCGACGAGCCCTGCGTGGCGGGCTTCACGATCAGCGGCAGTCCGAGCCGCTCGATCGCCGCGGCGAAGTCACCGGGGCCACGCAGCACGACGTTGTCGGGCGTCGCAACGCCGACCGCGGCGCCGCGCCGCTTGT
>CADEFJ010000184.1 GCA_902826575.1 uncultured Pseudomonadota bacterium | reverse complement strand
AGCATCGCGCCCTCCGCGGCCTGGCCCATCACGATGGCGACCACTGCCGCGGCCGTCATGAGCATCTCGATCCCGATGCGTCGTTCGTGAATCAGATCCTCGACGGCTTCACGCCCGAAGTAGTAACCGCCGCTGATCGCCGATATCAGATAGAGCGCCAGTTGAAGCCCAGCAGGTATCGGCGCCCACCCAAGAAGCCATCCGACCAACAACAGCAGGCCGGAGGCGCTCGACGCAAGGACCTTTGGGTTCTGCCAAGGCGGTAGCGGCCCACTGGGCCGCCCCGCCTGCAACGGAAACCCCAGCGTGTGCAGCCGGCGCTCAATCGCCTCGCGAGTGGTGGCGTCGGCATCGTAATCGACGCGCAGTCTGGCGCTCTTTGGCGACACGTCTACACGGACGATGCCTGGTTCTCCGCCGAGCCCGCGTTGGATGGCCGCAGCCTCGCTGTCGCAATCGAGATTCGCAACACGGAGGTCGATCTGGGCAGACGTCATCCATGCTCCGTTCTATGTGGATCCCGAGACTTCGGGAACGGTTCGGTACTCTCCGCCGACAGATTGCGCCGGGTGGTCAGGCAACGCACATGAACATCTCCGCTCTTGAGGATCGCTCCGGCACCCAGAGACCCGAGGCCGGTTACCGCACCGGCCGTGACCCGTGACGTGTCGGGCCCGGGCATCTGGGCGACCACGCGTGGTGCGGCTCGCACCGCGTCGAGTCGCTGAGGCGTGACAATCGCCTTCACTTCGAACATCACAGTTCTACCTCCGGTCTCTCGCGCTCGAACCAGCGGTATAGCGTCGGAAGGACCAATAGCGTAAGCGCCGTTGACGTAATCAGGCCGCCGATCACCACGGTGGCGAGGGGCCGCTGCACTTCGGCGCCCGTGCTGGTGGAGAGCGCCATCGGCACGAAGCCGAGGCTGGCGACCAACGCTGTCATCAAGACGGGACGCAGACGGGTCAAGGCACCTTCCCGGATGGCGGCTTCAATCGGCTGTCCAGCCTCGCGCAATTGGTTGATGAACGACACCATCACGACGCCGTTCAGCACGGCCACGCCGAACAGCGCGATGAACCCGATGCCGGCGCTCATGGAAAAGTACATACCGCGTAGGAACAGCGCAAAGACGCCACCGGTGATCGCGAAGGGGATCCCCGTGAAGACGAGCGCGGCCTGCTTCAACGAGTTGAACGTCGTGAACAGCAACAGGAAGATGAGTGCGAACGTGATCGGGACGACGATCATGAGCCGCCGCCGGCCACTTTCGAGGTGCTCGTACATCCCACCCCAGTTCATCGTGTAACCCGCCGGCAACTGGACCCGCTGCTCGACCAGACCGCGCGCCTCCTCCACGAACGAACCGATGTCCCGGTCGCGGACGTTGACCTCCACTGTGATGCGACGCTGCGCATTCTCGCGGCTCACCTCGGCAGGTCCTTCGCGGCTGGTGATGCGTGCGAGCTGCCGCAAAGGTACGCGCTCGCCATTCGGCGCGCTTACGAGCAGGTTCCCAATGGCCGCGGCATCCGACCGCACTTCGGGCGGGAAGCGCACGACCAGACCGAATCGCATGAAGCCTTCGAGGACCGTCGTCGCCTCCGAGCCGGCAATGGCGGTCTGCACCACCTGCTGCACGTCGGCCACGTTAATCCCGTAGCGGGCCACCGCCCGACGATCCACCGCGATCTCGAGCACCGGCAGGCCGGTAAGCTGCTGCACCTTGACGTCCGCCGCGCCAGGGACGCCGCGGACGACGTTCGCGACTTCACTGGCCTCTCTCAGGAGCGTGCCCAGATCATCGCCGAAGATCTTGACGCCCACATCAGAACGCACGCCGACGCCTTCGATCAGCTCCATCATGCGGAACTTGATCGGTTGGGAAATCGATGACACCACACCAGGCAGTTGTTCAAGACGCTCCGAGAGTTCTCGCACGAGATCGTCGCGCTCAACCCCTGGCCGCCACTGGTCGCGGGGCTTGAGGATGGCGTAGGTGTCAGCCATGTCCGGCCCCATGGGATCGGTGGCAATTTCCGGTCGGCCGATCCGGCTGACGGTGGTCAGTACTTCCGGGAACTCGTTGAGTGTGTGCTCGACCATGCCTGCCTGACGCACCGCCTCGGTCAAAGACACACTCTTCAGGCGCATGTGGTTGACGGCGAGCGCCCCTTCATCGAGCTCCGGCAGGAACTCCGTCCCCATGAAGAGGA
>CADEFJ010000183.1 GCA_902826575.1 uncultured Pseudomonadota bacterium | reverse complement strand
GGCGCTCGTCGTAGCGCTTCGACCAGCGCTGGATGATCGCCTGCACTTCCATGTACTTGCGCGCCAGCATCTCGAGCCCGGCGCCACGCAGCGGCGGCGCTTCGGTATTGACGTGCAATGCCGAATCCTCGAGCGCCGAGTTCAGCAACATGGCGTTCAGTTCGTTGTCGTCCTTGATGTACATCTCCTGCTTGCCGCGCTTGATCTTGTAGAGGGGCGGCTGCGCGATGTAGACGTAGCCGCGCTCGATCAGCAGCGGGATCTGCCGGTAGAAGAACGTGAGCAGCAGCGTGCGGATATGGCTGCCGTCGACGTCGGCGTCGGTGTTGTGGCAGCACAGGCCGCCCATGCCGGCGATGAAGTTCTCGTCGCCCTCGACGGAGAAGTCGTAGACCGAGCCGTTCGAGGCTTGCGTCTCCTCGATCGACACGATCGGCAGCGCCATCAGGTCGCCGTCGAGGACTTCGAAGCGGCGATTGGCGTGGTTCGGCGTGCCGCCGACATGGGCCGCAATTCCGGCCGCCGCGGGGTGGTCCTGCCAGACGGAATGCAGCGCCCGCAGGTCCTCGTGCGCGCAGACCGTGATTGTCCAGTGCCGATGGCGGGTCACGCACGGGCTGCCGCGGATCTCACGCCCGACGCCGTCTGGCGCGATTTCCGAGATCGTGGCGACGACACCGAGCGAGCTGAGGCAGTACATCAGTCCGCTCGCGAGATCATACGAAGACGTTGCGAACGCGAGGCGGCCAGCGGCCGCCGTGCCGTCGCCCAGCAGGTAGCCGCGCAGGAACGCGAGGCGTAGCGCTTCCGACACGTTGAACACGAGGTCCGGAATGCGTTTGCTGCAGGAATCCGCGTCTTCGAAGCCGAACAGCTGCTGCCAGGCGAGCGCCGCGACCCGGTTGACCAGCTTCAGTTCGCTGCAGCGCTCGCGCGCCTGGTAGAGCGCCGGCGAGGCACCGAACACGGCCGCAAAATGTGCCGTCATTTCCGGAACCAGCCGCTCGTTGCTGCGCCCGATCGAAAGGCGCACGCCATTGCGTTCGGAGCAGGACCCTTCGGCCAGGTAGAAGCCGAGCAGCGTCATCAGACGCTCGTCGACCGGCAGGTACCGGCCGATGCCGCGGCTGCCGTAATGTTCCGGCGTCAATTCGAGGTCGTCGCGGCCGTCGAACCAGTCGAGGTCAGTTGCCTCGAGCGATGACAACCGCACGTAGTCGCGCAGGCGGTTGGCACCAGAGCCGGTGTATTGCTCGTCCCAGGTACGTTCGAGCCGGCTGCCCACCACGACGGCGCGCGCCATGACGTCGTGGCGGTCCGCTCCGATGGCATCCAGATAAGCTTCGAGGTGCCCGACCGTCGGGCGACTGTCGCCCTTCTCCCACGCATGGAACGTGACCGGCTGGCGAATGCCCACGGATGCGCACAGGGCTGCATTCGTGATCCCGCTCGCGCGTCTGCGCGCTGCGAGCTCGTCGCGAACGGGCGCGGGAATCTCGACGCGGGGCTCCGTGAGCGAGGCATTCGACGCGTACTCGCGTGTGACCCTGTCGCGATACCAGGCTTCAACTGCCGGGCCGCGCACCCAGATCTGCTTTGCCGCGCCTCGATGGCCCCACAACTCCCGCAGCAGGTCGAAGCGCTGCGGCGCGGTGGCGGGCAAGCGCAGCGTCTTCGGCGCGACGAGTTGATCGCCCACACGCAGTTCGTCACCGCGCTTGAGCCTTACTTTGCCGGCTTCGCTGACGAAGACGCTGTGGCTCGATGTGACACGCACGTTGCGGCCGTACGCCGTGCGCACGGCGAACAATTTCTCGTCGAGCGGGTGGCGAATCACGCTCTTGATCGGGCGGAAGCGGATCGCCTGCGTGTCGATGTCGAAGCACATGACGTCGCCGAGCGCCTTGCCGGAGAGCTTGTCGACTTCGCCGCGCGCCACGCCGTGCGCGTCGAGCGCGCCGTCGATGAACTCGCCGATGCGCACCATGCGCGTGCCGCACCGCTCATCGCGAACGAACACATGGTCGTCGCCATCGACGCTCATGATGATGATGCGGTGATAACGCAGCTTCTCGATGTCGAAGTCGTCACGGCCGATGCCGCAGCCGAGCGCGGTGATCAGCGTGCCGACTTCGGCGGATGAGAGCATCTTGTCGAAGCGTGCCTTCTCGACGTTCAGGATCTTGCCCTTGAGCGGCAGGATCGCCTGCGTGCGCC
>CADEFJ010000182.1 GCA_902826575.1 uncultured Pseudomonadota bacterium | reverse complement strand
TTTCGGTGACGACGATGCCGGCGTCCACCAGCACGCCAATCGCGATGGCAATGCCGGCCAGGCTCATGATGTTGGACGAGATGCCGGCGTAGTACATCCCGAGGAACGAGATGAGCACCGCCAGTGGCAACGGAATCGTCACGATGAGGATCGACCGGACATGCATCAGGAAAACCACATGCGCGAGCGTCACGAGTGCGATCTCTTCGAGGAGGGCTCGGCGCAGCGTGTCCGCCGCCTGTTCGATCAGCATCGAGCGGTCGTAGAACGGGACGATGCGGACGCCGGCCGGAAGCCCTGGCTGGAGTTGCGCGATCCGCGCCTTGACGGCATCGATCACCTGCTTGGTGTTCACCCCGGTGCGCGCGACCACGACACCACCGACGGCCTCCTGTGTCCCCTTCACCAGTGACGCAACGCGGAACGCGTTGCCCAGCTGGACATCGGCCACCTGTTCGATAGAGATCGGCGTGCCACCGGACGCGCCGATGACAATCCGCTTGACGTCGTCGACGGACGCGACCAGGCCGACCCCGCGGACGATCAGCCACGCACCGTTCGACTCCAGGACGTTGCCGCCGACGTTGAGGTTGCTCTCGCGCACAGCGGACACCACCGTGCTCAGCGGCACGCCGTACTGGCGTAGACGATTGGGGTCGACGTCGATCTGGTACTGCTGGACGAATCCGCCGACCGACGCCACTTCCGCGACGCCGGGCACGGCATTGAGCTGGTAGCGGACGAACCAGTCCTGCAGACTCCTCAAGTCTCGGAGGGACAACGTCTCGCTCTCGAGCGTGTACCAGAAGACGTGCCCCACGCCCGTCGCGTCGGGTCCGAGTGTAGGGACCACGCCAACGGGAAGGCTCTTACCCACCAGGCTCAAGCGCTCAAGCACGCGGGCCCGAGCGAAATACAGATCGACGTGGTCCTCGAAGACGGCGTAGATCATCGAGAAGCCGAAGGCGGACTGCGATCGCACGACTCGCACACCGGCCAGGCCCTGTAGGTTCACCGTCAGCGGATACGTGATCTGGTCTTCGACCTCCTGGGGGCTGTGGCCGGACCAGTCGGTGAAGACAATGACCTGGTTGTCCGAGAGGTCGGGAATCGCGTCGATGGGGGTGGCCGAGACGGCCCACCAGCCCCAGCCGGCGAGAGCGATTGACAGCGCGATGACGATGAACCGATGGCGGAGCGACAGGTCGATGAGACGCTGGATCATGGACGACAGCCCTCGCGCGCGGTCGACCGCGCGCACACATGGACACCGGCCGCCAGAGGCGGCAGGACACACGGGTACTGTCGTGGGCTAGATGAGGAAGACGGAGAGCAGGACGTGCCTAGAAACGGGCGGGGATGGACCTGGGCCGCCTGGTCGCCAGGCGTCGGTCAGGACCAGGCGCGGCGGAGCGGGCGGAACGACGATGCCAGGTCCTAGGACCGCACTCGAGACCGGGGCGGCAAGGGCCTGGTTGGACTGACCGGACTGCTCCTGCTCGGACAACGCGCAGCAGCTATCGGCCTGCGCCTGCGTCACGGTCTGAGTCGTGCTGGAACCCTGTGGCTGCCCGGCGTGCATGGGGCAGGGCTGCTCATCACTGCAGCAGGCCATCCGTGCTTCAGGAGTAGCAGCCCAGCCCTCGCAAATGGCCGCATTCCCGATCGCCACCAGAGCGGTGAGGGCAAGCGCGACGAGGCGGCGGCTGAGGGTCAGCACGTGACTAGGATGCTGGACTCTGCGGCGAGTGTCAACGTAGTGGCGCTTCGGGTCATGTGCGGGCGCCCGGTGCACCGTTCGCTGGGCCCGTTGACCACGCCAGGCCAAGTCCCATGCAGATGGCAGCGAATGACAGCGCGTGGGCCATGGCGAATGGTCCAAACAACGACTCTCGCATTCGCAGGAACTCGATCAGGAACCGCACCGCTCCCGAGGATACGAGATACGCGCCGAGAACAACCCGATCAGGCCGCTGTTGACGCCGCCAGCGGAGCAGTTGCCATGCGACCGGCAGCAGCGCCGCCATCTCATAGAGCTGAGTGGGATGCACCGGCACCGAAGTGGGCGGCAGCCCCTCCGGAAACGCGATCGCCCACGGCAAGGTGCTCGGCACACCGTAGTCATCGCCGACGAGGAAGCAGCCGACTCGACCAATCGCGTGCGCGAGTGCCAGAGCGGGCGTCGCAGCCGCGAGCACGGGAAGAATCGGCAGTCGGCGGCGTCGCATCACCAGCAGCCCGGCCAGCAGCCCACCGCCGAATCCGCCAAACCAACTCAGGCCG
>CADEFJ010000181.1 GCA_902826575.1 uncultured Pseudomonadota bacterium | reverse complement strand
TCAGCGGTTATCTGCTCGCGCCGATGGTCTTCTCCGTGGCGGTGCCGATCGTCGGTGCCTACGGCGTGTGCTTCGTCGCGCTGTCCTTCATCGCGCTGCTCGCCGTGCCCGCGCTGTGGTCGCACGCGCGCGCCGCCCCGGCCGCCGCCGAAAGCTGAGCTCTCACCCCCGTCGACGCGTCGCTTCGCAGGCCATCGCGACGAGGGCGACGCTGCGCGACATGATCGAGGGGCGGGCTCCGCACTACGGCACGGCGCTGGTCCGCAGCATCGCGACCACGCGCTGCCACTCCGGGTCGGCAGCATGGAACATGAGCCGTCGCGTGGGCGGAAAGGCGAGCATGAGCCGCTTGCCCAGGCCGAGACGCTCGGCGTTGCGTCGTGCCGCTTCGTGCAGCCAGTCCGGGTCGAAGCCGTCCCACACGCCGGCGACGGCGAGCGTATTGGCGTAGACGACCGGCGCCACCTCGCGGCGATAGATCCGCTCAAGCTCAGGCAGGCTGTAGCCCGAGCGCGCGAGCGTGTCGGCGATCAGTCGCAGATCGCCATCGTCGAGCGCGGTGTCCAGCCACAGCCGCGAGAGCTCCGTCCAGACCGGCTTGCGGCGCGCGAGCTCCGCCGCGTCGAGGACGTTCGCGCTACGCCTTGGCATCCCGGATCATGTTGCGCGCGATGACGAGCTGCTGGATCTGCGACGTGCCTTCGTAGATCCGGAACAGGCGCACATCGCGATAGAAGCGCTCCACCGCGTAGTCCTGCATGTAGCCGGCACCGCCATGGATCTGCACGGCGCGATCCGCGACGCGGCCGACCATCTCGGCGCAGAACAGCTTGCAGCAGGCCGCGTCGGTCGCGACATCGGCGCCGTCGTCCTTGCGCCGCGCGGTCTCCAGGACCATCGAGCGACCCGCGAGCGCCTCGGTGCGGCTGTCGGCGAGCATCGCCTGGATCAGCTGGAACTCCGCGATCGGCTGGCCGAACTGCTTGCGCTCCAGCGCGAAGCGCAGCGCATCGTCGATCAGGCGATGGGCGACACCGACGCAGACCGCCGAGATGTGCAGGCGACCGCGGTCCAGCACCTTCATCGCGGTGCGGAAGCCTTCGCCCTGCCTGCCGCCGATGATCGCATCGGCCGGCACGCGGCAATCCTCGAGGATCACGTCGCAGGTGTGGGCCCCACGCTGGCCCATCTTGCGATCGAGCGTGCCGAGCCGGAGGCCGGGCGTGCCGCCCTCGACGAGGAAGGCGGAGACGCCGGCGGCGCCCTTCTTGTCCGGTTCGCTGCGCGCGAAGACGGTGAACAGCCCGGCCTCGGGCGCATTGGTGATGTAGCGCTTGGTGCCGTTGAGCACCCAATGATCGCCGTCGCGCCGGGCACTGGTCTTCAGACTGGCGGCATCGGAGCCGACATCCGGCTCGGTCAGCGCGAAGGAGCCGACGATCTCGCCGCTCGCCAGGCGCGGCAGCCAGCGCTGCTTCTGCGCCGGCGTGCCGTCCATCACGATGCCCTGGCTGCCGATGCCGTTGTTGGTGCCGAGCAGCGAGCGGAACGCGGGCGAGGTGCGGCCGAGCTCGAAGGCGACCAGCACTTCCTCTTCCATCGTCAGGCCGAGCCCACCGAACGCCTCGGGGATCGACATGCCGAACAGGCCGAGCCCGCGCATCGTCGCCACGATGTCCGCCGGTACGGCATCGGTCTCGGCCATCTCGTTCTCGCGCGGCACCAGCGTCTCGCGCACGAAGCGTGCGATCTGGGTGAGGAAGGCATCGAGCGTCTCGCGATCTCGGATCATGGGTTGAAGGCTAGCCGGCTATGCCCTTGGTAGACAGCCTGCTGCGTCGCCGATCCTGGAGAAGAAGAGGCGAAGGCGCCTTGACGTCGGTTTGGTCGCTGCCGCACATCTCCCCCGGGCGACTGATGACGTCGCCGCGTCGGCCGGCCAAGAGACTTGCCCGGTCGGCCGCGAGACGATCGGACGAGGAGGGGCGATGAACGAGGGTGATGCTGCGTGCGGCTTCACGGCTTGGACGGCGAGTCTGTCGCTGCTCGCCACCACCATGATCATCGGCACGCTGCTCTCCGGATGGATAACGCAGCGCGTGGGCGGCGTCATCGCCGTTCATCTCTACGGTGAGACCTATGGCGCGCGCTTCCGTCTGCCGGGCTGGGCCGCGCTCCTCTCCATGGCGCTCGCGCTGGGCGCGAGCGCGGCACTCGCCTGGTGGATCCTCCAGTTGATGCGACTTCAGGGCTGTACGGCCGACGCCAGCTGGCCGGGCTGGGTCGCATTCGCGGCGATGGCCGTGATCGTTCTCGCCAG
>CADEFJ010000180.1 GCA_902826575.1 uncultured Pseudomonadota bacterium | reverse complement strand
CTCGACCTGCGCGTCGCGAAAGTGCTCGCCGCGTCGACTGTCGAGGGTTCCGACAAGCTGCTGCGCCTCGAGCTCGATCTCGGCAGCGAACGCCGCACGGTTTTCTCCGGCATTCGCGCCGCCTACGAGCCGGAGCAGCTCGAGGGGCGTCTCGTGTTGATGGTGGCCAATCTCGCGCCACGCAAGATGCGCTTCGGCACCTCCGAAGGCATGGTGCTGTGCGCGAGTGGTGCCGATGACTCGCAAGGCATCTATCTGCTCGCCCCTGATGCCGGTGCCACCCCCGGCATGAAAGTGACGTGACGCAGCCCGGATCACGCGCCGCTGAGGTCGATGCACTGCTGCCGCAGACGCAGTGCACGCGTTGCGGATTCGATGGTTGCCGCCCTTACGCCGAGGCGATCGTCTCGGGCGCGGCGCAGATCAACCAGTGTCCGCCCGGCGGGGCGCGCACGATCGCGGCGCTGGCGCAACTGCTCGGCCGCGAGCCGCTGCCGCTCAATCCCGCCAACGGCTGCGAGCAGCCGGAGCGGGTGGCGTTGATCGACGAGCCGCGCTGCATCGGCTGCGCGAAGTGCCTGCCGGCCTGCCCCGTCGACGCCATCGTCGGCGCGAAGCGCCACATGCACACCATCGTCGCAGAGCTCTGCAACGGCTGTGAGCTGTGCCTCGCGCCGTGCCCCGTCGATTGCATACGGATGGTGGAGCGGCCAGCCGGCTCGCCCCTGCCGCCTGCTGCCGCGGACAACCGGCAGCGCTACGAACTGCACAATGCGCGCGCGGCGCGGCGCGCGGCCGAGCGCAACGCCCTGCTCGCCGACCGCAAGGGACTCGCGCGTTGAGCGAGGCCCCGCGGCGTCCCATGACGCGGCAGCGACGCCGCGCAATCTTCGCGCGATTGCGACAGGCCAACCCCGAGCCCACGACCGAACTCGAGTACTCGAGCCCGTTCGAACTGCTGGTCGCGGTGATCCTCTCGGCGCAGGCCACCGACAAGAGCGTCAACGCGGCGACGCGCAAGCTGTACCCGGCGGCGAATACGCCCGCGCGTATCCTCGCGCTGGGTGTCGAGGGCCTGTCCGGCTACATCCGCACGATCGGACTGTACAACTCGAAGGCGAAACACATCATCGAGGCCTGCAGGCTCCTCATCGAGCGCCATGATGGCGCGGTGCCTCACGATCGCGCAGCGCTCGAGGCGCTGCCCGGAGTCGGACGCAAGACCGCCAACGTGATCCTGAACACGGCGTTCGGCGAGCCGACGATCGCGGTGGACACGCACATCTTCCGGGTTGCGAACCGCACCGGGCTCGCAGTGGGCACAACGCCGCGGCAGGTCGAGGATATCCTCGTCGCGACCACGCCCGCGGAGTTTGCGCTCGACGCCCATCACTGGCTGATCCTGCACGGGCGCTACGTCTGCACCGCGCGCAAGCCGCGCTGCGCGGAGTGCGTGATTGCGCGTTACTGCGATTTCTTCGGTACGTAGAGGTCGGTCAGCGTTCCCTCGAACGCCTCGGCCGCGAGCCCGACAGTCTCGGACAGCGTCGGGTGCGGATGCACGGTGAGGGCGATGTCGGCCGCGTCCGCGCCCATCTCGATCGCGAGCGCCAGCTCGGCGATCAGCTCACCGGCGTTGGGGCCGACGATGCCGGCGCCGAGCAGGCGGCGCGTCACCGGATCGAACAGGAGCTTGGTGAAGCCCTCGTCGCGCGCCATGGACAGCGAGCGCCCGCTCGCGACCCACGGGAACGCCCCCTTCTTCACCGCAATGCCGCGCGCGCCCGCCTCGGTCTCGGTGAGGCCGACCCATGCGACCTCCGGGTCGGTATAGGCAACCGACGGAATCACCCGCGCATCGAACGCGCGTTTCTCGCCCGCGGCGACTTCCGCGGCGACCTTCGCCTCATGCATCGCCTTGTGGGCAAGCATCGGCTGGCCGACGATGTCACCGATCGCGAAGATGTGCGGCACATTGGTGCGCATCTGCTTGTCGACGGCCACGAAGCCGCGCTTGTCGACGGCAACGCCTGCGGCGTCGGCACCGACCTGGCTGCCGTTCGGCACGCGTCCCACCGCGATCAGCACCCGGTCCCAGGTTTCGCTCGACGGTGCATCCGCGCCCTCGAAGCTGACCCGGATGCCGTCCGCCGCCGCAGCCATGGCCGTCACCCTGGTGCCGGTAAGGATGCGCTCGTAGCGGGCACGCAGGCGCTTCTCGAGCGGCCGCACGAGGTCTGGGTCGCAGCCGGGCATCAGCTGCTTGGTCAATTCGACCACGCTCACTTTCGAGCCGAGCGCGTCGTAGACGCAGGCCATCTC
>CADEFJ010000179.1 GCA_902826575.1 uncultured Pseudomonadota bacterium | reverse complement strand
ACCGGATAACGAGCGGCTGCGTTGCCGCGACCCACCGGGCCGTGACAGGCAATGCACGCCGGAATGTTCTTCAGCGCATCGCCGCTGCGATACAGCTTCTGGCCGGCTTCCCAGTAAGAGGGGTCCGCTTCGAGGCCAGTGGGCTTCTGCTTCTCGTAGTACGCAGACAGGTCGGCGATGTCCTGATCCGAGAGCCCGGCGGCGAGCGGGGTCATTACCGGATTGACGCGCGTATTGCCGCGGAAGTACTTGAGCTGCTCGGAGATGTAAGCGGCGTGCTGACTGGCCAGGCTCGGCCACTCCGCAGTGGTGCTGTTGCCATTCAGGCCATGGCACGCGAGGCAGACACCCGCCTTGGTGGCACCAGCTTCTGCGTCGCCGTCGGCTAAGGCGGTGCTTCCCGCGGTAACGCCCGCGATCAAAGCGATAACGCCAACCCAAGTTTGGGCCCGTGTTCTCATGGCTATCCGGTCTCCCCAGTAGTCGGGCGCGGCTTTATTGCCTTGGAGGGCGCCCCCGGCGAGCGCGGAATTGTACACTAAACTCAATCGTTTACAGCCCAGGCCCAACACGTGTCCGTCTACCCGAATGTCCGTTTCATGCTCAGCGCCAACAGCGCCACCCAGTTCCCGGTCGACGACGGGAGCGAAGTGGCTATTGCGGGTCGCTCGAACGCCGGCAAATCCAGCGCGATCAACGCGATCACCCACCGCAAGTCCCTGGCCCGGACCAGCAAGACCCCGGGGCAGACGCAGCTGATCAACTTCTTCGAGCTGGACCCGGGGCGCCGGCTGGTGGACCTGCCCGGCTACGGATTCGCGAAGGTGCCCCCGGCCATGAAGGCCCACTGGAAGCAGCTGGTAGGGGATTACATGCAGGGGCGCAAGTCGCTCCTCGGCCTGATCATCATCGTTGATTCACGCCGCGGCCTGGCGCAGGAAGATGCCGACCTGATTGAGTGGGCCTTGGAAGCGGGGCGCGTGGCGCACGTGTTGTTGAGTAAGTGCGACAAGCTCTCGCGCAACGAAGCGCGGGAAACTCTGCGTCGCGCGCTTGCGGAACTACAGGGACGTGCATCGGCGCAACTGTTTTCGGCGGTCAGCCGCGAAGGTGTCGATGCGGCGCGCGAGTCGATGGAAGCCGTGCTCAATAAAAAGCCCCGGTGATTCGATGAATCACCGGGGCAGACTAACCCGGCATGGGGATGACATTCCGGGTAAACCCGCTCAGGGAGGAAAGCGGGGAGCGTTCCAGACGCTCAGGATGATTAGAGATCGGTGTGGGGCCAAAGTTCCGATTCGTACCCTGGAAAATAGTGTTAAGAAGCGTTAATTAAACGTACGATTAACTACAGGAAAGTCCAGGTGAAGCCGAGTGAGATCAGATTGACATCGTCCAGGTTGTCGATCTCGAAACGCTCGTATTCCGCGCGCACGGCGATGCTGCCGAAGCGCACCTGAGCGCCCACGCCGTAAGCCAGGTCCTCACCGGAATCATCCGCGACCTGCACGCCTTCCACGCTGATCTTCGAGTCCCACGACACCACGCCGACCTTGGCGAACAGGTCGACCAGCGGCAACGGCAGGAACCCCACGGCAAACGCATCGATGCCGCTGGTGTCCGCTTCGATATCAACGCCGCCGACGTCATCGGAGGGTTTGCCCAGGTCGACGTAATTGAGCTCGAAGCCGAGAAAATCAAGCGGGCGGATACCGACGATCGCCTTGAACCCCGTGTCGTCGCCGTCCAGCTCGAAACCCAGATCCTCGTCCACATCGACATTGGCCTTGCCAACTGAACCGCCGATATAGATGCCGTTGTCCGCGGCGAGTGATGCACTCGAAGCGAGCAGAAGGGCGGCAGAAATTGCCAGTGCGCGCATGGGTGCGCCTCCTTGATACGCCGGCGCGCTGCCGGCAGAACTTGGTGTTCTGGCGAGGCGGAGAGTTCCGAAAGTGTGGCTGGCGCGACTGTAGGCAGGCTGCGACAGGATTGTCTTATGGTTAGTGGGCCTGATCCCAGTTGCTGCCGACGCCGACGTCGACTCGCAGCGGCACACGCAATTCCGCCGCGTTGCTCATGTGGGCGCGCAGGGCATCGCGCACCGTATCGACTGAGCCCTCGGCAACTTCGAGCACCAGTTCGTCGTGCACTTGCATGAGTAGTCGCGCCGGAACCCGCTCGCGCAGGAGCCACTCGTCGACGCTGATCATGGCGCGCTTGATGATATCCGCCGCAGTTCCCTGCATCGGCGCGTTGATCGCGCTGCGCTCGGCGTACTGGCGCATCGCGCTGTTGCGCGAGCGGATGTCAGGCAGGTACAGCCGC
>CADEFJ010000178.1 GCA_902826575.1 uncultured Pseudomonadota bacterium | reverse complement strand
GGGGGTTGTATGGTTGCCGGTGAGGCGGGTGTTGCTCGGCGTCTGCAGCGCGGTGCGCGCCATCGACTCGCAACGACTCGTGGATCGCGAGGAAGCGGCGTGCGAGCAGCGCCGAGCGCGCAGGGTCGTCGAGCAGCGCGCCGAGGGCGCCTGCGAGCGACGCCGGCGTCACGGCTTCCTGGAAGAACTCCGGCACGAGTTCCTCGCCCGCGAGCAGGTTGGGCTGGGAGAAATACGGCACCTTCACGAGTCCCAGTGTACGCAGCAGCAGCGCCGTGATCGTCCCCAGCCGGTAGGCCACGACCATCGGGCGTTTGCACAAGGTCGCCTCGAGCGTTGCGGTCCCGGAGGCCACGAGCACGACGTCGGCGGCAATGATGGCCCTGTCGGCGTGGCCATCCAAGAGAGTGACGCGCACTGCGGGCGCGTGCGCGCGCCACTGCGCCGCGAACAGCTCGCGGACCGCGGCATTGGCCATGGGCGCGACGAACCCGATACCCGCTCGCCGCCGCGCGAGCGTGGCGCAAGCAGCGGCAAAGTCGGCGCCCAGGCGCGTGACCTCCCCGATCCGGCTGCCCGGCAGCACCGCAACCACGGTGGCGTTGCCCGCCACGCCGAGCGCTGCGCGTGCGGCGTCGCGATCGACGTTGAGCGGGATGCGGTCCGCGAGCGGATGGCCGACAAACACCGCACGCACGCCGTGCTCGGCATAGAAGCGTGTCTCGAACGGCAGCAGGCACAGCACCAGGTCGCAGGACTGGCCCATCGTTCGCACCCGGCCCTGACGCCACGCCCACACCTGCGGGCTGACGTACTGCACCGTGGGCATCGCGCTCTTGAGGCGCCGTTCCAGACCGAGGTTGAACTCAGGCGCATCGATGCCGACGAAGACGTCGGGGCGCGCCGCCCGGAAGCGCGCGACGAGGCGACGGCGCAGTCGCCACAGGCGTGGCAGGTGGCGCAGTACCTCGGTGACACCCATCACGGCGAGCGCCTCGGAGGGCTCCCACGCTTCGCAGCCCGCGGCAATCATTTTCGGCCCGGCGACGCCAAACACCTGCACATCGGGGTCGCTCTGGCGCAGCGCACCGATGAACGCGGCACCGAGCGTGTCGCCCGAGGCCTCGCCGGCCACGATCCCGACGCGCAACGCCATGCCGGCCCGTCAGCGAACGAGGCTACGCGTCGCCGCGTCGATGAAGGAGACGAACGCCGCGATCTCGGGCTGCTCGCCCGCCACCCCGCGCAGTTCGCCCAGCGCATCCTCGAGCTTGCGGTCCTCCCTGTAGAGGGTGCGAAACGCGTTTCTGATGTTGCGGATCTGCTCCGGCGTGAAGCCGCGCCGCTTGAGCCCCTCGGAATTGACCGAGTGCGGCACGGCCGGCTGGCCGACCGCCATCACGTACGGCGGCACGTCGCGCGTGACCGCGGCATTGTTCGCAATGAACGCGTGCGCGCCGATGCGGCAGAACTGGTGCACGCCCGAGAAGCCCGCCATGATCACCCAGTCGCCGACCTGCACGTGACCGCCGAGCGTCGCGAGGTTCGCGAGCACCACCTTGTCGCCAACCACGCAGTCGTGCGCGACGTGCGCATAGGACATGAACAGGTTGCCGTTGCCGATGCGCGTGACGCCCTGGTCCTTGCTCGTGCCGCGATTGACCGTGCAGAACTCGCGAAACACGTTGTCGTCGCCGATCTCGAGGCGGGTCGGCTCACCCTTGTAGCTCTTGTCCTGCGGGCTGCTCCCGAGCGAGGCGAACTGGTGCACGACGTTCCGCGCACCGAGGCGCGTATCGCGCTCGATCATGGCATGCGCACCCACGGTGCAGCCCGGGCCGATCTCGACGCCCGGGCCGATCACGGCAAATGGACCCACCACCACGTCCGGCGCGAGCCGTGCCTCCGGCGAGACCAGTGCGCGCGCATCGATCATGGCTTCGCTGCCTTCGTTTCCGGTGCGACCATCACTGTGGCCGAGCACACTTCCTTGCCCCCCACCAGTGCCACCGTGGAGAAGCGCCAGATACCCTTGAATGCGCGCTCGAGCTGCGCGGTGAGCATGAGCTGGTCGCCCGGTTCGACCGGACGGCGAAATCGCGCGTCATCGATGCCGACGAGATAGAAACGTGTGCCGCCGCCGGACTCGACGCCCGCCGTGGCGAGCGCGAGGATGCCCGCGGCCTGCGCGAGCGCCTCGATCATGATCACGCCCGGCATGACCGGGCGGTGCGGGAAGTGGCCGGGAAAGAACGGCCCATTGAAAGTGACGTTCTTCAGCGCGCGAATCGACTTGCCGGGCTCGCATTCCAGTACCCGATCGACCAGCAGGAACGGATAGCGGTGGGG
>CADEFJ010000177.1 GCA_902826575.1 uncultured Pseudomonadota bacterium | reverse complement strand
CTCGTGCAGCTCCCGCGCATGGGCATCGACGATGAGCTTTGCCCGCGCGCAGCTGTCCCTGAGTTCCGGCGGGAGGTTCTCGGCGGGTGGCGCAATCTTGAGCGCGTTGGCGTAGATCGCCGCCGCGGCCTTGCGCCCGCGATGGCGCTCGAACCAGCTGCCGCGCGCCAGCAGCGCCGGCAGGTAATAGGGATTGACGGCGAGTGCCGCGTCGATGGCTTCGATCTCGCCTTCCGGGTTGGCACGTTCGCGGTGCAGGCTGCCCAGTGTCAGCAGGACCAGCGTGTCGTTGGGAGCGACCCCTCTCGCGGCGGTGAGCAACTCCAGTGCCTCGCCGAAATCCGCGCGCCTGAGCGCATGTACGCCGAGGCTGAACAGGGCCTGCAGGTGCGCGGGATCCTTGGCGTGCACCTCTCGCCAAAGCAGTTCGGCATCCTGCCATCGCCCGGCGTTGGCGAGCTGGCCCGCCTGTCTCGCTAGTTCTTCGATACCGGCCATGTGATTTCCAGCCTAGCAAAAAAAACGGCGGGCCGAAGCCCGCCGTTTGCACATCGAAGTGCGATCGATCAGAACGCGAAGTTCACACCCAGGCTGAACACGCGACCCAGCGGGTCATACGCGCTCGGGAAGGTGTTGCCGGAGTTCGAAGCGGTGTCGGCCGCTTCGTTGCCCAGGACCGGCGGGTCCTTGTCGAACAGGTTGGTTACGCCTGCATAGAGCTTCGCCACATCATGGACCTGCCAGCTGCCGTACAGGTCGAAGTAGTCGTGCGCGTCGATCTTGGTGAACGGCGCGAACGGCTCGTCTCCGCCAGCCCGGATGCCCTCGAGGTCCGGGATCTCGCGTTCAACCTTGCCCAAGTGGCGCCAGATCAGCGACACCTGGAAGTTGTTGTAGTCCCAGCTCGTGCGCTGCAGCCAGCGAACCTCAGGCAGCGGCCCGCCGCAGCTCGTGCCGAAGTACCCGTTGCAGTCGGTGACCGGAGACGTTGCCGCGCTCTGGAATTCCTGCGTGAGGTACTTGTTCACGTGGCCGTTGAAGGTCAGCTGGCCGAACCTGCCGATGTCGAAGCCGAGCGTGAAGCCGAGCTCGACGCCTTCCGCCTGGATGTAGTTCAGGTTGGTCGTGAAGGCCTCGACACCCGAGCCGTCCAGCGTGAGTCCGCCACCGACGCGGCGGATGTTGGCGCACGACGCGGCGTTCCCGAGCACGTAGCAACCGTCCAGGATTTCCTGCGGCGAGAACTCGTCGATGTAACCCTGGATATCGATGTCGTAGTAGTCCAGCGAGAACACCGCATTGCTCAGCACGCCGCCGAACGTCGGGGTCCACACCAGGCCGACCGTCAGGGTATCCGCCTCTTCGGGCTTCGGCAGGTTGTTGAGATCGGTGCCCGAGAACGAGTTGATCTGGCCCACCACGATGTCCTGCACGACACCCACCTGGCCAGCGGTCATGCCGGTGGAAATACACAGCGCCGTGAGTTCCGGCGTGATGTTCCCGGCATTGCCTTCCGAGCAGGGATCGCCAATCGCGTTGTCGAGCGAAGCCGTCTGCGGCGAGGCGAGCTCGCCCACGTTCGGCGCCCGGGTTGCGCGCTGCTTCATCGCGCGGAACATCAGGCTGTCGACCGGCTTCCAGTTGAGGCCGTACTTGTAGGCATCGCTGGTGCCCGTGCGGTCGTAATCCGAATAGCGATAGCCCAGCTCGATATCGAGCGAGTTGAACATCGTCTTGTCGGAAACGATCGGCAGGATGGCCTCGGCGTAGGCTTCCTTGACCGTGAAGCCGCCGGAGATCGGCAGGATGTTGCCACCCGCGCCGTTCAAGCAGCCGGCCTTCCAGCACTCGTCAGGCGTCGCTGTGCCCTTCTCCTGGCGATACTCGACGCCGAAGCTCATGGCCAGCGGATTCTCGGCCATCGGTATGTGGATGAAATCGATCGGGCCCGAAACGGATCCGCCCGCGATGCGCTGCGTGTAATTCTCGGTGAGGGTACCCGTCGCACCGGAGTAGAGGCCCATTTCCGGCGTGATCGAGCCGTAACCGCCGAACAGGTTCAGCGGCACGCAGGCCGGATCGCCATTGCGGCAGGTGAGCTCGCCGGCACCATTGGGCACGGCATCGATCGCGTTCTGCGCCTTGACCGGATCCATGTAACCGGAGCTGACCGTGGCGCGATTCGACGTGCCAAACGAGAAGAACACATCGTAGTCCCAGTCGGCCGCGATGGCGCCCTTGAAGCCGCCCAGCATCTGGAACGTGTCGTTGTTGTACTCGGAGCGGCGCGCACCGAGTTCGGGGGTACGGCGCGCGTAGCCGATACGCACATCGTCCTCGGCGTCCACGACGCCGTTGCTATTGAGGTCGCGCCAGTTCGGGAAGGCACCGCCCTCCGACACGACGCCCGTG
>CADEFJ010000176.1 GCA_902826575.1 uncultured Pseudomonadota bacterium | reverse complement strand
GACGTCGCGGAAGATCCCGACGACGGCGCCAGTATCCGTCGTGGCCACGATTGACGCGAGGAGCAGGCAGGCGACGAGAGAGACCTCCGCGATCGGCGCCACCGCCAGCCCGATCACCGCCGTCGCGACGAGCACCGCAATTACGGCGAGGAGCAGGATCGGCGCGGCATCGTCGATCATCCGCTTGACGTCGATGGTCAGCGCCGCCTGGAAGAGCAGCGCCGGCACGAACACGAACATGAAGGTTTCGGACGTGACCGGTACGTCCACGAACGCGCGAGCGACCTCGCCCGCCATCCCCGTCGTGCCGTAGCGCAGCGCGAGCATGGCCGCGCCACCGATCGCCATGCCCATCAGCGCGAAGAGGATCGAGGCCGGCAGCGCAACGCGGGCCGCCAGCCGCTGCAGCAGGCTGACGACCACGAGCAGGCCGGCGACGACGAGAAGAATGACGGGCAGGCTCATGACCGGGCGAGTCAGGGTACAACGCTACACGCACCTGGCGCCTGCCAAGTGCGTCTTGCAAGAGCACGAAACATGGAGGCCACGAAGACCATGGAGTTGTTCTCCATGGTCTTCATGGTGAATGTCTGATTACTTCCCCGAAATCACACGCAGGAGACGCGAGATGGGATCGTAGAAACGATCGACGACGCGCTCTTTCAAGGGAATGATCGCGTTGTCCGTGATCGTGATGTGCTCGGGGCACACCTTGGTGCAGCACTTCGTGATGTTGCAGTAGCCGATGCCGAAGGCGTCCTTGAGTTCCGGCACGCGGTCGGCGGTGTCGAGCGGGTGCATCTCGAGCGCGGCGGCGTGCACGAGGAAGCGCGGGCCGATGAACTCGCTGTGCTTGTGGTGATCGCGCAGCACGTGGCAGACGTCCTGGCAGAGGAAGCACTCGATGCACTTCCGGAATTCCTGGACGCGATCGATGTCCTCCTGCTGCATGCGCCACGTGCCGTCGGGTGCGTCGGGCTTGCGCGGCTTGAACGGCGCGATCTTCTTCTTGATCTCGAAGTTCCACGAGACATCGGTGACGAGATCCCGCATGTGCGGGAAGGCGCGCATCGGCTCGACCGTGATCGCGCCCTCGGCGGGCAGCTGATCCAGCCGCGTCATGCACATGAGCTTCGGATGGCCGTTGATCTCCGCCGAGCACGAGCCGCACTTGCCGGCCTTGCAGTTCCAGCGGCACGCCAGATCCGGCGCCTGCGACGCCTGGATGGCGTGCACCGCGTCGAGGACGACCATGCCCTCGCCGGCCTCGGTCTGGTAGTCCTCGAAGCGGCCGGTGCCGCCCTCGCCGCGCCAGAGACGAAACGTCCGCAGGGCCATGGCTACTTGTTCTCCTCGACGACCTGCTGCAGCTCGGCCGGCAGCGGCGCGATCGGCACGCGCGAAATGGTCATCTCGCCGTGCGCGCCCTTCTGGATGACGTGGTTGAACCCCGCGAACTCGTTCGACTTCTCCGGGTAGTCCTCGCGGAAGTGCGCGCCGCGGCTCTCCCTGCGCTCGACCGCCGCGATCGCGATCGCCTCGGACACCGTGAGCAGGTTGTGCAGGTCGATCGCGGTGTGCCAGCCGGTGTTGTACTCGCGGTGGCCGCCGATGCCGGCGCGGTCCGCGCGCGCGCGCAGCGCGCGCAGCGTCTCGCGCGCTTCACGCATCTCGGACTCCTGCCGCACGATCCCGCAGAGGTCCTGCATGACGTCCTGCAGGTCATGCTGCACGCTGTACGGATTCTCGCCGCCGGTCCCGCGCTCGAACGGCGCGAGCGCTCGATCCGCCGCCGCCTTCACCTGCCCGTCGTCGATGCGCGGGGCGCCGTGCTGCCTGGCGAACGCCGCCGCGTGCTCGCCGGCGCGCTTGCCGAAGACGACGAGATCCGAGAGCGAATTGCCGCCGAGCCGGTTGGCGCCGTGCAACCCCGCCGCCGCTTCGCCGGCTGCGAACAGCCCCGGTACCGTCGACATCTGCGTGTCGCCGTCCACCCGGATGCCGCCCATCGTGTAGTGCGTGGTCGGCCCGACCTCCATCGGCACCTGGGTGATGTCCAGGTTGGCGAGCTGCTTGAACTGGTGGTACATGCTCGGCAGCTTGCGCTTGATGTGGTCGGGCGCGTTCGGGATGTGCTGCTTGATCCAGGCGATGTCGAGGAACACGCCGCCATGCGGTGAGCCGCGGCCGGCCTTGACTTCGCGGTTGATGCACCGGGCGACGTGGTCGCGCGTCAGGAGCTCGGGCGGCCGCCGCGCCGCCTTGTCGCCGGTGACGTAGCGCCAGCCTTCCTCTTCGTTGTCGGCCGTCTGCGGCTTGTAGTTGTCCGGGATGTCGTCGAACATGAACCGGCGCCCTTCGCTGTTGCGGAGGACGCCGCCCTCGCCGCGCACGCCTTCGGTGACGAGGATGCCCTTCA
>CADEFJ010000175.1 GCA_902826575.1 uncultured Pseudomonadota bacterium | reverse complement strand
AGCCAAGCCGAGGTCGTGCACCTCGGCGCCGCCTGCGAGCAGCCCCGTCATGACGGCCTGCTTCACGCTCGCGGAGTAGGAGCGGTAGTCATGGCCCACCACAAAGCGTTTTGGCACGCCGCGCTTTCCGGCCAGCGTAGCCAGGCCCAGCCCGATCAGGTTGAGCCCCATCAGGTTGATTTCCTGCGGGAACAGCCAGCGCGCGTCGTACTCACGAAACCCTGTCGGCTTCACCAGCGGCAGCCGCTCGAAATCAAGGGTGTTGAGCTTCAGATCGGAGCGCGGTTTCGGGAGCATGGGTTTACTCTGGAAGGATACTGGGGTTCTCAATAAGTTTCTGCACCGCACAATGCAAGACGTGCGGGTGAAGTCCTTGCGTCCAGTTGAGACGGGCTATTCCTGAAGCACGAGCGTGCCCGAACGCATGTCCACGCGTTGCAGACGGCCAAGAAACGACATGCCCAGGAGGGTGGTTCCGAGCTTCCCCTGCTCCATCACCGCACCTTGCACGTTGCGGACGGTGATATCGCCAATGCTGATCCGGTCGATCATTACCGGCGCCACGCGCGCAACGCCGTTGGCAGTGCTGACCCTGTGCGTGAAGTCGCTGTCGCGCACCGACAGGCCGATGCTGCGCGCATCCTCATAGGTAAGGGCGACGATCGATGCTCCGGTGTCGACAAGCACCCTCACCGTGCGCCCGTTCATCTCCGCATCGGCACGGTAATGGCCAAGGGCGCCTGCCGGCAGCTCGACTGCTCTCTGGCCTTTGCCGACCGTCACTTCTTCGCGCTCGGGCATCGGCGCGGAAGCGGGCAGGGACGGTCCAACACCCGCAACGACGCGAGCCGCGCCCCGAATCTCGGAGAAATACATGATGCAGACAAGCGCTGCGCCGGCAGCCAGAACCCAGCCGCCCGCCATCGCCGCTGCCTGACGTGCCCCGGGAGACATCGCCCTTCCCAATGCCACCTGTCGCTGAGTTGCAGAGGCAGCGAGAAGGGACCTCAGCCGCTACGCAACGTCAGATAATCGCTTGTGAACTCATAAGAGCGCAGGCGGCTTAAGAAACTCATACCCAACAGGTTCTCTCTGAGCGTGCCCGGCTTGGCCACTAGCGCGTCGACATCGTTGAGGCTGATCCGGCCAATGCTCAGATTGCGCAGGCGCACGCTGGCCGCGAAGGCGGGCGAGGACCTCGTCGCGAGGTCCGTAGAGCTCGACGGCGCCGTCGCGCATGACCAGGACCAGATCCGCGAGGCTCACGAGATTGAGTCGGTGGGTGATCATGATGACGCTGGCACCGCGGGCCTGCACGTCGCGCAGCGCCTCGACGAGGGCTTCCTCGCCCTCGATGTCGAGATTGGCGTTGGGCTCGTCGAGCACCACGAAGCGCGGGTCGCCGTAGAGTGCGCGCGCGAGGCCGACCCGCTGGCGCTGGCCACCCGAGAGCCGGTTGCCGTCGTCGCCGATCTCGGTCTCGTAGCCGCCGGCGAGGCGCAAGACCATGTCGTGCGCGCGCGCGCGACGCGCGGCCGTCACGACGAGCGCGTCGTCGGGCTCCTCCATGCGCGCGATGTTCTCGGCGATCGTGCCGCGGAACAGCTCGACATTCTGCGGCAGGTAGCCGACCTGCGGCCCGAATTCGGGCCGCGCGATGTCGCTCGCATCCGCGCCGTCGAGGCGCACATGGCCCTCGCTCGGCGGCAGGATGCCGACTAGCAGCCGCGCCAGCGTCGACTTGCCCGAGCCCGACGGCCCGACGATGGCGAGCGAACGCCCGGCCGGCAGCTCGAAGGACACGCCGCGCAGGATCGGCCGCTCGCTGCGCGGCAGGTGGAAGCTCGCGCGCTCGACGGACAGTGCGCCGCGCAGCGGCGGCAGCGAGGTGCGACGTTGCGGCGCGCTCTCGGCGAGGAAGGCTTTCAACCGCTGCCAGGATTGCTGGGCCGTGACGATCTGTCGCCACGCGCCGATCGCCTGGTCGATCGGCGCCAGCGCGCGGCCGATCAGGATCGAGGCCGCGATCGAGGCGCCGCCGGTGAGCTGCTGCTCGATGATGAGCCAGGCGCCGAGGCCGAGCACCGCGATCTGCAGCGACAGGCGCAGGAACTTGCTGAAGGCGGCGATCAACGCCATGCGATCGGCGGCGGCGCGACCCGCCTCGTGGCTGCCTTCCATGGCGGCCGACCAGCGCGCCGCGAGCGGCGCGGCGAGCCCCATCGCGTGCAGCGCTTCTGCGTTTCGCTGGGCGCCCTGCATGATCCGCGTGGCGCGCTCGTGATCCTCCCCGGCGCGCGCCAGCGGCCGGCGGGTGGCGAGGTCGCCTGCGATCGCCACCGCGCACAGCAGCAGGCCGCCGGCGATCGCGGTCCATCCGAGGACTGGATGCATGATGAAGACCAGCGCGAAGTAGAGCGGCATCCAGGGCA
>CADEFJ010000174.1 GCA_902826575.1 uncultured Pseudomonadota bacterium | reverse complement strand
CCCAGGGCCTGCTGGTGGTGCAGGACGGCCGCAACATCGGCCCGAGCGAACCGCAAAATTTCAAGTATGTCTCTTGGGCGGAAGTCCTGGAGGCGCTGGGAGAAACACCGCGCTGATCGAGAAGCGAACAGCGAGAGGCGAACAGCTTGCAGCCAGAGGCGGGGGACAAGCCCGGGCCTCGGCGTCGGGCTGGGCTCGCGGGGCGCAAACGCGTGCGTCCACGCCCTCTGGCTGTACTCTGTTCGCTATCCGCTGTTCGCCAGCCGAGCGTGCGCAGGCGATAGCCTACAGCCAACGTCCCCCACCCACCGAAACGTACCCGTGATTTCCCACAGGTACTCCCACGCTCATGCCGATGCCCACGTTGCCCGAGCAGCTCCCGAGGAACGCGAGCGTACCGAGCAGAGTCGCGGTCCATGCCACTCGCCTTGCGGCGGTCTGCCATTTCATGTCGGGGCTCCCAGCTTGTGCAGCACCAGGATCGCGCCACCGGGGTCGGTGATTACCGCGACCGTGCCCTCGCGCAGTTCCGGCGAAGGGGCAAGCAACAGCTTGCCGCCGAGTTGCACCGCGCGCTGCGCGGCCGCCGCCGGATCCTCGACGCCGAAGTGAGTGAGCCATTGCGGCTGCCAGTTGGCGCCCGGGTTCTTCAGGATGCCGGCGCGCTCGATGCCGCCGCTCGCGAGCATCGTGTAGGTGCCGCCACGGCGCGCGATGTCCCGTGGCACGAGGGCGGTGACCTCGCGCATGAAGTTCGCCGCCTGCGAGGGGTCGTTCGACGGCAGTTCGTGCCACACCACGCGTCCCGGCGCCGCGCGCGTGGTGGCATCGTCCGGATCGCCGATGCGGCTGCGGACCAGGCCGATCACGGCCTGCTCGGTGTCGGTGACGACGGCTATGCGTCCGAGCGGGACATTGCGCGGGGCGATCTCGGCGCGCCCACCGAGCGCGCTCGCGCGGGCCACTGACGCGTCGACGTCGGCTACGGAAAAGTAAGGCACCCAGCGCGTGATCGACAGACCGCCGGCCGGCCGCGGCGCCTCGACGATGCCCGCCACGTAGATGCCGCCCGCGCGCGCGAGCGAATAGGGGCGGCCGCCCGCGGAGACGGTCTGCTCGTAGGTCCAGCCGAACAGGGAACCGTAGAATCTGCGCGCGGCGGCGCCGTCTTCGGTGACAAGGTCGTTCCAGATGACCTTGCCCTCGAGCGGCGTGTCCGAGAACGACATGCCCGAATAGTCGCGCCCGCCGCTCGATGCGCAGGCGCCCAGCAAGGCGAGCGCACCGACCCAGCCGATCCTGGCTACGTATCGTCCCTGCCCCATCCGCGGATTATAAGCTGACACGAGCAAAGCAACGCCACTGGACGAGTCCGCGCCGCACGCGAGGGTCTTCAGCCTCTCGAGGTCAGCCGTGCGCGCGCGTGAGCAACTCATCCAGGGCTGCAATGATCCGATCACTGTCCTGCGCGAGCGAACCCACGCGCTTGCCCAGCTTGTCGCCGGCCACGGAGACGATCTCCAGGGGATGCAGGACCACGGCAATGCGCTCGACGGCGAACGTGGGATTGAAGCGTGGGTGGCTCACTTCACCCAGGTACGACCGTCTTGCCAGCGGCACCACGACGCGGCGCCGGTAGTCGTCGAAGACAGAAGACTGCACGATGACCACGAACGGAATACTGTCGCGGCTCGGGCCGAGGTTCCGATGAACGTCGAACTGGGCCATGTCAGAGGGTCGAGTGTTCGTCGGCGAAGGAGCCGCGCCTGTCGGCAAAGCTGTTCCATGCAGCGACGGCCTCCCTCACGGCACTCGCCTCGGCGGCGCGCCGCTCGTCTTCCCTGGCGAGGAAATCGGCAAGCAGGGTCTCGACGACGTTCGAGAGATTGTCCGTAGTCTCCCGAGCCCGGGCGACCAGGTCTTCGTTCAGGGTCAGGTTTACCGGGCGCTTGCGTGCCTTGCGGTCGTAGGCAGCTCTCATGTGGTGTCTCCGATGCCGTATGCGCATACTATGCGCATACTATGCGCATACGGCATCGGAGCGCAATCTCGCACCAGCGCGACCTCGGGCTCCGATTCTGGCTCTACGCCCTAAGCCCTAAGCCCTGAGCCTCTCAGCCGAAGCCACCCCATTACGCAAATCACCCGGCACAAGCACCAGCGGCGCCCAGGGACTCAATCCCCACTCATCAAACAGAGAGAAAGTCAGTTTCGGCTCCGGGCTGAAGTGAAGCATTCCGAAATTCGCGCCGCCCGCGTAGACCTTGCGCATGCGCACTTCCGGTTGCTGGTCGATCCACGAAGACGACGGCGACTGCGCGAGCGGCGAGCTGACGAGGTCGTAGAGGTCGTAGCCACCGCGCTGCGACCACGGTATGCAGTTCAGTTCCCCGACATGGCTGTCGCCCGACAGCAGCACGACGCCTTCGATGCCCCGGTCGCGGATGAAGTCGAACAGCGCGT
>CADEFJ010000173.1 GCA_902826575.1 uncultured Pseudomonadota bacterium | reverse complement strand
CCGGCAGCGCATAGCTCTTCCAGCTGATCGCCTGGCCGTTGCGCGTCGTCATCTGCCCCCCGGCGTCGTACCCGTAGCCCACGCCTCCCGCGCTCACCACCGCGTGCTTCTTCGTCGCATGATAGCTGTAGCTGCCCACGTCCGAGCGCCAGGTGAGGTTGCCCATCGCATCGTAGCTCACGTCGAGATTCGTGACTCCGCCGAGCGTCGAGTAGTCCAGGCGGTGCAGGTTGTCGTAGAAGAACGCCTCGGTCAGCGAGCCCTGGCGCACGTCCTGGCGCCACGTGATACTGCTGCGACAGAGCAGCCCCTGATCTCACTTGAGGCCTGGTGATGCTACAAAGGCCGCTCGGTTGCTATCGCCGCCTTTCCCATGACGAAAGAAGCGATTCAATCTCTGCACGCCGCTGGCTTAGATGAGCGATGTTCCGGTCCTCAATGGAGAACGAATAAATCGATGATGAGTACCAACCAAATGCGGAGCATGAGTCGTTTGAGATTGACGATGCTGCCGCATAGCAGGTCGCGACTATAGTGCGCGTTGCTCCTGGACCTTCCACTGAGTACGCCCAAAACGCATCGTTACCGGGATAGGTAAGCTCCTTCCGAAGCTCACGCACATCCGAAAGCTGTTGCGCCTGATGCTCACCGGAACAAGCGTCAGCCAGCACTGGGGAAGCGGCTACCTTATCAGGCCGGCATCTATTCTCTCGAGGTGTGAGAGCGACGGTAAATTGTTCCGCAAGAGGTAAATTCGGATCATTCGTGAATATGAAGCCACCCGCGGGCTCGGGTTTCTTGAACCACTCCAACTGCGACGGCAACAGATATTCCTTGGGAATTACGAACTCATGTCCGTCGATCGAGAATGTTTGGGTATTTGCTTCCTGCGCGCAGGATACCAATCCCGCTGTTACTAGAATCACACCATGAATCGCCATAAGTGGAGCGGCAAATGGCGAATGCTTGCAGCCCATCATTGGCAATCCATCCAGATAAAGGCTGTAAGTCGCGCCTCGGTTCTCGTGCCGGTAATGGGTGTGCCACCGAAAGTAGTCTGCGGCAACCCATGCATTCCAAACACGTTATAGTGATAATTCGCGACATCCTCCGCAGATAGATCGCCAAATCTGACGACAGCGTCAACATGAGCACGCATCAGCTCTACGCCGATCGCTCGAGCCTCCGAAATAACACTCACGGGAGTCGTCCCCGGCGATCGACGCAATATTCCCGCGACTAGTTTCTGGTTCGCAAAGTTTCCGCCGAACCCCTCATGATCGAGAATATCAAGAGCGGCCTCTGAAATTGGATCTCCGCGAGACGCCCGGGATTTCCAGAAATCACCTCGGTTGCCATCCTGGGCATGCTTTGCTTCCGCTGCGGTAACGGGCGGCGCCTTGCACTTATCACTTTGCGGCATGCAATTTTCGTCGCCTCTTGCATTCGCCTCCTGACTATAACCACGATTTTGCTAGCGCGAGCAAAAGTGCAAATAGGGCGACGATGACAACCAATGCCCCTGTAACTCTGGCCCGGAACGGCGTTGCGTAGAAATACCCGCCGCTCCAGAAATCTTCGGGCCACCCCATCCGTCTCCGGAATCCGATTGCGCTCTCAGGCGCAAATACACACCACAGTCCTGTTGCAAGCACGACGACCAAGAATGTGTAAAAGAGAATCTGCTTCACCGGGGACATGAACCCACCCCAATGTCGAAGTTGTAAGAGACACCAACACCGGGCGTCATCAGCAGACCAGACGATCGATGTTTACTCGGATCAGACGAGAGGTTCGCCCCTGAGCCAACGCCCGCTCCAGTATTCCCGCCGACGCCAGAGAGGAAGTTGCGAAGCTCACTTGCCGATGGCACGCGAGACCACACGTCTCCACCGGTGTAGCCATCTTTGGTCATCAGTTGTGGACTATCGGAAACAAGTCCGGCGCCGATGCCCATAGCCGGATATCCGATCCCGACAGCAGGCCCAACGTAGATCTGCTGATAGCGGTCGATTGTGAGCGAGATGCCGGTGAATGGGGAGAGAATTGGAATAGAAACGGTGAAGAAGTCTGGTCCGCTCTTCAGTCTCTCGACCTTACTGCCAACAGCATGACCTTCACACGGAACATTGGGCTTCGTCTCTTGCGGCCCTTCTTCCGCGCCGGGATCCGTTCCAGCTTCGAGGCCATTGCCGGGCCTTGGGGCATCCATGCCCGGAAAGGACATCGAGTCCAGCCGGAATGAATGCTTCAGCTCCGGATACTTGCTGCCGTTCGCCAGCACCGTTTGCCTGCCAAACTGATCGGTCGTAACCGTGATCCCCTGCGTGGCCGTGCTCGACTGCGCGCCCGACGGGTTGACCCACACCGTGGTAGTAAAGGCGGAGCACGGAATGGTGGAGCCCCGGCACAACACGCTGCGAAAGCCGCTCGGATCGGTAAAGGAGAGCGGGTTGTTGCGCACGTAGCTGTAGC
>CADEFJ010000172.1 GCA_902826575.1 uncultured Pseudomonadota bacterium | reverse complement strand
GGCGAACCGGCCGGGTGGGATCGTCGTTCGCTGGTAGCTGACGAGCTTGCCGTCCGGCGAGAAACGCGTCTGCCGCAGCGACGGTCCCTGCAGGTCCGGCGCATCGAACATCCGCTCGACCGTCAGGTCGCGCGCCTCGGCCGCGCCGAGGGCAAGGCTCGCTGTGAGACCGATCACGAATGAACGCATCGTCACTCCGTCCTGTCGCAGGGGATCCGGCCCGGGCGGCACGGTTTGTTAGACTGCGCGCCTGACCCTTCCGGAGTGTAAGCACGGTGTACCGCCATGTCATATTCGGCTTTGCAGCGGTCGCGCTCTTCGCGGGCCCGGGCATGAGCCAGGCCGACGATTCCGCCGCATCAACCGTCCTCAAGTACCCCGCGACCGAACGCGGCGCGGTCGTCGATACGTTCTTCGGCACCGAGGTCGCCGACCCGTATCGCTGGATGGAAACCGCGACTCCGGAGATCGCGAAGTGGGTGGCGGCGCAGAACGAACTGTCGCAGCCCTACCTCGATGCGATTCCTGCGCGCGAGGCGCTGCGCACGCGCCTGACCGCGCTCTGGGATTACGAGCAGTACGGCTACGCCTGGCTCGACGAAAAATCGCGCATGCCGGTGCGGAAAGGCGGGCGGTATTTCTACGTCGAGAAGCAGGGCAGCCAGAACCAGGGAATCCTTTACTGGGCCGCCGCGCTCGATGCGGCGCCGAAGGTGCTGGTGGATCCGAACACGCTCTCTAAGGACGGGACGGCTTCGCTCGCCGACTATTCCATCAGTCCCGACGGGCGTTACGTGGCCTATGCCGTGTCCGACGGCGGCACCGACTGGCGCATCTGGCACGTGCGTGACGTCGCCACCGGCATCGACCGGCCCGACGAGCTGCGTTTCCTGAAATTTCGCGACGTGGCCTGGACCCAGGATTCGCGCGCACTTTACTACTCGCGCTACCCGCAGCGCGCCGACGGCTCGGGCGACGATTCCAAGCAGATGTCGGTGTACCGGCACGTGCTGGGCACGCCGCAGAGCGCCGACACGCAGGTGTACAGGATCACCGACCATCCCACGCGCTATCCGTATCCGGCCATTTCCGACGACGGCCGCTACCTGGTGCTGCACGTCTACGATGGCTCGCAGTCCACGGGCATTTATTTCCAGAAGCTGGACGCCGATCACCTGCCCACGGGCGAGGTGGTCAGGCTGTTCGACACGTTCGACGCCGACTATCAGTTCGTGGCCGAGATCGACGACGTGTTCTACGTGCGCACCAACTCCAGGACACCCAACGCGCGACTGATTGCGGTGCCGGCGCGCGCGGGGGGAGCGGCGCAGGCGCGCGATGTCATCCCCGAGGCCGGGTTCGCGCTGATCGAAGCCAGCGTGCTGGGCGGTCGCATCGTCAGCCAGTACCTGAAAGATGCGTATTCACTGGTGCGCGTGTCCGACATGCAAGGCAAGCCGCTGTACGAAGTGAAGCTGCCCGGTTATGGCCAGGCCGTGGGCTTCGGCGGCGACGTGGATGCCACCGAGACCTTCTTCGGCTACACGGACTTCCTCACGCCGGGCTCGATCTCGCGCCTGGATCTGCAAACCGGCGCCGTCAGCGTGTTTCGCGCCGCGAAGATTGCCGCGGACGTGAGTCCGTACGTCACCGAGCAGGTGTTCTATCGCAGCAAGGACGGCACGCGCGTGCCCATGTTCATCACGCACCGCCGCGATCTCGTGAAGGACGGCACCGCTCCCGTGCAGCTCTACGGTTACGGCGGATTCAACATTCCGCAGCAGCCTGCCTTCAGCGTGCCGGCGCTGGTCTGGCTCGAGATGGGCGGCGTCTACGCGGTTGCGAACCTGCGCGGCGGTTCGGAGTACGGCGAAGCCTGGCACAGCGGCGGCACGCGGCTGAACAAGCAGAACGTGTTCGACGATTTCATCGGCGCCGCGCAGTGGCTGATCGCCGAGAAATACACCTCCACGCCGAAGCTGGCGATTCGCGGCCGCAGCAACGGCGGCCTGCTCGTCGGCGCGGCCATCACGCAGCGGCCCGATCTCTTCGGCGCGGCGCTGCCGGGCGTGGGCGTGCTGGACATGCTGCGCTATCACACGGCCAGCGCCAACGCGCGCCAGTGGTCCACCGACTATGGCTTGAGCGAGGACGCGGCCGAGTTCAAGGCACAGGTTGCATACTCACCCGTGCACAACGTGAAGGACGGCACCTGCTATCCACCCACGCTGGTCACGACGGCCGACCGCGACGATCGCGTCGTGCCGTGGCACAGCTACAAGTTCGCCGCCGCGCTCCAGCACGCCCAGGGCTGTGCCAGCCCCATCCTATTGCACGTGGAGACGCGTGCCGGCCATGGCGCGGGCAAGCCGGTTTGGATGCAGATCGAGGACTGGGCGGACCAGTGGGCGTTTCTGGTGAGCGCGCTGCGGATGTGAGCAGCTGCACAGGTTTCCCCCGATCACTTCCGTGAAAGCGGGAGCC
>CADEFJ010000171.1 GCA_902826575.1 uncultured Pseudomonadota bacterium | reverse complement strand
GCGAATCGAATTAGTGCGTCGATCATGATTGCGCCCTCAATCTTCGTCTTCGACTGCGCCCTTGCCGAGCTCAGCTTTGAGGATGAAACTGTTCCTGGTCGCGTATCGCTCGCCGGCCGTGACGCCCGAGAGGACTTCGATCACTTCCCCGTCGCTGCGGCCGGTTTTGACCGTCCGAGGCTCGAAGCCGTCTTCGCCTTTCACGAACACCACGCTTTGGTCTTCAAGGGTCTGCAGCGCCTCGGCGCGCACACCAAGCGGGACAGTAGTGCTGGAGAGAATTACTTCGGCTGTTACATATAGGCCCGGCGGCCACTTGCGGTCCGGGTTTGCAAGCTGAACGCGCGCGGAGAGAGTCTGGCTCGTGCTGCTGCCAACCGGCGCGACATACACCACCCTGCCTTGGGCGCTCAATCCTGTGTCGGCGCTTCGCACGCGAACCGTCTGTCCAACCTTGACCTTCGCAACATCTCGAGGAAAGACAGAAACTTCTACCCACACGGTTGATAGATCCGCTACGGTGAACAGCGGACCATCACTCGTTTGCGCCCCTTCGTTCGCATTTCGAAGCGTGACCACACCATCGAGCGGCGACACCACCGGGTAAGTCTGCAGACTCTCGTTGCTTTCGATCGTCGCCAAGGTCTCACCGCGACGCACGGAGTCACCGACGCGTTTCTTGACGCTCCGGATGACGCCCGGGAATCGCGCTGAAACGTCGAGTACGCGCTCGGCATTCGGCGCGATGACACCGTAGAGCGAGAGATGCTCGCTCAGGTCGATTGGCCCAGCCTCCGCAAGACCAATCTCCGCCTTCTCGATTTGCTCATCGGTCAGCTCGACGTGTTTGCCGGCATCTTCGTCGTGCCCCGCGTCGCCTCCTTCTTTCCTTTCGCCTTCCTCGGACTTTTCAACATCGGAATGTCCGGCTTCCTCATCCCGATCCGCTTCGGTTGATTGGGTAGCCGCCGGACTGGGCTTCCCACCACCGCAGCTGCTGATAAACAAGGGGAGGGCTAGAGCCAAGACGATCGGAAGAGCCCAAATCGAAGCAATGTTCTTGCGCGTCAATTCATTCATGGCAGCGGGGCCTCAAGATCCTGAGTGGTGAGGGGCTCGCTCGTAAGTCTTTCGAGTTCGGCGAGCAATCGGTGGTAGTCAGCGGCGGCGTCAATGCCGGCTTCGCTCAAGGCAAGTAGGTCTTGCTGGGCCGTGAGCAGTTCTAGAAATGAAAATCTACCGCGGTCATATCCGGTCTGCGTCTGTGCCAGCGCATCGCGCGCAAGCGGCAGTGCCTCAGAACGAAGAGCATTGGCGCGTTCCTTTGCCGCGATAGTCTCGCGGTATAGCGCGAATAAGGTTCCAATGATTCGTGTCTTGCTCGCTGCAAGCTCGGCGTCGCTTTGCGCGCGGCGCGCGCGTGCTTCGCGAATCCCGCCCTGGTTGCGGTCATGCACCGCGAGCGGCATCGAAAATCCGGCGACCAGAGCGTTGTCGCCTGAATCGCGGAAGTTGCGCACGCCGATGCTGAAAGCAACGTTGGGTCTTGCTTGTGCCTGGGCGAGCTGAAGTTCGGCATCGCGGAGTCGTGCGTTTGTCGCGAAACGAGTGATATCAGGGTTCCGCTCAATTTGCGCCGCTAAGGTTTCGAAGGATTCAAGCGGCTCGAACGCAAATAGATCGGCAGTGGCCGTAGTGAACTTCGGGTCGACGCGCCCCCATGTGAGCGCCAATGCGCTGCGCGCAGTTTCGAGCGCGAGCGCGGCCTGCCGTTGTTCTATCAAAGCGCGAGTAAGTGCGATCCTCGCGCGGCTCTCTTCGGCGATCGGTGATCGTGCAGCCTTCACCCGCCCGGCGATGGCATCGAGCGTGTTGCGCGCCAGCGTCGCATTCTCGTCGGCAAATCGCGCGCGCTCTTGTGCAGCGACAACATCGATGTATCTGCGCGTCACCTCAGCCAACAGGTCGAGCTGACGCCCGCGAAGATCCAATGTGACGAGATCGCTGTCGGCTTCTGCAATCGAGCGTCTCAGGGTCCGCTTGCCGCCCAACTCCAATACTTGACTGAATGCGAGGGTTGTTTCGAGGGCCCGGGTTCCAGTCGAGTCGCCGCTGCCGGCGAAGTTTTCCAGCTCGAGATTGAGCTCTGGATTCAGACGCATGCCTGCCTGGATGATGCGAGCCTGAGCCGCGGTAAGTTCATAGCGACTAGCAGCAAGCTCAGGATTGCTATTCAGTGCAGCATCCAGTGCCTGCGCCAGCGTGATTGCTCCGCGTGGCTCGCTGACGTCGTCCGCGAATGCATTGGCTCCCGAGAGCGCCATGCATGCGAAGAAGCACGTGCTCAAGGCACGTGCGATAGAAATCTTGATGAAATCCTCGGACACGCGTACGCTGGCGCACGCGCGTTAGCCGATAAGGGACAGGGCTGTTTGAGGCTCAGGAGGGAGGGCCGCGAGGCGACGGTCGCAGATCAACGAGCAATTCGACCCGCACGAACTGTGCCTCGACATGACTCCGCTCATCTGCGCGACGAA
>CADEFJ010000170.1 GCA_902826575.1 uncultured Pseudomonadota bacterium | reverse complement strand
CGCGCTGGTCGTGCGCTTGCCGGAGAACCTTCGCAGTGACTTGAATTCGCTGGAGCGACTGCCCGTGCTCCTCCCCGAGCGAGACGGCACCCGTGGCTATGTACCCCTCGGTGAGGTCGCGTCGCTCAAACTTGCGCCTGGCCCCAACCAGATCAGCCGCGAGAACGGTAAGCGTCGCCTTGTTGTCACCGCCAATGTTCGCGATAGAGATCTAGGCGGCTTCGTTACTGAAGCGCGCGGAAAAATCGACCAGCAGGTCAAACTTCCGTCTGGATATTGGTTGGAGTACGGCGGCACATTCGAGCAGCTCGAGTCGGCGACGGAGCGCCTGACGGTCCTGGTCCCAGTCACACTGTTGATGATCTTCGCGCTGCTGCTCATGACCTTTGGATCCGCCAAGGATGCGGCCCTGGTGTTCAGTGGTGTGCCGCTCGCACTTACGGGTGGCGTGATCTCTCTATGGCTGCGCGGAATTCCGCTGTCAATCACAGCTGGCGTCGGCTTCATCACACTGTCGGGCGTAGCCGTGCTCACTGGCGTCGTCATGGTCGCGGCCTTTCGCGATAGATTGGCGAACGGCGCGACTATCGACGATGCCATCCGTGAAGGCGCGATGCTGCGGTTGCGGCCAATACTCATGGTCGCTCTCGTGGCGGCGCTGGGCTTTTTGCCAATGGCGCTGAACACCGGAACCGGCGCGGAGGTTCAGAGGCCGCTCGCGACCGTTGTCATCGGCGGCATCATCTCGTCAACTCTGCTGACGTTACTCGTCCTCCCGGGACTGTACCGAATGGCGTATCGCCGCCAAGCCGAGCCGCAGCCGCAGCCGGCGACGACAGCAGTTTCGGAGGTCCCGTGAGCGCCCACGACGGCGATGTCGAAGCGTTCGAGGGAAAGTGGTGGCAGTTTCCGCCGTTGCGCAACGCCCTGCTCGCGGGCGCTATCGCCGCGGCGACCTTTGCAGGCGAGCGACTGCTGGGGCTTCCACACGGGATTTCGATCGCCCTTTACATCGCCGCGATTCTTCTCGGTGGCTTCCACTGGATTCGCGAGGGCCTCGAAGATCTCGTCCGTGAGAGGAAGATCGGTATCGAGATCCTCATGATCGGCGCCACCGCGGGTGCAGCAGTTCTGGCCATGTGGGACGAAGCCGCGGCGCTCGTCGTACTCTACGGCGCTGCTGAAGGCCTCGAGGAATTCACGTACGCGCGTGCGAGAGCGTCGATACGGTCGCTATTGGATCTTGCGCCGAAGGAAGCGCGGCTCCTCGAGGCGGGCGTTGAGAAAACTGTGCCCGCGGATCAACTCAAGCCTGGTGATCGCTTCGTCGTACGACCAGGCGAAGGCATCGTCACGGACGGATTGGTCATTGAAGGCCGATCGAGCGTGAACGAAGCAGCCGTGACCGGAGAATCGCTTCCGGTTGAAAAGTCCTCGGGTGCAAAAGTGTTCGCCGGCTCCATCAACACCGAAGGCGCGCTCACCATCGAGGCGAGCGTGGCGTTCGCCGATAACACGCTCTCGAAGATCATTCACTTGGTCGAGGAGGCGCAAGAGGAAAAGGGCAAGGCACAGCAATGGATTGAACGATTTGGGCGACGCTACAGTCCGCTCGTGCTCGCCGCCGCCGCGCTCTTGATCGTAATCCCGTGGGCGATCGGCCAGGAAATTGAGCCCTGGGCTCGACGGGCGATCGTGCTTCTGGTGGCGGCGGCACCTTGCGCGCTCATCATGTCGATGCCCATGGCAATGGCTTCTGGCATCGGCGCGGCCGGCAAGCGCGGCATCCTCATCAAGGGCGGTGCGCATCTCGAGCACCTCGGCACGATCAACATTGTCGCCTTCGACAAGACTGGCACTTTGACCATGGGCAAGCCCGCAGTCACAGATGTCATTCCGATCGGGCTCTCAGCAGATGACCTGCTGGCACGAGCAGCGAGCGTGGAACACTTTTCCCAACATCCTTTGGCACAAGCCATCGTCACGGCTGCGGATGCCAAGAAGCTGGCGCGAACAAACGCGCAGGATTTTCAGTCGATCACAGGTGGCGGCGCCAAGGCGAATATCGACGGCAAATCGTGGGTCATTGGCAGCCCCTCCCTCATGCGCGAGCAAATGATACCGCTTGGGGATTTGGCGCCGCGCATCTCTCAGTTGCAGGCGGAGGGTAAGACGGCCGTCGTGGTGGCAACTGGCGGCAAAGCTCAGGGAGTAATCGCCATGCAAGATCAGTTGCGGCCCGAGGCGCAAGCCGTCATCGCCAAGCTCCACGACTGGGGAATTCGAACGGTGATGCTTACCGGCGACAATCAAACTACCGGTGAGGCCGTGGCACGACGTCTCGGCGTCGATGATGTGCGAGCGGAGCTCAAGCCGGACGCCAAGGTGGCAGCGATCAAGGAACTGGAGCAAACCGGAAACGTGTTGATGGTGGGCGACGGCGTAAACGACGCGCCCGCGCTTGCATCGGCCACCTGCGGAGTCGCCATGGGCACGGTGGGAACCGACGCTGCCATCGAGGCCGCCGACATCGCATTGATGTCCGATGATCTCAATCAACTGCCGGCAGCGCTGCAATTTGGCCGTAAGGCGCGTCGCGTGAGTCGCCAGAACATCGTGCTTTCCCTGGTTGTTCTCGCGGTCATGATTCC
>CADEFJ010000169.1 GCA_902826575.1 uncultured Pseudomonadota bacterium | reverse complement strand
CGAGCCGATCAGCAGGAACATCACGGTGTTCGAGTTGGAGGTGGCGGTGAGCGCGGCCTCGCCGAGGAAGCTGCCGACCCAGATGGCGTTGACCGAGCCGTTGAGCGATTGCAGCACGTTGCCCGCGAGCATGGGCAGCGCGAACACGATGAGTGTGCGGGCGATCGGCCCGTCGGTCAGGGCATGGGGAGGCTGGCGCATTGCGGAGCAGGTCGGACGGCGGGCGAGTATGCCTGAATGCGCATCCACTCGACCCAGGCCGACAGCGAACTTGTCGCGCGGCGCCCAAGCAGCGGTGATGGCCGCCCTGCCTGGTCAGGGCGGCGGCGGGATACGGATCCCCGTTTCAGCCCCCGCCCGGGCGGGGCAGTGTCTGGCCACCGGGGCCCGCCGTATTGCGCTTGTCGTTGTCCCGCATGGTCTTTTGCGTCAGCTCGCGCCTGGCACGCCAGTCCTCGGCCGTGAGGCACACCTTCTGCTTGCGCAGCCTCGATCCGGTCTGCTGCACCGACTTGCAGATGAGTTTGTCCTCCTCACCCTGGTCCGGCGTCGTCGTGGGCGTATCGGCGTACGCCGCGGCCGTCATCGACAGGGCGCCGATCAAGGCAACAAGGCGGACTACATTTGCAAAGCGCATGGTTCCTGTTCCCCGAATCAATTTCTTCATATTGTCCCCAATCGGCCCTACTGCGTCCATTGCAGCCGGGAATCCTTTTCGAAAGTGTCGAGTGCCGCAAGCAACTCGGTGACGAGGTGCCGCTCCTCGGCTGTCAGGTCAGGCCGCCATATGTCGAAGATCAGCACGATCCGGTCGCTGGTGCCGCGGTTCCAGGCTTCATGCTCGATGCTGTCGTCGAACACCAGCGCCTCGCCGACGACCCAGGGCCGCACCTCGTTGCCCACCCTGAGCGCGCAGCCTTCCGGAACGATCACGGGCAGGTGGCAGATGAGGCGCGTGTTGAGGAATCCGGTGTGCGGGCGGATATGGCTGCCGGGCCGCAGCCTGGAGAACAGTATCGAGGGCGAGCGCCCCGGAATGCGAAAGAGCGGGACCTGTTCGAGGGCCGCCAGGGTGCCGCGACAGGCCTCCGCATGCGCCGTGACGGGCTGGCCGTCCTTCCACAGGAAACAGGCCGTCCAGTCTGTGCTGTCGATCAGCTGGGCGTCGGGATTGAACGGCCCCTCCTCGGGTCGCTGCATGTAGGGGACGAAGGTACCGCTCCCGCCCGTCGCGACGATCTGCTCGCAGTCCTTGCGGATCGCATCCGTCGCCGCCTCGACCGCGGCGAGCCATGGGAAGTCGCTGCGGGAAAAGAACTCCACCTGGGGCAGCCCGGGGAAGAAATAAGCGCGGGGCTGCTGGAAGTAAGGTTGCTTGCGGCCGGCAAGCATGTCGAGTGAGGTCGAAAAGCGCGCACTTGCGCGTGCCGGTTCGTAACCCTTGTTCGCGAGCGACCCCCTCAGGTGCTCGAAAATGCCGGCATTGATCGCGTCGCGGGACTGCCTGGCGCGGTCGAGAAGCGGCGCAAGGGCGGGTGGCAGGCTGGCGTTGCCCTCGCCGGCGGATACCGCCACGCCATAGTAGGTGGAGGCGAGGCGCCGCCGGTTCTCCGCAACCAGGCAGTCGGCCTTCATGATCAGGGCGACGAAATTGCGCGGGTCGCTCGCCAGGGCTCCGTCGGTCGCCCGATGGGTTTCCGGCAGGTTTCCGAGGGCCTTGTGGGCCATGGCCAGCGCCACCCAGGCGGTCGTGTCCCCGGGACTGGTGCTCGTGACGACCGACAGGTGTTGCACTGCCCTCGCCGGGTTGCCCTGCTCGAGCGCGCGCAGGCCTGCGCCGCGTTCGGCGTCCACGACTGGATCCACCGCTGTCGTTGTCACAATGCCACACCTGAAAAAAATCCCGGGCGCCGGATCATACCCCGGCCTGTCGCCCCACAGATTCGCTCCACCGTGTGGCTGGCACGCCACAGAAGGGTATTTTTGTCGCGGCAGGATTGAATCGCTCGCTTAACCGTGCCTATCATTCGGCCCATCGCATAACGGGTAAACCCGCCAGCGTCACTGACTTGTCCCGCGACAGCCGTTGGCTGATCCAGGCATCTACACAAAAGGGGAGTTGTCTTAAATGACCCACAGTAATCAGTTGCGAGTTGCTATTCGACGAGCCCTCGCGGCAAGTTCGATTGCGGCTATCACTGCCACCGTGCCTGTGCACGCGCAGGACACAGCCCAGGACATCGATACCGTAGTCGTTACGGGTACGCGCATTTCGATCCCTGGCATGACCTCGTCGAGCCCGGTCTACTCGGTCGGCGCCCAGGACATCCAGATGCAGCAGCAGCCGGAGCTTGAAAAAGTCCTGCGCCAGCTGCCGATTACCCAGGCGTCTGACGGTGCCAACGTCAACAACGGCACGGCCGGCGTCTCCACGATCAACCTGCGCGGCCTCGGCCCGCAGCGCAACCTGATCCTGATCGACGGCAAGCGCGTCACGCCGTACGACACGGATGGCATCGTCGACATTTCGACGATTCCCACCGCACTCGTCGAGCGTATCGACATCGTGACCGGCGGCGCCTCGGCGGTGTACGGTTCGGACGCCGTTTCCGGCGCGCTCAATTTCATCCTGCGCAAGGACTTCGAGGGTATCGA
>CADEFJ010000168.1 GCA_902826575.1 uncultured Pseudomonadota bacterium | reverse complement strand
CCAGGTCAAGGCGACGATCAAGTCGCTCACCAGCCTGATCGAGCCGCTGCTCATCTGCGTCATGGGCGGCGTGGTCGGCGTGGTCATCCTCTCGGTCTTCCTGCCGATCCTGAACATCATCGGCGAGCTCTCCTGAGCGCCCGTCCGGGCGGTGCGAGCGGCGCCCGCCGCGCCGGGAAGAACCTTCCCGGTGCGGCGGGCGCGCCGCGTGTACGGACGGTGCAAGACGGACGCCGCGGGCGCCTCAAGATCGCGGATCGGCGTCGTCGATAGACGGAGGCAAGCGCGGACGGAGCATTCCCCCGAGCCGCGCGTTGTCAGGAGGCTCAGGCCTCCGATCGGGTCCGTCGGGTCGTGCCTGCCGTCACTCGGTCAAGCCGCGATGGACCTTCCTGCATGCATGCAAGGGAAGAACAGGACCACAAACCACACTAGCGATGAAACACACTAGGAAGAACGCCGGCTTCACGCTCATCGAGCTGATGATCGTGGTGGCCATCATCGCGATCGTCGCGTCGATCGCCATTCCGAAACTGATGAGCGCCCGGATCTCCGCCAACGAGAACGCGGCCATCGCCACCCTGCGCTCGATCGCCTCGGCCCAGGCCCAGATCCAGTCGGCCTCGGCCATCGACACCGACGCGGACGGCGGCGGAGAGTACGCCTACTTCGGCGAGCTCGCCGGCGTCGCGCCGCTGCGCTTCTATGATCCGGGCGTCCCGGGCCAGTCGCTCGGCGTGGACCCGACGCTCGTGCTCGATCCGGCGATCCTGCCGACCGCGTTCGGCGAGATCCAGGACGACGGCACCGACGGCGTCGTCGAGCGCTCCGGCTACTACTACAAGATGTTCCTGCCGGCCGCCGGCCCGGCGCCCTTCGACGGCGTGCCGGAGAGCAACGTGGCGAACGTCGGTGGTGCCGCGGCGCTGCCGGGTGCCGACAGCTGCGAGATCCTGTGGGCCTGCTACGCGTGGCCGGTCGAGTCCGGCAGCACGGGCAACCGCGCCTTCTTCATCAACCAGGAAGGCGACCTGCTGCAGACCCTGAACACGGGCAACAACGTCCCGCTGTTCTACGACGGCTTCACGTCCATCCCGGCCTTCGACGCTGCCTACAGCGACGAGAGCGCCGCCGACATGGGCTCGCGCATCGGCATCACCGCGATGCTGATCAACGACCCGAACGGCCCCTTCGCGGCCAACGACGGCAACACCTGGAGCGTGGTCGGCAACTGATCCTGGTTCCGAGCGCTTGCTCTTCGAAGGGCGTCCTCGCCGACCGGCGGGGGCGCCCTTCGCGCTTTCTCTCAGGGCAAGCCGAACAGGGCCGCGGCGTTGCGGCTCGTGGCGCGCGCCAGCTCTCCGACGTCGGCGCCGCGCACGCGCGCCAGCGTGTCGAGCACGTGGCGCACGAAGGCCGGCTCGTTGCGCCGGCCGCGCGCCGCCTGCGGGGCGAGGAACGGGCTGTCGGTCTCGACCAGCAGGCGCTCCTCGGGCACCAGCGCGGCGGCGGCGCGATTCTCGTCGTTGCGCGGGTAGGTGACCACGCCCGAGAACGAGATGCAGAAGCCGGCCGCCAGGAAGGGCTCGAGCTCGGCCGGACCGTAGGTGTAGCAGTGCATCACGCCGCGCACGCCCTGGAACTCGGCCAGGATGCGAGCCGTGTCCTGCCAGGCGTCCCGGCAGTGCACGACGACCGGCTTGTCGAGCCGCCGCGCCAGGTCGAGCTGCCAGTAGAAGCTCTCGAGCTGCGCCGCCCGCGGCGCGTGCTCCTTGAAGTAGTCCAGGCCGGTCTCCCCGACGCCGACGCACTCCGGGCGCCGGCACAAGGCCTCGATCGCGGCGCTGCCGCCCGTGGTCGCGGCCGGCGCGAAGGCGGTGCCACGGACCGTGATCACCTTGATCGCGTCCTTCGACTGCACTGTCGCCAGCGCGTTGCCGGCATAGATCGGGCGCACGAAGGTGTCGGCGGACTCGACCGTCAGGATGGCGGAGATCTGCTGCACGTCGAGCGTCGCCGCGACGCGCGGCATGATGTTCTTGCCGACGGTGGTCGCGGCGGAGAGCACGTGGCTGTAGCCGGCGGCGAGCTTGGCGACGAGCGGCGCCACGTTCTCGGCGAGCGGGTTGCGGTAGGGCGCGGCGTCGGCCTTCAGGACCTTGGCGACGCCGGCGACCGCGGCGGCGGCCTTCGCGGCGCCGTCGCAATCCTGGCCGGCGACGAGCACGTGCACCTCGCCGAGTTTGGCGGCGGCGGTGATCGCGTTGAGGGTGGCGGGCTTCAGGCTCGCATTGTCGTGGTCGGCGAGGACGAGGACGCTCATCTCAGATCACCTTGGCTTCGTTCTTCAGCTTCTCGACCAGCTCGGCGACGTCCTTCACCTTCACGCCGGACTGGCGCTTCTGCGGCTCGACGACCTTGAGCGTGACGAGGCGGGGGGCGGGATCGACGCCGAGCGCGTCGGGCGCCACGATCTCGATCGGCTTCTTCTTCGCCTTCATGATGTTGGGCAGCGACGCGTAGCGCGGCTCGTTGAGGCGCAGGTCCGTCGTGACGATCGACGGCAGCTTGAGCGTCACCGTCTCGAGGCCGCCATCGACCTCGCGCACGACCTCGAGCCTGCCGTCGGCGATCGCGATCTTCGAGGCGAAGGTCCCCTGCGACCAGCCCAGGAGCGCCGCGAGCATCTGGCCCGTCTGGTTGCAGTCGTCGTCGATCGCCTGCT
>CADEFJ010000167.1 GCA_902826575.1 uncultured Pseudomonadota bacterium | reverse complement strand
CGAGGCCGTCTTGACGATCAGGTATAGGGCAGCTCAGCGCTTCTTTACCGGGAACCCGCCCGGGGGATTGACCTCGTCGACGATGGTCTCGTTCTCGACGGCATGGACGATGGCTTGATCCAGTCTGGTCAGCAGCGCCAGCAGGTCTTCGCCGTCGCGCCGCCTGAGCATGGCGTAACACTGGTGCTGGTCGGCGGCTGCGGCAACACATCCGACCGGATCCACGTCCCCGAGGGTGACCGAGCCGCGATCGGCGATGAGCGCCTCGATGGCGCCCAGCGTCGCAGCGCTTACGCGGCCAGACGCGAGGCGGCCGCGTTTGCGAGAGCCACGTTCCACGGTAGCAACTCCTCGATGCGGTTGATCGGGTGCATCGCGATGCGCTCGAGCACGTGATGCAGGTAGCGGTGCGGATCGAGGCCGTTGAGCCGGCAGGTGCCGATGAGGCTGTAGAGCCGTGCGGCGGTCTCGCCACCGGCGTCGGAGCCCGCGAACAGGTAGTTGCGACGCCCGAGCACGAGCGCGCGGATCGCGCGCTCGGCGGCGTTGTTGTCGATCTCGATGGCGCCGTCCTCGACGTAGCGCGTCAGCGCCGTCCAGCGCGCGAGCGTGTACTGGATCGCACCGGCGAGCGGCGACTTCATGGACAACGTCGCGTGCGCCTCCCGTAGCCACGTCCGCAGCTCGGCCAGGATCGGCGCCGAACGCGCGCGACGCGCCGATGAGCGCACCGCGGGCGCTTGCCCACGGATCTCCCGCTCGATCGCATACAGCAGCCCGATGCGCCGCAACGCCTCGGCCGCCGTCGGCGAACGATCGGTCGCGTACACGTCGTAGTACTTGCGCCGTGCGTGCGCCCAGCATGCGGCCTCGAGCACACGCCCCTCCGCGTACAGCGGCGTGAAGCCACTGTAGCCATCCGCCTGCAGGATGCCGGCGAACGAGGCCAGGTGCGACTGCGGTCGCTCGCCCTTGCGATCCGGTGAGTAGCGGTACACCACGGCGGGTGGGTCGGGCCCCGCCGCGGGTCGTTCATCACGCACGTACGCCCAGAGGCGCCCGGTCTTCGTTCGGCCATGGCCCGGCGCGAGCACCGGCACCGGCGTGTCATCCGCATGGAGCTTCGTCGCCCTGAGCACGTAGCGCTCCAGCACGCCCACGAGCGGATCGAGCAAGCTTGCGGCGGCCCCGACCCACGAGGCCAGCATCGAGCGCGGCAGCTCCACGCCGCTGCGCCGATAGATGCCTTCCTGGCGGTACAGCGGGCAGTGATCGGCGTACTTCGCGCCGATCACCTGCGCCAGCAACGCGGAGGTCGGCAGGCCGCGTTCGATCGGACGCGAGGGGGCGCCCGCCTGCACGATCCGCGCACAGGCGCGACACGCAAGCTTCGGGCGCACGTGGCGGATCACCTGGAAGTAGCCGGGCACGTAGTCGAGTTGCTCGGAGGCGTCCTCGCCCAGCTGTCGTAACGCGCCGCCGCAGTCCGGGCAGGTGCAGCTCGAAGGCGCATGCACCCGGATCACGCGGGGGAGTTCTGCGGGCAGCTCGCGCGCCGGGCGACGGCTGAGCCGCGCCGGCTGCGGTGCATCGACCGACACCAGGCGCGGGATCGTCGCGGTGTCGCGTAGCGGCTCGAGCGGGGCCGTCGCGGTGACTTCGCCACCGGCCAGCGGCAGCTCCGGTGCGATACCGGGATCGAGCGCCTCAGCGGAACGACCGAAGCGCCAGCGGCGCAGCCGGATCACTTCGGCCTTCAGCGCCTCGATGTGCACGTCCTTCTGCCCGAGCCGTTGCTCGAGCTCTTCGATCCGACTCCGCAGTGATGTGACATCGTGCGACACGCCGCGATTTTACGCGAGCACGTACGCGCGCGCTGCGCTTCTTCACGTGTCGATGCGCAACGCGGTCCTCACACGATGTGCAGTGCGTGTTGCCACGTGCGCTCGGGCCGTCGCCAGTCGATCCCTTCGAGCAGCATCGATAACTGCGCCGGTGTCAGATGCACCGAACCGCTCGTCGTCTGTGGCCACACGAAGCGACCGCGCTCCAGGCGCTTCACGAACAGGCACAGCCCGTCGCGATCGGCCCACAGCAGCTTGAGAAGATCGCCGCGCTTGCCGCGGAACGCGAACACGTGGCCACAGTACGGGTTGGTCGCGAGCGTCGTCTCGACCAGTGCGGCGAGCCCGTTCATGCCGCGGCGCATGTCCGTCGCACCGGCGGCGAGCCAGACGTGCGTGTCCGCCGGCAGCGCGATCACGGCCGGCGCGACAGGCAGTCGATCACGACCTGCAGCGCCTCGCGCGACACGCTGCCACGGATGCGCACGGTGCCGCCCGGCAGCATCACCTCCAGGTCGCCGGCGTTGGGTGCTGCGGGTAGCGGACGTTGCGTCGTCACCGGCAACATCGTCGGCAGCGCACGCTCGCCTTCACCGCTGCGAAGACGACCCGACATCGTGATCCACTTGCGCAGCAGGTTGGCGTTGAGCCCGTGCGCGAGCGCCATCGCCGCCACCGACACGCCCGGCTGCTGGCAACGCCGCACCAGCTCGCGCTTCGCCTGCTTGTCGTACACGCACCGGCCGTTGCGCTTCTGCCCTCGGACGAGACCGGGAACCAGATCGACCACTCGCTCTGACATTAGGTGTCCACCCCAAAATAGGTGGACACATCCTCTGTCCTCAGAGCGCTACCGAACAGGCGGCCTTGGGATGACGCTTAC
>CADEFJ010000166.1 GCA_902826575.1 uncultured Pseudomonadota bacterium | reverse complement strand
CGCTGTCGGACGACGAGATCGACTACCTGGTCGATGCCTTCGAGCGCCTCGGCCGCGATGCGACCGATGTCGAACTGATGATGTTCGCACAGGCGAACTCCGAGCACTGCCGCCACAAGATATTCAATGCCGACTGGATCATAGATGGCGCCGCGCAAGCGAAGTCGCTGTTCGCGATGATCCGCAACACGCACGCGCGCGCGCCGCTCGGCGTGCTCTCCGCCTATCGCGACAATGCTGCGGTCATCGAGGGCAGCACCGGCACGCGCTGGTTCGCCGCTCCACGCGGCGGCATTTACCAGGGCAGCGTCGAACCGATCGATATCCTGATCAAGGTGGAGACGCACAATCACCCGACGGCGATCTCGCCATTCCCGGGCGCCGCGACCGGCGCGGGCGGCGAGATTCGCGACGAAGGCGCGACCGGCCTTGGCGCGAAGCCCAAGGCGGGCCTCGCGGGATTCTCGGTGTCGCACCTGCGGCTGCCCGGCCTGCCGCAGCCCTGGGAGACGGCGTTCGGCAAGCCCGACCGCATTGCCTCGGCCCTCGACATCATGCTCGAGGGACCGATAGGTGCGGCGGCCTTCAACAACGAATTCGGCCGCCCCAATATCTGCGGCTATTTCCGCAACTTCGAGTTGCGCGGCGCGGGCGACCCCGCGGGCCGCGTGCGCGGCTACCACAAGCCGATCATGATTGCGGGCGGCCTCGGCAATGTACGCCGCGGCCACGTCGAGAAGGGCGAGGTGCCGGTCGGCGCGAAGATCGTCGTGCTCGGCGGTCCGGCGATGCTGATCGGGCTCGGCGGCGGCGCGGCATCATCCGTCGGCAGCGGCACGTCGAGCGCGGCGCTCGATTTCGCATCGGTGCAGCGGGGCAATCCGGAAATCCAGCGGCGGGCGCAGGAAGTGATCGATCGCTGCTGGGCGATGGGTACGGCCAATCCGATCCTGCTGATCCACGACGTGGGCGCCGGCGGCCTGTCGAATGCCGTGCCGGAGGTGGTTGCGCACAGCCAGCGGGGCGCGCGCATCGAACTGCGCGATGTGCCGAACGACGAGCCCGGCATGACGCCGATGGAGATCTGGTGCAACGAGGCGCAGGAGCGCTACGTGCTCACCATCGCGCCGCAGGATCTCCGGTTGTTCGGTGAGCTTTGCGCGCGCGAGCGCGCCCCGTACGCGGTGATCGGCGACATCGACGCGAGCGGCCGCCTCGTGGTGCACGACCGGCTGCATGGCATCGACGTCGTCGACATGCCGATTGACGTGCTGCTCGGCAAGCCACCGCGCATGACGCGCGACGTGCGCACGATCACGCCGCCACGCGAGCCGCTCACGGCGGCCGCGCGCGTGACCGATGCTGCCGCGCTGTGCGAGGCGGCGCTCAAAGTGCTGCAGTTCCCGGCGGTCGCCGACAAGGGCTTCCTGATCACGATCGGCGATCGCACGGTCGGCGGCATGGTGAGCCGCGACCAGATGGTGGGCCCATGGCAGGTGCCGGTCGCGGATGTCGCCGTCACCCTCGCCGACTACGAGGGCTACGCCGGCGAGGCGATGGCGATGGGCGAGCGCGCGCCGGTGGCGGTGCTCGATGCGCCAGCCTCCGGGCGTCTCGCCGTCACCGAGGCGGTGCTCAATATCCTGGCCGCCGATATCGCATCGCTCGGCGACATTCGCCTGTCGGCCAACTGGATGGCGGCCTGCGGCGAACCCGGTGAGGACGCCGCGCTCTACGCTACCGTGCGCGCCGTCGGCGAGGAGCTGTGCCCTGCGCTCGGCATCGCGATTCCGGTCGGCAAGGATTCGCTGTCCATGAAGACCGTGTGGCGGCAGGAGGGCGCGGAAGGCGCTACGGGCGGCGGAGCGACCGGTGCCGAGCGCAGCGTCGTTGCTCCGGTGTCGCTGATCGTCTCGGCGTTCGCGCCGCTCGCCGATGCGCGCCGCACACTCACACCGGAATTGCGGCGCGATGCGGGCGACACTCGCCTCGTGCGTGTGGCGCTGAATGGTGCGCGCCACCGTCTCGGCGGATCGATCTTCGCGCAGGTGCACGGCGAACTCGGCGCTGAATGCCCCGATCTCGACGACCCGCAGCGGCTGGTGCAGTTCGCGTCGATGCTGCGTGTGCTGCGCGCTGGCGGGCACGTGCTCGCCTACCACGACGTGTCCGATGGCGGTCTGTTCACCACGCTGGCCGAAATGGCGTTCGCCGGCCACTGCGGTCTCGACATCGATGTGCGCACGATCGCTGGCAGCGCCGTGGAGCAGTTGTTTGCCGAGGAGCCCGGTGTCGTCCTGCAGGTCCCTGTCGCGTCGCTCGACGCCGTGCTCGGTGCCTGTCATGCACACGGCTTCGGCGATCGTGCGGGCGTGATCGGATCGCCGGCAGCGGCGATGCGGTTGCGGATTGCGGCGACCGGACTCGAGATCGAACTGCCGTGGCACGGGTTGCGCCACGCCTGGTCGCGCACTTCACACGCCATGCGCCGGCTGCGCGACGAGCCGGATTGCGCCGACGAGGAGTTCGCCGCGCAATGCGACGCCACCGACCCGGGACTGTCCGTGGCGCTGACCTTCGACGCCGCCAAGGACATCGCGGCGCCGTACGTTGCGCGCGGCGCGCGGCCGCCGGTCGCCGTGCTGCGCGAACAGGGCGTCAACAGCCAGGTCGAGATGGGTGCGGTTCTTGCTCGTGCCGGCTTCGAGGCACACGACGTGCACATGACCGACCTGTTGTCCGGG
>CADEFJ010000165.1 GCA_902826575.1 uncultured Pseudomonadota bacterium | reverse complement strand
CGGTACCGCCCCCGCCGGCGCCACCATCCAGGTCTCGACCCGCTCGGGCAACAGCGAGCCGCCGAACGACACGTGGAGCGAGTGGTCGGCTCCGTACACGGTTCAGACCGGCTCCCCCGTCGTCAGTCCGAAAGCACGCTACCTGCAGTGGCGGGCGGTTCTCGCCGGCTCGAACTCGCCGGTGCTGACCTCGGTCACGGTGGCGTACCTGCAGCGCAACCTGCGGCCGCAGGTGCAATCGATCACCGTCCACCCGCCCGGCATCGTCTTCCAGAAGCCGTACAGCGCCGGCGATCCGGACCTGGCCGGCTTCGACAACCAGAGCACGCCGGAGCGCCGGCTCACCAACGCCGCGATGACCTCGGGAGCGGGCTCGGCGGTCGGCCGCAAGACCTACGCCCAGGGGCTGCAGACGCTGCAATGGCGGGCCACGGACGAGAACGACGATGACCTGACCTTCGACGTCCTCTATCGCCGTGAAGGCGAGACGACATGGAAGACGCTGCGCCAGCGACTCGCAGAACCGATTCTGGTGTGGGACACCACGTCTGTCCCCAACGGCACCTACACGGTTCGCATCGTCGCATCCGATGCGCCGTCGAATCCGAACGACGCGGCGCTCACCGGAGAAGCCGACAGTACCGTGCTCGAGATTGACAACGCGGCTCCCGCCTTCACGGCGCAACCGGCCCAGTTCGCCGGCGGCCAGACGACGGTGACCCTCGAGGTCCGCGATGATCACTCCCCAATCCTGAAGGTGGAATACTCGCAGGACGGGACGACGTGGCGGTCGGCGTTTCCGGTCGACGGCATGGCCGACTCGCGCAGCGAGCGCTACGTGATCACCATCGCTGGAGAACTCGGCACGCGCGGACTGAGCGTCCGTGCCCAGGACGCACTCAACAACGTCGCGACGACGCACATCGAACCGCCGGCTGGCGGGACCGCCCCGGCACAGCGGCGATAGCCGCCGCGTCACCGGACGAGCGGGCGGAGCCCGCGGAGACACGACAATGGCCGCCGGGCGCGAGCTCTGGCGGCCATTCTTGTGAGCGGCGACGCCTGCCGATGATCGGCTGCCGAGTTCCGTGACTAGGCGTTGCGCAGGACCGTCTCGATGGAGTCGGCGAGCGTGGCGATGCGGCGCTTCCGGACGACCGGTGGCACGGCGGCGGTCGGTTCCGGCAACTTCGACGTGCCGCGGACGGTGGTGTGGGCGAACAGCCAGACCATGTTCACGGCCACCGGCAGCCCTTCGACGCTGGCCGGCTCGAAGCGGGCGCGCGACACGGCATCGAGCAGATTGGCGACGACCTTGGCCTCGTCGGTGCCCGGGACGACGCCGTTGCCGGACTCGCGCAGGAGTTCGAGATTCGCGACGCGTCCCTCGCGCGTGACGACGGCGGCGAGCGTGAAGACCGCATCGTCGTTGCCGTCGAACTCCGGGCCGGTGGCGAACGCCTGGTCGAGCGGCTTCGGCATCAACACGTTCGGACGCGGCACCACGGGATTCTGGTTCGATCCGGGCGTGAGCAGGTTGATCAGCGCCGCCAGCGAGTCGGGCTGCGGCGGGCTGGTCGCGAACCGCATCATGCCGAGCATCACGACGACGCAGACGAGCGCTGCGACAGCCGCCGCCGCACCGGCGTACACCAGATGCGCATCCTCGAACATCAGCTGGAAGCGGACCTGCCAGGAGACGTTCTCCTCCGCCTTCATGCGATTGACGACCGCCCCCGGGAACGAGGCCTGCGCCTCCGCATCGAACGCCTCGCGCTGCACGCGGACCGCCATCGTCGCCCCCTATCCGCCCGTCACGGGAGGAAAGAACGCGACCTCGCGCGCCCCCCGGATCGGGGCCGTCGCCTTCACATGCACATGGTCGAGGGCCGCACGAACCACACCTGGGCGCTGGAATGCGGACTCGTACTCGGAGCCGCGCGCCACAAGCCAAGTGACGAGATCGCCCACCGTGGCCACAGTACCCGGAACCTCGATGGTCTCCTCGGCGCGGCCGACCTTCTCCCGAACCCAGGCGAAATAGCGCACCGTAATGCGCTGCCCGGCTGCCCCGGACGCCGCGCTCTCGCTAAATGTTCCGCTGTCCACGGCGCTCATCCTTCCATGGCGTGGCGTATACCAGCCTTGAGATAGTCATAGCCCGTCCAAAGCGTAAGCACCGCAGAAAGCCAAAAAAGCCCGATCCCGGCCGTCGTAATCCCGGGCACGATCCGCTCGCCCGCCGGCCCGGCGAGGAGGCACGCCAGTGCCACCATCTGCGCCGCCGTCTTCCATTTCGCCAGCGCCGTCACGTGCACCTTCACATTGAGCTCGGCAAGAAACTCCCGGAGTCCCGAGACCAGGATCTCGCGGCAGAGGATGATGACGGCCGCCCAGATCGACACCCCGTCGATGGTACGATCGTGCACCAGCATGATCAGCGCAGCGCCGACGATGAGTTTGTCGGCGATCGGATCCAGCATCCGTCCGAGCGTCGACTGCTGTTCGAGCCGTCGCGCCAGGTAGCCGTCGAGCCAATCGGTGATCGCCGCGGCGACAAAGAGCCAGAAGGCGGCCCACCGGCCGGCCTCGCCCTCCACCATCAGCAAACAGGCGACGAGCGCAGGAACAGCCGCAATACGTGCGTAGGTCAGCACGTTGGGCAGGCTGATCGCTTGCGGCCGGGTCGGAATAGGCGGGTCCATGGACCCTAGGTAACACCATTGCCGCACACGCCAGTCAATGGGGTACACGCCTAGGGCTAAACGGAAAACACAGTGAGC
>CADEFJ010000164.1 GCA_902826575.1 uncultured Pseudomonadota bacterium | reverse complement strand
GCTCGAACAGGGCATTGGCGCGCGCCGGATCCTTGTCCGCAAGCGCAAGTTCGGCGAGCCGCAAACGCGATTCGACCGCACCGGGGTTGGCGCCGATCGACTGCTCGAGGGCGCCGATTGCAGCCGTACGATCGCCGGCTGCCAGCGCAATCGCAGCGAGTCCGATGTGCGCGCGTTCATTTGCCGGCTCGATCGCGAGCGCCTTGCGGAAGGCCTCACCGGCCTGCGCCGTCCGCCCGCCCTGCAGCGCCACCGTGGCGATTCCGATGTGCGCGTCGATGTTGCGCGGATCGGCCTGCACCGCCGACTCGAACAGCTCGCCCGCCGCACCGCTGTTGCCACTGCTCAGCAGGTACGCTGCGCCCACGACTTTGAGCTCCGTGTCCTGCGGGTTCTGCCGCACGAGCTTGCGGATCGACTCCTGCGCGGTCGCGGCATCCTGCCCAGCCACTTCGGCCAGCACCAGCAACTGGCCGCGCACACGGCCCCCGGCACTTTCCGGAATTGCCTGCAGCAGCGCTATCGCCTCGCTGCGCCGGTCCGCGAGCAGATAGGCACGCGCCAGATCGAGCTTGAGCGCCATGTTGTCAGGTGCTTCCGCGGCAGCCTTCTCCAGGCTCGCAACGCCCTCATCCGTATCGCCGCTCATCATCGCGATGGAGCCGCTCATCCAGTCCGCGCCCGCATCGCGTGCCGCCCCTTGCGGCACTTCGGCGAGTACTCGCCGCGCGCCAACCGGATCCTTGCGCAACAGAAACACGCGCGCGAGTTGCTTGCGCGCTTCGACATTCGCCGGCTGCGCGGCAACCAGGCGCGACAGCACGCTCGCGGCCTGCTCGAGCGACCCCTGTTCGGTGAGCACGGCGCCAAGCAGCAACTGGGCTGCGGGGTTGTCCGGGTCTGCCGACAGCGCGCGCCTCAGTTCGGCTGCCGCCGTGGAAAAATCGCGCTTGGCGTAGGCCACGCGCGCGCCGAGGTAACGCGTCGGAAACGCATCGGGCGCCCATTCCACCAGCGGCTTCAGTTCCGACTCGGCGCGAACGACATCGGCCAGCGCAATGCTGCTCTCCACGCGGCTGGCAAGCACGGTGAAGCGTTCCGGGGCATCGAGTTGCCGCGCGCCGTGCGTGTGTGCAATCTCGAGCGCCTCTCGCGCCCGCCCTGCGTCTCCCACCGCCATGGCAAAACGCGCGCGATAGAGTGCCGCACGTGCAAAATCGGGATGCTGACCAAGCAGGCGATCAAGTGCGGCGGTGGCCTCCGGAATCCGGCCCACGGTCCACAGCCAGCGTGCTTCCGTCAGCAGCGCATCCCGGTCGCCGGGCGCGGCGGCCAGTGCCGCATCGATGGCCTCGCGGGCCGCAGCGTTATCCCCGAGTTCCATGTGGGCCGTGGCCATGACCACATGCCGACGCGCTCCGGAATCGGTATCCGCTCGTGCAGCTGCCAATGCCTCGGCATACCGGCCCTGCGCAAGCAGCACGGCCTGGTCGATATCGGCGAGGCTTGCCGGATCCGCGCCGGCCTCGATCGCGCGGTCGATCTCCTTGCGCGCGGTCGCGGCATCGCCCTGGCGCAGCGACAGGCGCGCGAGCAGCACACGGCCCGCGACATTCCGGGGTTCGCTTTCGAGCGCGATCTTCACGTCTGCCATCGCATCGTTGTCGCGCCCGGCCGCGAATGCGGCCTGCGCCCGCTCGATGCGGGTCTCTGTGCTCATCATCCGGTCGCAACCGGCAACGAGGAATACGCTGACCAATGCGGTGACCAGGGAGGGCAAGTACGCGTGCTTCATCTGTCTGTCCCCGCAGCCGGCATCATGCCGAGCATTTGTGCTGACATATCGTCCCAGAAAGTGCGGGCCAGCGCCTGTGCGGCGCCGCAATCGGCACCGCAGCGGACCGCGAGCGCCACGACGCCGGATGGCGCCGGGTGGCGCAGCGACTGCAGGCCGTAGTAGAACTGCGCGAGCGCGCTGGCCGGGGTGCGCCGCCCACCCACGTCGTACACATAGGCCAGCAACCAAACGCTGCCATCCTCGCCGCGGGCCTCGAAAGCCGCGAGCGGCGGCTGCGCCGCGAGCGTGCGTGTCGTGTGTGGCCATGCCCGATGCCACGCGCCGGGCGCGAGCAGCGTGTTCGCGTACTGGATCAGTTCCTGGCCCTGTTTCTGTTCGCCATAGGTGTTCACGTACACCTCCACGCGGCCACTGCCCGAGACATAGGCCGCCCGGCGTTCGCCGACCGCACCGGAATAGTGTGGCGCCCACGCCGGCGCGCCTGGCAGCGGGCCCTGCCAGCCTCCAGTGGCGATGGGCAGCGGACCAGGTGGCAACCCCGGCGCATGGGTTGCAGCCATGCCCCGGCCCATGGCAAAGGTGATGACCAGCAGCACGCCCGTCGGTAGCAGGCGCCAGGCCCCACCGGTCGCTGCAGGACCTGCCTCGTCCGGCTGCTGCGTGTGCCGAAGGCCAGGCTGTCGATGTGCGTACCGACGCGCAAGCAGGAATACCGCGACGAGCAGCACGCCGAAGATCACGTTCCCCAGCGTCTTGTGTTCCACCGCGACGAGGTACGTCTGCATGCCGTACGCGTCACCTGCATAGATGACTATCACGATGCGGATCCAGTTCGCGATCATGGCGAGCAGGCCGCTGATGGCGACGAAAGCCACTGCCCGCCAGGCTCGCAGGCGATTCACGCCGGCGGCCAGCACCGCAATGGCCAGCGTGACCATGAGATAGCGCTTGCCGCTGCAGCCCTAGATGATCTCGAACGTGCCGCTCGCAATGCTGA
>CADEFJ010000163.1 GCA_902826575.1 uncultured Pseudomonadota bacterium | reverse complement strand
TCTCGCCGGTGATCACCACGAAGCCGTCGGTGAACCAGATCGTCGACTCCATGTAGGCCTTCGCCCGGGAGTGGTTCCGGCTCAAATACAGGTACTGCGGGTCCGGGCTCAGCCGGAAGGGCAGGTCATGCAGTTTGAACAGGTCGAGATACATGGCCCGGCGATCTTACGGGAATCGTCAGGGACGCGGTAACGACACGCGCACGCCTGGCGCAAGTGCCGGCAGCAGCGCCCGGACGCGCCGGTCACGGCGTCCCGCGCTCGCCTCTATCAGCGTGCAATGGCCGATCTTGCGGCCCGGCCGGGCCGATTTGCCGTAATCATGCCAATGCAGGCCCGGTTCGGCGAGGGCCTGCGCCAGCGGCGGCAACTCGCCGATCAGGTTCACCATCGCCGCGTGGCCGCGCGCCCGGGTACTGCCGAGCGGCAGTCCGAGTATGGCGCGCAGGTGATTCTCGAACTGGCTCGTCGCCGCGCCCTCGATCGTCCAGTGCCCGGAATTGTGTACGCGCGGCGCCATTTCGTTGGCGATCAGCCGCCCGTCCTTCACGAAGAACTCGATCGTCAGCACGCCGGCGTAATGGAAGTGCTCGAGTACGCGCGTCAGGTAGCGCGTGGCGGCGCGCGCGAGCGCCGGGGTGCCGAACGGCGCGCGTGTCACGCGCAGGATGCCCTCGACGTGCACGTTGCCGCCCAGCGGATAGACCGCGATCTCGCCGCGCGTGCTGCGCGCGCCGATCACCGACACCTCGTAGTCGAACGGCACGAACTGCTCGTAAAGGAGCGGTGCTCCGCCGAGTGCGGTCCAGGCGGCGTCGAGATCCCGCGCGCCGCGCACCCTGAACTGGCCCTTGCCGTCGTAACCGAGCCGGCGCGTCTTCAGCACGCCGGGACCGATGCGGGCGAAGGCGCGCGCGAGATCGCGCGCGGTAGCGACCGCGGCGTACGCATTGGTGGGCACAGCGAGCCTGGCGAACAGCCGCTTTTCGGCAAGCCGGTCCTGCGCGGCGGCGAGCGCCGGCAGCGGCGGCGCAAAACGCGCGCGGTCGGCCAGTGCGCGCAGCGGCGCGACCGGCACGTTCTCCCAATCGAAGGTCACGACCCGCGTGCCGCGTGCGAGTTTGCGCAGCAGGCGCGGATCGGTGAACTCGCCGACCAGGATCGGCGCGACCTGGCCACCGGGGGTGTCGGCGGCGCGATCGAGGAAACGGAAATCGAGTCCGAGCGGATAGCCCGCGAGCGCGAGCATGCGGCCGAGCTGGCCTGCACCGACGATGCCGACGGTCATGTCGGGGCGGCAGGTCCCTGGCCGCGCGGATCGCCCTTCTCGAGCACGCTGGCGGTCTGGCGGGCACGGAAATCCTTGAGCGCCGCGTCGATCTTCGGATCCGACACCGCGAGGATCGCGGCCGCCATCAATGCCGCATTGGTCGCACCGGCGGCGCCGATCGCGAGTGTGGCCACCGGGATGCCCGCGGGCATCTGCACGATCGACAGCAGCGAATCGAGGCCGCTCAGCGCCTTCGACTGCACCGGCACGCCGAGCACCGGCAGGGTGGTCTTGGCGGCGGTCATGCCCGGGAGGTGCGCCGCGCCGCCGGCGCCCGCGATGATCACCTTGATGCCACGCTGCTGCGCGCTCGCCGCGTACTCGAACAGCAGGTCCGGCGTGCGGTGCGCCGAGACGACGCGCACCTCGTGCGCGATGCCGAGCTGCTCGAGTATCTCGGTGGCGGCCCGCATCGTCTCCCAGTCCGAAGACGACCCCATGATGATGCCGACGAGTGCAGTCATCGGCGCATTCTAGCAGTTGGGATCCGCGGGGCGGCGGATCAGCGCCCGCAGCGCGCGAAACAGCCTGCGCGCGGCGGTGGTGCGTGTGCCGGCGCTCACGTGCGGATTGCCCGCGGCATGGATCAGCGAGGCGAGCTGCGCCCGGTCGAGCGGGGCGTGCGCGGCGGCGAACTCGTCGAGCGCGTCATCGCCCTCGGCCAGCAGGCGCTGGCGCCAGCGCTCCGCCTGCTTGTGCAGCCGGGCGTCGAGCCCGCTGGCGCCCGAGCGGGCCTCGAGCGCCGCCTCGATCGACGCGGTGTCAATGTCGCGCATCAGCTTGCCGATGTACTGGCGCTGGCGCGCAAGCGCCGCGCGGCTCGTCAGGCGGCGCGCTTCGCGCACTGCATCGAGCAGGGGTTCGGGCAGGTCGAGCGAGACGAGTTCGGTCTCGCGCAAGGCGATCAGGCGCGCGCCGAGGTCCTGGGCGGCGAGCGCCGCGCGCTTGCGGGCGCTCTTGCTGGGCGTGTCGTCGAAAGCTTCGTCGGACATGACTGCTACAATGCTGCCGATGCAACAGCGTGTGGATGGTACGCGAATCGCCGAACTGCAAGGTGTCGTCTCGAGCGCCCTCGAAGCCGCCCGCCGGGCCGGGGCAACCCAGGCCGAAGCGGATGCCAGCCTGCAGCAGGGCCTGACCGTCAATGTACGCCTTGGCGCGGTCGACACCATCGAATACCAGCGCGATCGCGGCCTCGGCATCACCGTGTATGTCGGCCGGCGCAAGGGCTCGGCGAGCACCGCCGACCTGTCGCCCGCGGCGGTCGCCGCGATGGTCGGGAAGGCCGTGTCGATCGCGAGCTTTACCGCCGAGGATCCGTACGCGGGCCTCGCCGACCCGCAGGCGCTGGCGGGCGACATTCCGGATCTCGACCTCGACCATCCGTGGGCGATCGAGCCCGCCGCGGCAGTCGAGCTGGCCCAACGTTGCGAGGCGGCGGGCCGCGACGTCGATCCGCGCATCACCAATTCCGAGGGCGCGAGCGTCTCCACGCATCGTGCCGTGCACGTCTACGGCAACTCGCACGGCTTTCTCGCCGGCTACCCGAGTTCGAGCCACAGCGTCAGCTGCGCGCTGGTCGCGCAGGCCGG
>CADEFJ010000162.1 GCA_902826575.1 uncultured Pseudomonadota bacterium | reverse complement strand
AGCGCCTGATCTATGGCGGGCACATCATCAGCCTCGCGCGCGCCGCCAGCTTCAGCCACAGACCGCCTTCGAGATACGCCAGCAGCTGCGCCGCCGCGTACCGGCCCTTGCTGAACAACTGCCCGCCACGCTTGCGGCGGCGCTCAACTTCCTCGGCCCGATCAAGGTCGAAACAAACGATCGCCTCCGCCGCTAACGCCCCGTTCTTGGTTGCGCCAAACGACAACAGATCCACGCCGCCGCGCCACGTGATATCGGCCGGCTTGCAGCCCAACGCGGCCACCGCGTTGCCAAAGCGCGCGCCGTCCATGTGCAAAGCGAGCCCTGCCTTGCCGGCGACAGCCCCGAGCGCGGCGACCTCCACCGGCTGATACAGCGCGCCGCGCTCGGTTGCCTGGGATATCGAAACAGCGGCGGGCTTCACCGAGTGAATGCCGCGCGCATTGCGCGCTACACCCTCTTCTAAGCTGGCCGGTGTAATTCTCGCGGCCGCGCCTTCGAGCAGCACTAGCTTTGCACCGCCCGAGTAGAACTCAGGCGCCCCGCACTCATCGCACGCAATGTGCGCTTCGCTGTTGCAGAGGATCGCGCCCCAAGGCGGCGTTACGCTTGCGAGCGCAATGGAGTTTGCGGCTGTGCCGGTCGCGACCGTGAACACGCGCACTTCGCGCTCGAATAACTCGCCGAACTTCTCGTTCAATTGCCGCGACCATGGATCATCGCCGTATGCAGACGCCGGCTTGTCGTTCACAGTATTCAACGCCGCCATGATCTCTGGCGCACATGCAGCCGTGTTGTCGGAACGAAAATTCATACGCTCTTTACCTCGCACCGCACGCAGCAAGCTTTCGTTCATGTCTCACTGCAAGCAACGCGCAATCTTTGTTTCAAAACAGAACGGCAACGCCGTTTCACGAACGCTTGCTTTACGGAGCCACGATAGCCTTACCGTGAAATTAGCCATCGGGGCGGGACGTGCAACACTTCATCAACCATGCGGCGATCGAACGCGCCGCGGCGGAAGCGATGCTCGCCGGCCAGGGCGCCGATGGCGCGGCCGCCGACCAGGAGCGGGGCGGCCAGGACCGCGTGCGGGTGCGGCTCGATGACCTCGACCTGGATGCGTCCGGTCGCCGCGGCCCGCGCGGCCGCTGCGCGGACCGGGCCGAGCTCGCAGGGCGGCGCGTCGGGATCGACGTGGCGCGACGCCGCCAGCGCGAGCTCGCCCGGAGCGGCCGGGCGCAGGAAGACGAAGGCGCGCTCGGCCGAGGTCAGCTCGACCATGGCGTCGAGCGCCCGCTCGGGGAGCGGCTCGAGCCGGCGCTCGGCCTGGAGGCCGCGCCCGATCACCAGGAGGCGGCGAAGGACCGCCGCGCCCTGCCGTTCGCCCTGGATCGGGCTCAAGAGCGACGCGCGCGCGGCGGCGCCGGTGGCGGCCAGCGCGGCCGCGATCCGCGCGGCGGCACGACCGTCGATGCCATCGGCGGCGAACAGGAGCGCGCCCGCGGCCAGGCCGGGCAGGGCGGCCTCCAGCTCGGGCAGGCGCACGAGGTCGGGGTGGTCCTGGCGGGCCAGACGGAGGAGCTCCACGGCCAGGCGATCGCGCGCGGCGGGATCGGCTCCATCGACCGGCTCGAGCGCAAGGAGGGGGCGGTCGTCGGGCTGGAGATCGGCCGCCCGGTCCTCCTCCCGGCGGCTCCAGAGGTTACAGCCGGCAAACCGGCAGAAGACCGCCGCCCGGCCGGTCTGGGCCCCTTCGCCCTGGAGGGTGTAGTAGATCTCCTTGACCGCGTAGCTCATGCGGGTCGGTACGGCGCCGGGTCGGGGACCCCGACCTCTTCGAACCCTTTGAGGCGGATTCGGCAACTGTCACATCGGCCGCAGGACCGGCCCTCCGCATCGAGCTGGTAGCAGCTCCGGGTCAGCCCGTAGTCGACGTCGAGGGCAAGTCCTCGGCGGATGATGTCCGCCTTGGAGAGCCAGATGAGGGGCGTATGGATCGTGATCGGACGGCCCTCGACCCCGCTCCGGGTGGCGAGGTTGGCCATGGTCTGGAAGGCGGCGATGTACTCGGGCCGGCAGTCAGGATAGCCGCTGTAGTCGACGGCGTTGACTCCGATGACGATGTCGACCGCCTCGAGCACCTCGGCCCAGGCCAACGCGTAGGACAGGAAGATGGTGTTCCGGGCTGGCACGTACGTGATCGGAATCCCGGCGGCGGCCGCGTCGTCCTGATCCCGCTCAGGAACCGGGATGTCCGCGGTCAGTGCCGACCCCCCGAACGCCCGCAGGTCGATATCCACGATCCGATGCTGGGCGGCTTCCTGATGACGAGCCACCGCCCGGGCCGCCTCGATCTCGCCAGCATGGCGTTGGCCGTAACGGAAGCTGAGGGCCCACGGCTCGAGGCCGAGGGCTCGAGCCACCGCCAGAGCCGTGGCCGAATCGAGCCCGCCGCTCAGGAGGACGACGGCTCGGCGGGTCATGGCCGGCGGCTGGTGCCCAACACATGGCTCAGGGCCAGTTCCAGCGTGGGGTGCCGGAAGTGGTAGCCAGTGGCCTGGAGGCGAGCCGGCACCACCCGGGTGCTGGCCAGCAGGCCCTCGTCGGCAAGGCCCCCGACCAGGGCCCGGAGCGCAAACGGAGGCACCGGGGGCAGGAAGGTGGGTCGCCGGACGGCGTGGCCGAGGGCGTCGGTGAAGTCGCCGTTGGTGACCGCCTCCGGAGCCACCACGTTGACCGGGCCCTCGACCTCGGACATCAGGAGGTGGAGGAGAGCGCCAATGGTGTCGTCGAGCGAGATCCAGCTCATCCACTGATGGCCGGGCCCCAGCGGGGCGCCGAGGCCGACTTTGAACGGGGGCAGCATCTGGGCCAGGGCTCCCCCCGCGGGCGTGAGCACGATGCCGAATCGGGCGACGTCCCGCCCGTCCCGGAGCCGGCCAGCGTGCT
>CADEFJ010000161.1 GCA_902826575.1 uncultured Pseudomonadota bacterium | reverse complement strand
GGTGCGGGTTTACGGGCCAGAGGGGAATGCTGACTATGCGCCGTCCCAGTCTCCTGGACAGCCCGCCGCAATTCGTATCCTCGAAGAAGCACTGACCTTCGACGATGTCCTGTTGGTACCCGCGTACTCGGCAGTCCTGCCGCGCGAAGTCGATCTGTCGACCCCGCTGACCCGCACGATCCGCCTCAACCTGCCGCTGATGTCGGCCGCCATGGACACGGTGACCGAGGCACGCCTCGCGATCACGATGGCGCAGGAGGGCGGCATCGGCATCATCCACAAGAGCATGACGGTCGAGGGGCAGGCGCGCGAAGTCGCCCGCGTCAAGAAATTCGAGAGCGGCGTGATCCGCGACCCGATCACCGCGACGCCGGACATGACGATCCGCCAGGTGCTGGAAGTCACGCGTGCGCACGGCATCTCCGGCGTACCGGTGGTCAGCGGCGGCAAGGTCGTGGGTATCGTCACCCATCGCGACCTGCGGTTCGAGGACAAGCTCGATGCACCCGTGTCGAGCGTGATGACGCCGCAGGAGCGACTGGTCACGGTGCGCGAGAACGCCTCCAAGGAAGACGTGCTGCTGCTGCTGCACAAGCACCGCATCGAGAAGGTGCTGGTCGTCGGCGACAAGTTCGAGCTGCGCGGCATGATCACCGTCAAGGATTTCCAGAAGGCGCACGAGTTCCCGCGCGCCTGCAAGGACGAGGGCGGGCGCCTGCGCGTCGGCGCGGCGGTCGGCACTTCGCCCGACACGCCCGATCGCGTGGCGGCGCTCAGGGAAGCACACGTCGACGTGGTGGTCGTCGATACCGCGCACGGCCATTCGCGCGGCGTGCTGCAGATGGTGGAAACGATCAAGAAGGCATGGCCCGACCTGCAGGTGATCGGGGGCAACATCGCAACACCCGCCGCCGCGGCCGATCTCGTCGCCGCCGGTGCCGATGCGGTCAAGGTGGGCATCGGTCCCGGCTCGATCTGCACCACGCGCGTCGTCGCGGGCGTGGGTGTGCCGCAGATCTCGGCGGTCGCGAATGTCGCCGAAGGCCTCGCGAAACAGGGCGTGCCGCTGATTGCCGATGGCGGCATCCGCTACAGCGGCGATGTCGCCAAGGCGATCGTCGCGGGCGCCTATGCGGTGATGATCGGCGGGCTGTTTGCGGGCACCGATGAATCGCCGGGCGACGTGGAGCTCTACCAGGGCGGGTCATTCAAGTCCTATCGTGGCATGGGCTCGCTCGGCGCGATGGCCGAGCGGCACGGCTCGAGCGATCGCTATTTCCAGGACACGACCACCGAACTCGAGAAGCTCGTGCCGGAGGGCATCGAGGGGCGCGTGCCCTACAGGGGCGGCCTCGTCTCGATCCTGCACCAGCTCGCCGGCGGCCTGCGTGCGGCCATGGGCTACACCGGCAGCAGCAACCTCACCGAGATGCGCACCCGCCCGCAGTTCGTGCGCATCACCAATGCCGGCATGCGCGAGAGCCATGTACACGACGTGACGATCACCAAGGAAGCGCCCAATTACCGCATCAGATAAGGACCTGCACGAGGGTCGCATACTGATCCTCGACTTCGGCGCGCAGTACACGCAGCTAATTGCCCGCCGGGTGCGCGAGCTCGGGGTGTACAGCGAAATCCACCCCTGGGATATCACCGACGAGGAAATTCGCCGCTTCGGCCCGAAGGGCATCATCCTCTCCGGCGGCCCCGAATCGACCACCGTGAGCGAGGCGCCCGTCGCGCCGCGCGCCGTCTTCGAACTCGGCGTGCCCGTGCTCGGCATCTGCTACGGCATGCAGACGATGGCCAAGCAGCTCGGCGGGCGCGTCGCGACGAGCGACCACCGCGAGTTCGGCTACGCCGAGGTGACCGCGACCGCGCCTTGCCGCCTGTTCGACGGCATCGCCGATCGCGAGGACGGCAGGCATCGCGCCGTGCTCGATGTCTGGATGAGCCACGGCGATCGTGTCGAGGCGCTGCCGCAGGGCTTCACGGCAGTGGGCGTGAGCGCCAATGCGCCGCTTGCCGCGATGGCCGACGAGGGCCGCCGTTACTACGGCGTGCAGTTCCACCCGGAAGTGACCCACACAAAGCAGGGCGCGCGCCTGCTCGAGCGCTTCGTGCGCGACATCTGCGGCGCGCAAGCGCTCTGGACCGTCGGCAACATCATCGAGGACGCGATCGCGCGCGTACGCTCGCAGGTCGGCGAGGGCAGGGTGCTGCTCGGACTGTCGGGCGGCGTCGACTCATCGGTGGTCGCGGCCCTGTTGCACCGGGCGATCGGCGACCGACTCGTGTGCGTGTTCGTCGACCACGGCCTGCTGCGCGAGGGCGAGGGCGACCAGGTGATGCGCACCTTCGCCGAGAACCTCGGCGTGCGGGTGATCCGCGTGAACGCCGCGCCGCGCTACTTCGCCGCGCTCGCCGGGGTCACCGATCCCGAGCAGAAGCGCAAGATCATCGGGCGCCTGTTCATCGAGATCTTTGATGAGGAAGCCCACAAGCTCGAGGGCATCGCCTTCCTCGCGCAGGGCACGATCTACCCCGACGTGATCGAGTCGGCCGGTGCGCGCACCGGCAAGGCGCATGTCATCAAGTCGCACCACAACGTCGGCGGCCTGCCCGAGAACATGCGCATGCAGCTCGTCGAGCCGTTGCGCGAGCTGTTCAAGGACGAAGTGCGCGAGCTGGGTGTCGCCCTGGGCCTGCCACGTGAGATGGTCTATCGCCATCCGTTTCCGGGGCCGGGCCTCGGCGTGCGCATCCTCGGCGAGGTGAAGGCGGAGTTCGCGGCGCTGCTGCAGCGCGCCGACGCGATCTTCATCGAGGAACTGCGCCGCCACGGCTGGTACGACAAGACCAGCCAGGCGTTCGCGGTGTTCCTGCCGGTGCGCTCGGTCGGCGTGATGGGTGACGGCCGGCGCTACGACTACGTGATCGCGCTGCGCGCGGTCGAGACGATCGACTTCATGACGGCGCACTGGGCACATCTGCCCTACGACTTCCTCGACCTCGTCTCGCGGCGGATCGTGAACGAGGTGCAGGGGATCTCGCGCGTGGTGTACGACATTTCGGGAAAGCCGCCGGCGACGATCGAGTGGGAGTAGGGGTGCTGCGGCGGATCGCCATCTCGCCACAAGGTTCGGTCGT
>CADEFJ010000160.1 GCA_902826575.1 uncultured Pseudomonadota bacterium | reverse complement strand
CCGGCATCAGCTGCTTCGTCAGTTCGACGACGCTGACCTTCGAACCGAGCGCGTCGTAGACGCAGGCCATCTCGAGGCCGATGATGCCGCCGCCGACCACGAGCAGGCGCGGCGGGATGTCGGTGAGCTCGAGCGCTCCGGTCGAATCCATGACGCGCGGATCGTCCGGGGCGAAGGGCAATTTCATCGACTCCGAGCCCGCCGCGATGATGCACTGCTCGAAGCGGATGCGTTCGCTGCTGCCATCCTCGCGGGTCACCTCGATCACGTGCGGGCCCAGGAAACGGCCGCTGCCGCGCACCACTTCGACCTTGCGCTGCTTCGCGAGCATCGACAGGCCGCCGGTGAGGCGCTTCACGACGCCTGCCTTCCAGTCGCGCAGCTTGTCGCGGTCGATGCGCGGGGCACCGAACTCGATGCCGTGGGCGCTCATCGCGTGCGCGTCCTCGATGACCCTGGCGGCGTGCAGCAGCGCCTTCGACGGAATGCAGCCGACGTTCAGGCACACGCCGCCGAGCCTCGGCCAGCGATCGACCAGCGTGACGGCGAGCCCGAGGTCCGCGGCGCGAAACGCCGCCGTGTAGCCGCCGGGACCCGCGCCGAGCACGAGCAACTGCGTGCTGCGATTCGCCTCGATCTCCTCCGGCAGGCCGGAGAGCTGCAACAGCACTTTGGTCTTCAGCGAATCGCCGTCCGCCGCGCGCGCGGGTGCGACGGCTGGCGCGCCAGCACTGGTGCCGGGACTCGCGCCTGGCCGCCCTTCCGCGCTCGTCTCGACCCGCGCGATCAGCGCGCCGGCGGATATCCGGTCGCCCTTGCGTACGGCCAGTTCGACCAGCGTGCCGGCCACCGGGCTCGGCACGTCCATGGTGGCCTTGTCGGTCTCGAGGGTGACCAGCGGTGTGTCCACCTCGAGGCGATCTCCGGCCGCGGCCAGCACGTCGATGATCGGCACGTCCTTGTAGTCCCCGAGGTCGGGGAGCAGGACATCGTGGATGCTCACGGAACGGCCTCGAGCAGGCCCTGCGGATTGGCGAGATGCTCGGCAAGCCGCGTCGTGAAGCGGGCGGCGAGCGCGCCGTCGATCACGCGATGATCGTAGGACAGCGAGAGCGGCACGATCAGGCGCGGCACGAAGCCGCCGTCCCGGAACACGGGCTTCGTGGCCGAGCGCGACACGCCGAGGATCGCCACCTCGGGCGCATTGATGATCGGCGTGAACGCCGTGCCACCGATGCCGCCGAGGCTCGATATCGTGAAAGTACCGCCCTGCATGTCGGTGGCCGGGAGCTTGCCCGCACGCGCCTGCGCCGAGAGCTCGGCCAGCGCGCGCGCGATTTCGTACACGTCCTTGCGGTCGGCATCGCGCACCACCGGGACGAGCAGGCCGTTCGGCGTGTCCGCCGCGAAGCCGATGTGGTGGTACTTCTTGAAGACGAGATTGCCGCGCGCGGCATCGAGCGAGGCGTTGAACTGCGGGAATTGCTGCAGCGTGCGCACGCAGGCGCGCACCATGAAGGCGAGCAGCGTCAGCTTGACGCCGGACTTCTCGAGCTTGCCCTTCAGCTTGACTCGCGTCGCCTCGAGTTCGGTGATGTCCGCCTCGTCGAACTGCGTGACGTGCGGCAGGTTCACCCACGAGGCATGCACGCGCGCGCCGGATATCTTCTGGATGCGCCCCAGCGGCTTGACCTCGACCGGGCCAAACTGCGCGAAATCGACGACCGGCACGGCGGGCAACGCCCCGCCGCCTGGCGCTGCGGCACCTGCGCCGCCGCCGAGCGCCTGCTTGACGTGGGCCTTGACGTCGTCGGCGGTGATGCGGCCCTTGAGGCCGCTGCCGCGCACGCGCACGAGGTCGACACCGAGCTCGCGCGCGAACTTGCGTACCGACGGGCTCGCGTGCGCGCGCGAGAAGCCGGCTTCATCGATCTGCACCGGTGCGGCCGGCCGCGCGGCGGACGCTGTTGCTGTCGCTGTCGCGGCCGCAGGCGCTGGCGCTGGCGTGGGCGTGGGCGCAGGCGCGGCTGCCGGCGCGGGCGCCGCTTGCGCTGCCGCCGGTGCCGGCGCAGGTTCCACCGCCGCGGGCGCTGCCACGGTTTCCGCGGGCGCGTCGGCGCCACGCACCGTGACGACCAGGTCGCCCGGATTGATGGTATCGCCCTGTTTGGCGTGCATGGTCTCGATCACGCCGGCCGCGGTGGCCGGCACGTCCAGCGTCGCCTTCTCGGTCTCGAGCGTGACGAGCGGCGTGTCGATCGCGATCGTATCGCCCGCCTTCACGAGCACCTCGATCACCGGGACGTCCTTGAAGTTGCCCATGTCGGGCACGCGGATTTCGATGAGCCGGGTCATGGCGCGCTCCCGCTCACGACTTCAACGGATCCGGTTTGTCGATGTCGATGCCGTAGCGGGTGATCGCCGCCGCGGCCGTGGCATGATCGATCTTGCCGTCGTCGGCCAGCGCCTTGAGTGCGGCGAGCACGATGAAATGACGACCGACCTCGAAGTGCCAGCGCAACGGCTCGCGGGCATCGCTGCGCCCGTAGCCATCGGTACCGAGCGTGACGAAGCTCCCGCCGATCCACTGGCGAATCTGGTCCGGCACGCTGCGCATGTAGTCGGTCGCGGCGATCACCGGGCCCTCGCGGTCCTTGAAGCACTGCTGCACGTACGGCAGGCGCGGCTCGTCCTGCGGATGCAGCCTGTTCCAGCGCTCGCAATCGAGTGCATCGCGGCGCAGCTCCCCAAAGGACGGCACGGAGAACACGTCGGCCGGGATACTGAAGTCCTTCTCGAGCAGATCGGCCGCGGCGATCACCTCGCGCAGGATGGTGCCGGAACCGAGCAGCGTGGCGCGCACGCGGCCGCGACCGCCGATCTGCAGCAGGTACATGCCCTTGAGGATGCCCTGCTCCACGCCGCGCGGCATCGCCGGCTGCGCGTAATTCTCGTTCATCGTGGTGATGTAATAGAAGACGGGCTCGTGCTCGACGAACATGCGGCGCAGTCCGTCGTGGATGATCACCGCGAGTTCGTAGGCATAACTCGGATCGTAGGTGATGCAATTGGGCACCGTGCTCGCGAGCAGCGTGCTGTGGCCGTCCTGGTGCTGCAGGCCCTCGCCGGCGAGCGTCGTGCGGCCCGCCGTGGCGCCGATCAGGAAGCCGCGCGTCTGTTGATCGCCGGCTGCCCAGATGAAATCGCCCACGCGCTGGAAGCCGAACATCGAGTAGTAGATATAGAACGGCACCATGTTGATGCC
>CADEFJ010000159.1 GCA_902826575.1 uncultured Pseudomonadota bacterium | reverse complement strand
GGGCAACGAAACCTTTGCAGATTCCGGGGAAGCTTCCGTGCTCGTAGGTGCAGCGGCGCACAGGCACTTTATCGTCACCGCCACGGGCACGATGAGGTCTGCACGGGCTCACCGCTTCATTCGGGGCCGGCGCTTCGAACCGCCTGTGCGCCAGCACTTGATATCGGAGCGAGAGGCAGCGTGTCGCGCATCGGTCCCTGGCGGCCACCCGCCGGCCTTACGAGATGCGCTTCACCGCCGATGGACTGCGATCTTTCCTTGTCGTGACCGCAACGCGTGGGCGCCGCGAATCGGAGAGAATCTTCTACGCAGCGGGTCGATCCCGAGTCGATCCAGTTTTCCGATTCATGCCGTATAACGTTTGAGCTGAGCGGCGCGCACGCCGACGTATGAGCTTGGCACTTTATCCCTCACGCGTCCGCTCCAGCGAGGTGACACTCATTGAGGCCTCCTTCCCCGACTTCGGGCTTGGCGGGCGACGCTACCATCCACGTTGTGTCCGTTCACGACTCAACCTGCGGGAAAGGAGACCTCAATGCGATTCTACACAAACACCCATCGACACTATTGCGGCATCGATCTGCACGCCCGGTCCATGTATTTATGCATCCTGAACGGTGACGGCGAGATCCTGCTGCACCAGAACATGAAGGCGACGCCGCAGGCGTTTCTGGCAGCCGTGGCGTCGTTTCGGGAAGACCTCGTCGTTTGTGTCGAGTGCATCTTCACCTGGTACTGGCTTGCCGATCTGTGCGCCGACGAAGGCATCGAGTTCGTGCTCGGCCACGCTCTCTACATGTAGGCGATTCACGGCGGAAAAGCGAAGAACGACAAGATCGACGCCCACAAGATCGCTGTCCTGCTGCGCGGCGGCATGCTGCCTCAGGCTTACGTCTACCCGAAACGGATGCGGGCTACCCGGGATCTCTTGCGCCGGCGCAATCACCTCATGCGCAAACGGGCCGATCTCCTGGCTCATATTCAGAATACCGCCAGCCAGTACAACCTGCCTCCGCTCGGCACCCGGGTCGACCGCAAGGGCGAGAGAGCCTCGATTCCGGCGCACTTTCCGGACCCGGTCGTGCGGCGCTCCATCGAGCTCGACCTGTCACTGATCGCCCACTACGACGTGCTGCTCAAAACCCTCGAGCAGGAGCTGGCGCTCATGGCCAAAGGCCACGATGCCTTTGCCTATCATCTGCTGCGTTCGATCCCCGGCGTCGGCCGGATCCTGACCCTGGTCCTGCTCTACGAGATCGAGGACGTGAATCGCTTCCCACGGGTCCAGGAGTTCCTCTCCTATGCCCGCCTGATCAAGGCGCAAAAGAGCTCGGCCGGCAAGATTCATGGCCACAGCGGCAAAAAGATCGGCAATACCCATCTCAAGTGGGCGTTCAGTGAAGCCGCCGTGCTCTTTCTGCGCAAGAATCCCGATGGCCAGAAGTTCGTCGAGCGGCTCGCGAAAAAGCACGGCAAGGGCAAGGCCCTGTCGATTCTCGCGGCCCGGCTCGGCCGCGCCGTCTACGTCATGCTCAGTCGCCGCGAACCCTTCGACGCGCAGAAATTCCTGGCGTCGACCTGAACGATGGAGGGGACCGCGAAGCCCAACGCCTAACTGGTGAGCCCAACGGTGCGAGCACGAAGCAAGACCGACGAGCGCAGAAAACCTGCGCCGCGAGCGCCCATCGGTCCTATGCCACTCACCCGCTCACCCGTCTCGTTTGACTGGATCGCGGTCCCGCTCCGCCACTGCGCATTCGCTCTTCGTTGTCTGCCCCTCGCCAAAGCCAGCTACGAACTGGCGCTATCGCGCCCGACCGTATGATTAGGAACGGATGAGGGTACGAAATAGTTTCCAGGTCGCGCGTCGACCACGACGCGCATCATCCCAATCGGATGACTGAGCCTCGATAAGTGTTTGGTGCAGGCTTCGCCTGACGCCGCTTGCGAAACCAAGTCGGAGAACGATGCGAATGCTTCACGCACGGCGAAGACAAGATCGCCGCCCAACCGCTATCGCCTGTTGACAGCGGGAGGCCTCATAAGTGTTAGAGGGAGGCATCCTTGAACGCCCGGAGTACGGCATTCATGCGCGTCTGATACCCGCGGCCTTGCGCCTTGAACCACGCCAGTACATCGGCATCGAGACGTAGTGAAACTGAAGCCTTCGGCGGTATGGGACGCAAACCACGACGCACGATGCCACGTACGACATGGCTCACGTCCGCCTCTGGATGCTCCCTACTGAGCTTGATTTGCCGCGACGGCAGGTTGCGCACGCGCGTCCAGTCAGTCTTTGAGGCTTTGGAAGAGGATGGCTTCTTCATGGCGTGTCGCTTTGCGAAAAGATATGACGCGGATGAGCGTTGGGGATTCCGTGTGGATCAACGAGACAGCGATGCCACCCAGAAATCCAAGAGTCATGAACCGTTGCTCGTGGTAGGAGAATCGGTCGTCTTCCATGGTGAATGTCACTCCGTCGAAGACGGAGGCGGCATCGCGGAAGTCGAACCCGTGGGCGCGTAGGTTCGACTGGCGCTTACGTTCATCCCACGTGAAACGCATCCACGAAGTGTATATACACGCGGACGACACGTCAACGATCAAGGCCTCCCTCTAACGATTGAGCTGAGCGCGCCGCACGCAGGCGCCATGACAGGGCACTTTATCGTTCACGACCGCGCTCCAGCGATTTGTTAGGTTGCTTTACCGTGACCTACTCAATCGTTCGGCCATGCGCGTTTGCCAACCCGGGCCACTGGCTTTCCACCGAGCGAGCACGTCTGCGGGTAGTCGAATGGTCACCAACTTGCGCGGATTGGTAGAAATCGGGCGACCACCTTTTTTAACCACGGCGCGTGACAGCATTTCTTCCGTGAGCTCAGGCAGCTCGTCATACTCATGACGCTTGATCACGTGAGCATCTACTCGCGCCAGGTCAGATCCCAATTTTCGGCGCGATGCGCTTCTCTTCACGGCCATTGCCTTTCCTCATGCTGAATATGTGGCGATCCTCACCGCGAGGTGTGTACCCGACCACGACAAGTCGCTCATTCAAGTAGCCAAAACAGATGAAGCGCGGCTCTCCGTAGTCCTCACGCGTGTCCTCAAACTCTATCGTTGGACCAGCAAATACTATTGGTGCATCTTCAAAGTCCAAGCCGCGCTCCGCCAAGGTCTTGGCTCGCTTGGCCGGGTCAGAGGTGATGCCCATTTGTTATTGTAACTACAACAACCTGCGCGAGCAAGACCGAGGCTGCTGAGGCGGTTCGAGCAACCTAACGGCAAAGTTCAGCGGCCGCCCGCGTGCGCTTCAGCACGCGGGCGGCGGGAG
>CADEFJ010000158.1 GCA_902826575.1 uncultured Pseudomonadota bacterium | reverse complement strand
CTTCCGCGGCGATCCGTCCTCGGCGCTGCTCGAAGTGCTCGACCCGGAGCAGAACGCCGCGTTCAACGACCACTACCTGGAGGTCGATTTCGACCTCTCGCAGGTGATGTTCGTGTGCACGGCCAACAGCCTCAATATCCCGGCGCCGCTGCTCGATCGCATGGAAGTGATCCGCCTGCCGGGCTACACCGAAGACGAGAAGATGAACATCGCGCGGCGCTATCTCGTGCCGAAGCAGATGAAGAACAACGGCGTGAAGAAGGACGAACTGAAGGTCACCGACGAGGCCCTGCTCGACATCGTGCGCTACTACACGCGCGAGGCGGGCGTGCGCAACCTCGAGCGCGAGATCGCCAAGATCTGCCGCAAGACCGTCAAGCAGCAGCTGCTCGCGAAGAAGGACAAGGCTGTTTCGATCACGCCGAAGAACCTCGAGAAGTACCTCGGCGTTCGCCGCTACCGCTATGGCAAGGCCGAGGACCAGAGCCGCGTCGGCCAGGTCACGGGCCTTGCGTGGACCGAGGTGGGCGGCGAGCTGCTGACCATCGAGGCCGCGGTCGTGCCCGGCAAGGGCAAGCTGCAGCACACCGGCCAGCTGGGCGAGGTGATGCAGGAGTCGATCCAGGCGGCCATGACCGTGGTGCGCAGCCGCGCCAACGTGCTCGGCATCGAGCCCGATTTCTACCAGAAGCACGACGTGCACCTGCACATGCCCGAGGGAGCCACGCCGAAGGACGGCCCGAGCGCCGGCATCGGCATGTGCACCGCGCTGGTCTCGGCACTCACGAAGATCCCGGTGCGCTCCGACGTCGCGATGACCGGCGAGATCACGCTGCGCGGCGAAGTGCTGCCGATCGGTGGCCTGAAGGAAAAGCTGCTCGCGGCGCATCGCGGCGGCATCGAAACGGTGCTGATCCCGATCGACAACGAGAAGGACCTCGTCGAGATCCCCGACAACATCAAGGGCAATCTCAAGATCAAGCCGGTGAAGTGGATCGACGAAGTGCTCGAGATCGCGCTGGCGGCGCGTCCGGTGCCGATTGCCGCGGTGGTGCCGGAGGTGCCGGTGGCCGATCCGAAGCGGCGCCGTGCCGCGCGCCGGACCGGCAAGGGCGGGGTGCAGGCGCATTGAGGGCGAACAGCGGACAGCGGACAGCGGACAGCGAATAGCTGACAGCGAATAGCGGACAGCCAGAGCCAGGCGCCGGGCGCCGAGGACTTCGCGGGCGCGCTGCGGGTACGCTGCAAGCGGTGGGCGTCAGGCGTCAGGCAGCCGGCGCGTGGGGTGCGGGTGGTCGTGCTATCAACAGGCGGTCAAGTTGCCCGGTATTGCCCGCTCGTTGACACGACGCCCGCGCAGGGGCGAATTCCGGGGCCGGCTATTCAAGGCGCGTCTTGCGCCGGCAGCGCCCGGCTACGCGGGCCACCCGGGGAGCGTTGAGTGCCAGCGCGAGCGCCAGTAAACCCAGTACCGTGACTATCCCGAGCGCGCCTCCGCCGCCACCGCCGCCACTGGGCGGCGGCGGTGCGGGTGGCGGTGGCGGCGGCGCGGGCGGGGTTGCCGTCGTTTCGTTCCGCCGCAATAGGAAAAGACCATTGGCGATGTCGCTCACCGCGAGGGTTCCGGACGGCAGGAACGGATAGACGCCCCAGACTCCGTCGGTGCCGGCGATGTTCGCAGCGGGCATCAGAAAGGTGTCGAAGTAGCCCACTTCGCGCAGCGCCTGCGGATTGGCAAGATCGAAGATCACGAGCCCGCGGCGGTAGTGCGCGAGATAGTAGCGATCGCCGACCGTATAGCCGTTGTGGTCGGTGCTCGTGTCGGCGCCGGTGAACGACGTGACGAACGTCGGCGTGCGCAGGTCACCGATGTCGAGCGTGTAGATCGAGGTGCGCAGGCCCGCGATCCGCAATTCGTCGAGCTCATCGTGCACGATCACGTGGCGCTGGTCCGCCGTTGGCCACCCGGAGTGGATGTAACGCGCGTTCGGGTAGGTCGCGGTGCCGAGGAAGGCGGGGCTCGCCTTGTCGGTCACGTCCCACAGGTCGACGCTCTCGACGTTGAAGTCGATCAGCACTTCGCAGGGATTGTGGGCTGCGGCGCACTGCGTGGTGCGATTGTCGGTCAGCAGCACGCTCGCCGAGTCGTGCATATACGGCGTCGGGTTGCCGGGTGCGCCCGGACTCGTCGCGCGCAATACCGGATGCACCGGGTCGACGAGGTCGTAGATGCGGTAGCGGCCGCCGGAGAGGTTGGCGCCGGCGACGTACAGGAACGGTTGCGCGCCGGGCAGCGCGATGCCGGTCGCATGGTCGACGTTCGAGATGTACAGGGTGTGCGAGGTCGACAGGTCGTGCAGCGTGTTCGCGAGCGACGCGCCGTTCGGCAGCTCGGTCAGGTCGAGGATCTGCAGGCCAGCCCCTGAACCTTCAGTGGTCACGTAGGCATAGGCGCGATGCCGGCCGAGGCCCGCATCGAACACCTGGTAGACCTTCACCTCGCGCCAGGCATTGGTGACGCCGGGCACAGTGGCCACTTCGCGCGGACTCGCGGGATCCGTCACATCAACGACAGCCGTGCCGTTGCGCAGGCCGACGAGCACGTACTCGCGATCATCGTCACGATCGACGAATCCCCACAGGTTCGCGGCGCTGAGCGGCTGCGTCGAAAAGCCCGTGAGCGGGATTTGCGCGAGATAGTCGATGTTCCAGCACGGGAACGTGCCCGCCTGGCCGGCGGTCGTGCAGGTCGCAGGCGGTTGCGCCTGCACGCTCTCGCGAGCGATCGGATTGCCCGCGGCATCGACGGGCGTGAAGCCGAAGGCAATCAGGGTCTGGATGAAGCGCGGGTCCGCTCCGCGGACAATCGCACGGTTCGCGACCGGGTCATCGACGTGGAAATTGTCGGCGGCGGTATAGCCGGCTCGCAGGCCCTGTTTGCCGAACAGCAGTTCCTCGAGGTTCAGGTTCGCAAAATCGTACTCGCCGGCACCGACCTTGATCGCATCGCCGTGCTCGATCAGCCCGAGTGCATAGTCGAGGCTGCGGCAGGGCGCATCGCGGTGTTCGCAGTCGCCGGCGTCGTTACCCTCGGGTGCGACATAGCGGGTGCCCGCGACGTCGTCGTGGGCCGCGAGCGGGCCGGCGGCGAGGCCGCAAATTGCCACGATCGCGGGCAGATACGACTTTGTCGGGTAATGCATGTGGCCGAGTTTACGCCGGCGACCCGATACTCTAGAATCCGCCGCCTTCTGAAGCTTGCCTTCCGAAGCTTGAAGGGTGCTTAGCTCAGCGGTAGAGCGTCGCCCTTACAAGGCGAGGGTCGGGGGTTCGATCCCCTCAGCACCCACCATGTGGAGCGGTAGTTCAGTTGGTTAGAATACCGGCCTGTCACGCCGGGGGTCGCGGGTTCGAG
>CADEFJ010000157.1 GCA_902826575.1 uncultured Pseudomonadota bacterium | reverse complement strand
GCACGACCCTGGCGACCAAGAGCGACCTGCTGCTGCTCGAGCAGAAGCTGGATGCACGGTGCGGTGCCATCGAGCACCGGCTCGAGGCGTTCCGTGACGCACTGCAGAAGGACAATGAATCGCTCCGCAGCTCCGTGCAGAAGGACATGGAACTTCTGCGCGGCGCCATGACCATGCGCCTGGGGTCGATGCTCATGGTCGGGCTCACCCTGCTGTTTGCCGCACTCAAGCTGACCTGACCGTTGCGCCAGGCCCTCGCGATTTTGATTTCCCGAGCAGCGTCTTGAACTACTGACTTGCCGCTTCCGCCTCATCCCGCAGCCGCTTCGCCTCGGCCTGCGCATCCAGCACCTGCTGCTCGACCTGTGCCTCGATCTCCCTGGCTTGCCTCGCCTGCTCGGCGGCGGAGGCTCCGGTGGCCGCAGCGGTGCCGGCGGTTTCAGCGAGTCCGCAAGCCGACAGCAGCAGTGTGATGATGAGTGCGCCGCCGGTCGGCAGCCCTGTCCTGCGTAGCGTTGCTGGCATGTGCGTCTCCCTGGCTCAGATCACCATGATCACGTGTGGCTCGGCGGTGAGTTCGGCGGCCAGCGCCACGACCTGTGCTTCGCTGCGCGCGACGATCGAATAGGTGATCGACAGATAGTTGCCGTTCGACGAGAGTCGCTCGCTGATCTGCTCCGGGTCGAGATCCGCGACATGGCGACGCATGATCGCATCGATCTCGGCACGCAGCAGCTCGCCGGCGCGCCCGACCACCTTGATCGGGTAGTCGGTCGGGAACTCGAGCAGCTTCAGGTCGCTCACCACGGTGTACCCGCGACGCGCGTCACGAGTTGCCTGAACCCGCGATGGGCGCGCTGCCAGACTGGCCCCGGCACGCCGGCGCCGACCGGTTGGCCATCGAGTCGCGTGACGGAAGTGATGTCGCGGGTGGCTGCGCCGAGCCAGATCTCATCGGCCGCACGCAGCGTGGCTTCAGCAACCGGCGTGGTGCGGTGTGGGACGCCGAGTTCGAGCATCAGCTCCTCGACAACGCTGCGGGTCGTACTCGGCAGGATCCGGGTGCTGTTGGGCGGAGTCAGTACTTCTCCATCGACGACCACGTGCACGGCCGAGGCACTGGCTTCCATCAGCCAGCCGTCGCGCAACAGGATCGTCTCGGCGGCGCCCGCGTCGACCGCGAGCTGGCGCAGCAGGATGTTGGGCAGCAGCGCGACCGATTTGATGTCACAGCGCGCCCAGCGCGTGTCGGCGGCAGTGATGCAGGCGGCGCCGGTGGCGAGCTGCTGTGCGTCCGGGCGCGGCAGCGGCGCGGCGTAGGCGAACACGGTCGGCTCGATGTCGGGCAGCGGTGCGTGGTTGCGGCCGTACTCCGCGCCGCGTGTGACCTGCACGTAGAGATACTGGTCGCCACCGCCGTTCGCCGCGATCAGCTCGCGACAGATCGTGCGCCAACCCTCGAGGTCGAGCGGTTCGCGCATGCGGATCTCCGCAAGGCTGCGCGCAAGCCGCGCGAAATGCGGCCCGAAGCGGAACGGCCGGCCGCCGAACACCGGGACGACCTCATACGCGCCGTCGGCGAACAGGAAGCCGCGATCAAGCGGCGAGATCCGCGCCTCGCGCAGCGGCAGGAAGCTGCCATTCAGGTACGCGGTCGGCAGCGGCTCGGCCATCGCGGGTGCTCCTCAGTGCCACATCATCAGGACGCCGTCGATCATGCGTGTCCACCAACCACCTTCGGGGACGGCCTTGAGCGGGTAGAGCGGGACGCGCGATACGACGTCGTTGCCGACCGAGACGACGAGCTCGCCGGCGGCGGTGGCCGGGTTCGCCGGCGCAACCAGCGGTTCGCTGGCGGTGGCCGCAGTCTTTACCTGCGCGGCATTGCCGCGCCCGACGGTCACGAACACATCGGTGCGCGGCCCGATTGCAATGTTCTCTTCCTCGCCCTTGTACAGGCGCGGCGCGAGCACGGTCTCGCCGCCGCCCTTGACCTTGACGGTTTCGTAGAACGTGAAGCCGTAGTTGAGCAGCGCGGCGCTCGCGTCCTCACGGGCGCGCATCGATTTGGTGCCGAACACCGCCGAGACGAGCCGCATGCCGTCGCGCTTGGCCGAGGTGGCGAGGCAGTAGCCGGCCGATTCGGTGTGGCCGGTCTTGATGCCGTCGACGCTCGGATCCCGCGCGAGCAGTCCGTTGCGGTTCTGCTGCCTGATGTTGTTCCACACGAATTCACGCAGTGAGTACCACTGGTAGTACTCGGGGTAGTCACGGATGACCGCGCGCGCAAGGGTCGCCATGTCGCGCGCGGTCGTGTAGTGGTTGGCGCCCGGAAGGCCGGTGCTGTTCTCGAAGTTCGTGTTGGTCATGCCGAGCTTCTTCGCGTAGGCATTCATCATCTGCGCGAAGCCGTCCTCGGTGCCCCCGAGGCGCTCGGCAAGCGCGATGGTCGCATCGTTGCCCGACTGCACGATCATGCCCTTCAGCAGCACATCGACCGGAATGCGCGTGCCGACCTGCACGAACGAGCGCGAGCCCTCGCTGCGCCAGGCGTGTTCGCTGACCGGGATTTCCTCGGTGAGAGTGAGTCGCCCTTCCTTCAGTGCCTCGAAGGCGATGTAGCCGGTCATCACCTTGGTCAGGCTCGCGGGCTCCATGCGTTCATCGGCGTTGGCTTCGGCGAGCACGCGGCCGCTGTCATGGTCGATGAGGATCAGCGCCCGCGCATCGATCGCCGGGGGCTTGGGGATCGGCAGGGCAGCGTGCGCCGTGGCGAACATGCAGGCGGTGAGGACGAGGGCAGCAAATCGTCGGCCACGAGACATCCGACACCTCCAGCGGGAATAGGTAAAGACAGCGCGCGATTGTAACGTCAGTCGAGTGCGAGGCGCGCGTCCGTAATGCCGAACTTCGCCAGGCGTGCAGACAGCGCGTCGAATTCGTCGACGCTGCCGACCGGGCCGATCCGCACCCGGTGCAGCGTGCGATCGCCGACGACTCCTGGCAGCACGAAGGCATTGTCGATGCCCGCGGCGCGCAGGCGTTCGACGAGGCGCTGGGCATTGCCGCTGTCGGCAAACGCTCCCGCCTGCATGTACAGGCCCTCGCCCGGCACTGTATCCAGGCGTGTAGCAGCGGTGGTCGCGAGCGGCGCGGGCGCCACGGCAGCCGGCGTTCCGGGCGTGATCACCTGCACTTCGACGAAGGCGGTGCCCTTCTGCAGCATGTCGAGCTTCGAGGCGGCCGTATGGGACAGGTCGATGATGCGACCGGCCACGAACGGTCCGCGATCATTGATCCGCACCACGACACTGCGGCCGTTCGCGAGGTTGGTGACGCGCGCGTAACAGGGGATGGGCAGAGTCTTGTGCGCCGCGGTCATCGCATACATGTCGTAAGGCTCACCCATCGAGGTCAGCGCGGCATGGAAGCCGGGCCCGTAC
>CADEFJ010000156.1 GCA_902826575.1 uncultured Pseudomonadota bacterium | reverse complement strand
GAAGCCGACCCACACCGAAAGGGCGACGATGATGCCGATGCTCGCGAGCCAGGCCGGACTGAAGCGCTGGCTCATCACGGAAGACGGGCGGTAGAACGCGGCGCTCGACAGGCGCGCCACGAGCAGCACCACCCCGAGGAAGCTCGCCTCCTCGAAGTCGAAGCCCTTCAGCAGCGAGGCGAGAATGCCTGCGACGAGCAGCCAGATCGTGAGTTGATATGCCGCGTTGAGCCGTCGGAACAGGCCCCGCGCCAGGACCAGCAGGCCGACGCCGATCACGCTGCCCGTGAAGTGCGAGATCTCGAGCAGCGTGAGCGGCACGATGCGGCGGATATCGTGGATGCGCGAATCGAGCGCCGGCGTCGCGCCCGAGACGAGCAGCACCGCACCCGCGACGAACACCAGCACGCCGATCAGCTGCGGCGCGATCGGCAGCAGCAGCGGTGTCACCCAGCCGCCGGCCGTGCGGCCCGCGTGCACGAGACGCGAACGCTGCATGTGGATCTCGTGCAGCAGCAGCGCCACCGCCGCCATCACGAGTGGCGCGAGGTAGTAGATGCCGCGGTAGGCGATCAGTGCGCCAAGCAGCTGCGGCGTCGGCACTTGCGGAAATGCGAGCAGCAGGATCGCCTCGAACACGCCGAGTCCGCCGGGCACCTGGCTCACGATGCCGCCGGCGACGGCGATCGCATACACACCCGCGAAAGCCAGAAAGCCGAGGTCCGCAGAGGCCGGCAGCAGTAACCACAGCACCGCCGCGGCCGTCGACAGGTCGGCGATGCCGACCACCAGTTGCGCCCACGCAAGACGTGGGCCGGGCGGCCGCGCTTCCCACGAGCCGACCGCGAGCGGCCGAGCGGCGAGCGAAGCCCAGGCAACATAGGCCGCGACGCCTGCAAGCAGCGCACCGCCGAAGAGCGGCGACCAGATGTGGCCAAGATGCAGTGCTTTCGCGCCCGGGACCGCGACCAGTGCCGCCGAGCCGGCAAGCACGCCAAGTCCCAGCGCCGAGGTCAATGCGCAGAACGACGCGACGGTCGCGACGTCGATCGCCGTGAAGCCCAGCGTCGAGTAGATGCGATAGCGCACGGCGGTGCTGGTGAACGCCGCGAGGCCCATATTGTGACCGAAGGCGTAGGCCACGAACGACGTCAGTGCGGTGCGCGCATACGGCACCGGTTTGCCCACGTAGCGTACGCCGAGCGTGTCATAGAGCGTCAACAAGAGGTAACTGAGCGCGGTGAGCGCGGCGGCAGCCGCGACCCGCGGCAGCGGTATCGCGCGCAGTTCGGCAACGATGTCCCGCAGGTGATATTGCCCGAGCGCGTGATGCACGAAACCGACGACCAGCGCAAAGGCGAGCACCGACACGAGGGGCGCGAGCCATCGACGCCAGGCCATGGCGGGCTCAGGTAAGAGGGTCATCGCGCCGCGAGCCTACGATATCCCCGACCCGTCCGCCTTACGTTTCCGTAATGTCCGGAACTCCGGGGCCCGCGATGATTCGAACAACGCCATGAACACCATCAATCGATTGCTGGCCGCTGTCGCCACGGTGGCCATCTTCATCGCCGGATATCTCGCCTTCATGGCGCCGGTGCACGTCGCACCGCCCGCCACGGACCGGCTCATCCAAATGGTGGAACTGAATCAGATCGCATCGTTCGCGCATGTCGACGCGCGGACCATCGACGTGATGGACACGACGGGCAGGCATTTCAGGATGGAATTCACCGCGGCGTGCCCGGGTCTGTCGGACGCGACGATGTTCTCCCTGGTCACGGAGAACTATCGGGACCTCGATAAATTCACCGGTATCGTCCTCGATGGCCGCGTCTGCACGTTCAAGGACTTCTCGCCGATCAACCCGTCGCCTGCACGATAGACGTCAGCGCACCCTGCGCGCAGCGCAGCAGACCGGCTGATAATGTGCACACAAGCACCCGGCACATCACCTGCATACCGTCCAGGTTTGCCACGCTGGGGGGCATTCATTAGAATTCGCGCCCCCCGATGCCGCTTTAGCTCAGCTGGTAGAGCACATCATTCGTAATGATGGGGTCGTCTGTTCGAATCAGACAAGCGGCACCAAACTATTGCGCTTCCGCCATCGCCGGCCCGCTGAACTCGGTCTCGATGATGATCGAGACCTGGTCGCCCACGCCGAGGTTGGTACCCGCGGCCGGAATACCGCCCGAGATCCCGAAGTCGGACCGGCGCAGCACACCGTGCGCGGACAATCCTATGCGCGCATTCGGGTCCATCGGGTGGCCAACATAGCCGCCGTTGTAGGTCGCATCGAGCACTATCGGGCGGGTCACCCCGCGCAACGTCAGCTCGCCATGTACGCGCATTGCCCGGTTGCCGAGGTCCTCGATGCGTGTCGTGCGGAACGTCATCTCGGGAAACTCTGCGGCGTTCAGCCACTGCTCACCCTTCAGGTCGGCGTTGAAGTCGTAATGCGGATCGGGGTAGTCGGTTTCGATCGAACGTGCATCAACGGTGGCTGTCAGCTGCGTCGCCGTGAGATTGCGCGGGTCGAAGCGCAGCTGCGCATCGAAGCGCCTGAACCGCGCCGTGTAATTCGAAAAGCCGAGGTGGTTCACGCGGAAGATCAGCGAGGAATGACCCTTGTCGAGCCGGTACTCGCCGGCTGGCACGTGCTGCGCCAGTGCCGCGGCACGCGACGGTTCGCCTGCGGGCTCGGCAGCAGGGGCGGCCGTAGCCAGGACGACGAGCGCAAGCAGCAGGACGGCGCGTTCCATGATGATCTCCCTTGCCGGGGCGGGCACTGTCCACGAGGACGGATGGGCGCGGCCGGACCCGACACCGGCAGACAGCGAGAGCCGGCGGGGCAGCGCGGCTACTCTGCGACGGTCTCGGGCTCCCAGCCGGGCATGTCCCCGGTGAGATGCAGCAGGCGCGCAAAGCCCGCCTCGTGCAGGACCGCAAGCGCAATGGCCGCGCGCCTGCCGCTGCCGCAGTAGGCCACGATCGGCTTGTCCTTCGAAGCCTCGAGCTCGGCGAGGCGCGCCGCGATCTCATCGTGCGGGATGTTGATTGCGCCCGGCACGTGGCCCGCCTCGTACTCATCGGGGCGGCGCACGTCGAGGATCACGAGGGATTGCGGATCGGCGGCCACCTGCTTGCGCACCTGCGCCGGAGAGATTTCCTCGGCGGCCCAGGTGTCGTCGGCGGAGGCGGTCGTGCCGAGGGCCGCTGCGAACAGTACGGCCAGCGTGGTGATGATCTTCATGGCTCTGATAGTGGCGCGACAGCGCGGCGGATGTCTACCGTGGACCCTTGGGACGGGGTCTGCGGTACCCTGCGGGAACGGAGGACATCACACCTTGTGGACGGCGGCGCTGCCGCCGACGCGCAGGTCGCCGTGATGCGTGAGCATCTGCCCGACGGCGTCGCCCTGCGGATGATGCGCGGCATCG
>CADEFJ010000155.1 GCA_902826575.1 uncultured Pseudomonadota bacterium | reverse complement strand
CCTCTTCGCAGAAGCCGCAGTAAATGCACTTGAAGAGGTCGATGTCGTAGCGCGTCGTGCGGCGCGTACCGTCGTTCGCGACGTCGGACTCGATCGTGATCGCGAGCGCCGGGCACACCGCCTCGCACAGCTTGCAGGCGATGCAGCGCTCCTCGCCGTTCGGGTAGCGACGCTGCGCATGCAGGCCGCGGAACCGCGGCGACTGCGGCGTCTTCTCTTCCGGATAGGTGATCGTGATCTTCTTGCGAAACAGGGTCCGCAGGGTCACCGACAGGCCGAGTATCAGTTCGGCCAGGAAGAAGGTCTTGAATAGGCTGCGTACGCTCATGTTCAGACTTTCCAGGGACCGACCTTGAAGTACACCATCACGCCCTCGGCGGCGATCCACACCAGGGTCACCGGAATCAGGATCTTCCAGCCAAGGCGCATGATCTGGTCGTAGCGGTAGCGCGGGAAGGTCGCCCGCAGCCAGAAGTAGAAGAACATGAACATCGACATCTTCAGGCCGAGCCACGGGAACCCGGGCTTGGCGAGGATGTTGTCGGGCGAGAGATAGCCCTCGAAGGGCGAGATCCAGCCGCCGAAGAAGAACACGGCGGTGAGCGCCGAGATCAGCAACATGTTCGCGTATTCGGCGAGGAAGAACAGCGCGAAGGCGATGCCGGAATACTCGACGTGGAAGCCGGCGACGATTTCCGATTCGCCCTCGGCCACGTCGAACGGCGCGCGGTTGGTTTCGGCTACCGCGGAAATGATGTAGACGACCGTGAGCGGCGCGAGCCAGAACCAGTTCCAGGCGAGGAAGCCGCCCTGCTGCTGGCGCACGATCTCGCCGAGATTGAGGCTGCCCGCCGCCATGATCACGCCGACCAGCGCGAAGCCCATCGCGATTTCATAGGCGACGATCTGCGCGGCCGAACGCATCGCGCCGAGGAAGGCGTACTTCGAGTTGGACGCCCAGCCCGCGATGATGACCCCGTACACACCCATCGAGGTGAGCGCGAGCACGTACAGCAGTCCCGCATCGATGTCTGCGATGACAAGATCCGGCGACAGCGGCACGACGGCCCAGGTCGCGAGTGCCGGCACCAGCGTGACGATCGGCGCGATGCCGAACAGCACCTTGTTGGCGCGCGCCGGCACGATCACTTCCTTGATCAGCAGCTTCAGCACGTCGGCAAAGGCCTGGAACACACCCGGCCAGAAACCAAAGATGCTGCCGACGCGGTTCGGGCCCTTGCGCAGCTGCATCCAGCCGATGATCTTGCGCTCGAACAGCACCGAGAACGCCACCGTGAGAATCACGGAGATCGTGACGACGAGGATCCAGATCGTCGACTGGACGTATGGCAGGACAAGGAAGTCGAGTGCGGTCTGCAACATGGCGGCGCTCAATACGTGGCGGCCGTCGCGCGACCATCGCGCGTGCGCTGCAGGGAGGGCGCCCGACGCACGAGGGCGTCGATCTGGTACATGGGCACATCGACCACGCCGGCCGCCGCGAGCGCCTCGACAGCGCGGTGCACGCCGCGATACGGGCCGGCGGTCAGGTCGTCACCGCAGATGCGGCGCAGTTCGTCGCGCACCTCCTCCGATGACTGGTATTCGCTGCCCGCGATGCCGAGCAGATTGCACAGCACCCGATAAACCTTCCACGCGGGCCGCGCCTCGCCCAGCGGACGGGCCGCGCCCGGCACGCTCTGCCAGCGGCCCTCGAGATTCACATAGGTGCCCGAAGTCTCGGCAAAGGTGCCGATCGGCAGCAGCACATGCGCCACTTCCCGGAGCGTGTCCGAGGCAAACGGTGTGGCCGCAACGACGTAGCGCGCCCCGCCCAGGGCCTTGCGCGCTTCGGAGCAGGCGCTGTCGAGCCAGGGTTCGACGCCGCCTGCGAGCAGATAGGCCGACAGCGGCTTCGCGAGCATCTCGCCGGCGTTGAGGCCGGGCAGCGACGGCACTTCGCCGCCCGCATCGCGATGCGGCACGGCACCGGCGAGGTAGGCGCCCGCGGCATTGGCGCCTTCGGCGAGCACGCCGAGAGTCGCGCCGGTCGCGATCGCCAGCGACGCGGCCAGCGCGCGCAAGTCGTCGTATGCCGGGTGGCGCAGCGCGAGTGCACCGAGCCAGATGGCCCGGCGTTCGCCGCTGGCGAGCACCGCGGCCAGTGCACGGTGCGAATCCGTGACCGGCACGCTGCGCACGAGCGCCGCAAGTTCGGCCGGCGGCGCGGACTGCTTTGCCGCAAGTGTCGCGGCCAGCACGCCCGCGAGATCCGCCACCTGGTTCGCGGCTGCCGACTCGAACGTGGCCGCGACCGGGAACAGGTACTCGAAGCGCGCGGCATTGAGAAAGGCAACGCGCGCGCCGCGCAGTGCCGCCTTGCGCACGCGATGCGCCAGGATCGGAATCTCGCGGCGCAAATTGCTGCCGATGACGAGCAACGAGTCGAGTTCGTCGACGGCGGCAATCGGCAGGCCGAGCGATGGATACACCGGATCGGCGTGCTGGTCGCGGAAATCGCGCTGGCGCAGGCGATGATCGATATTGTGCGAACCGAGGCCGCGCACCAGCCGGTTGAGCAGATACAACTCTTCCACCGTGCCCGACGCGCTGGCGAGCACACCGAGAGAGTCCCTCGACTGGCGCAGGCCGTTGGCCGCCGCCTCGAGCGCGGCCTCCCAGCTGACCGTGCGCCACTCGCTGCCCTCGCGCAGCATCGGCGCGGCCAGGCGATCGGCGCTGTAGATGCCCTCATAGCTGAAGCGGTCGCGGTCGGAAATCCAGGTCTCGTTCACCGCCTCGTTCACGCGCGGCACGACACGCATCAGCTTGCCGCGCAGGACATGGCCATACAGGTTCGAGCCCGCGCCGTCGTGCGGCGAAACGAGCGGCGTCTGGGTCATCTCCCAGGCGCGGGCGCGGAATCGGAACGGCTTGCTGTTCAGCGCGCCGACTGGGCACAGATCGATGATGTTGCCGGACAGTTCATGATCGACACTGCGCTCGATGAACGTGCCGATTTCCATCCACTCGCCGCGGCCGGTGGTGCCGAGCTCCTGGATGCCCGCAATGTCCTGGCCGAAGCGCACGCAGCGGGTGCAGTGGATGCAGCGGGTCATGTCGGTCGAGATCAGCGGACCGATGTTCTTGTCTTTCACGACACGCTTGCGCTCCGAGAAGCGCGCGATGTCACGGCCGAATCCCATCGACAGGTCCTGCAGTTCGCACTCGCCTCCCTGGTCGCAGATCGGGCAGTCGAGCGGATGGTTGATCAGCAGGAATTCCATGGTCGCCTTCTGCGCGGCGAGCGCCCTCGGCGACTTGGTGAAGATCTTCATGCCCTCGGCGATGGGCGTCGCGCACGCGGGCATCGGCTTCGGCGCCTTCTCCACCTCGACCAGGCACATGCGGCAGTTGGCCGCGATCGGCAGCTTCTCGTGATAGCAGAAGCGCGGCACGTACGC
>CADEFJ010000154.1 GCA_902826575.1 uncultured Pseudomonadota bacterium | reverse complement strand
CACAGCATGGATATCGCGGTCGCGGAGGACAAGCTGTCGCAGGCGATCGGCCGCGGCGGACAGAACATCCGCCTCGCGAGCCAGCTGACCGGCTGGGACCTGAACGTGATGACGCAGTCCGACGCCGAGGCGAAGAGCGAGACCGAATCGCGCGTACTGGTCGAGAATTTCATGAAGCAGCTCGACGTCGATGAGGACGTGGCGCTGATCCTGGTGCAGGAAGGCTTCTCGTCGGTGGAGGAAATCGCCTACGTGCCGCAGGCCGAGATCGCCTCGATCGAGGAATTCGACGAGGACATGATCCGCGAGCTGCGCAATCGCGCGCGCGACGTGCTGCTGACCCAGGCGATTGCCTCGGAGGAATCTCTCGATCAGCACATGCCGGCCGAAGACCTGCTGCTGCTCGAGGGCATGCAGCCGGATCTCGCGCTCGCGCTCGCCCGCCGTGGCGTGCGCACACGCGAGGATCTCGCCGACCAGGCTGTCGACGACATCCTCGATATCGAAGGGCTGTCGTCGGAAGAAGCCGGCAAGCTCATCATGAAAGCGCGCGAACACTGGTTCGAGGCGAGTCACTAAGGATGAAGGTGTATACCCATGGCTGAAGTGACCGTCACCCAGTTTGCCGAAGTCCTCAAGGTGCCCGTGGACCGGCTGCTCGTGCAGCTCGACCAGGCGGGCATCCAGGTGTCCGGCCCCGATGACCGCATCAGCGACGAAGCCAAGCTCGAGCTGCTGACGCACTTGCGTCGCAGCCATGGGCAAGGCGAAGAAGTCGCCAGCTCGCCGCGCAAGATCACGCTGAAGCGCAAGTCACAGAGCGAGATCAAGCTGCCGAGCGCGCAGGGCCGCGCACGCACGGTCAATGTCGAGGTGCGCCGCAAGGCGACCTACATCAAGCGCGACGTGCTGCAGGAGCAGGCGCGTCAGCAGCAGGAGGAACTCGACAGCCAGAAGCGCGACGCCGATGAATCGGTGCGCCTCGAGCAGGAGCGCGCCGAGGCGGCGCGGCTCGAGCACGAGCGCATCGATGCGGAGAATCGCCGCCGCATCGAGGACGAGCAGGCGAGGAAGCGTGCGCAGGAAGATGCGCGCCGCCAGGCCGAGGAAAACGCGCGCGCCGAAGCGGAACGTGAGCGCGAGCGCAAGGCGCAGCCCGAACGCAAGGCCCCGGAGGCGCCACCGGCGAAGGTCGAGCGCGCCCGCGCATCGGCTCCCGCGCCGGCCGACCCCAAGCAGCCGACGCGTTACGGCCGCGACCAGTTGCACGTCGCCGGCGACGTCAGTTCGCGCCTGAAGAGGCGCAAGCGCGCGCTACCGTCGCGTTCACGCCAATCGCTTGCGTCGGGACAGGAGTCGCGCCATGCATTCGAAATGCCTACCGCACCGGTGGTGCGCGAAGTGGCGATCGGCGAGACGATCACTGTTGCCGAGCTCGCACAGAAGATGGCGGTCAAGGCCACCGAAGTCATCAAGGTGATGATGAACATGGGTGTCATGGCCACGATCAACCAGCCGATCGACCAGGACACGGCGATCCTGGTGGTCGAGGAAATGGGCCACAGTGCCAAGGCGCAGAAGAGCGACGAGCTCGACGCCGACCTGCAGGGCATCGACGCTGCCGCCGAGGAGCTGCTGCCGCGCCCGCCGGTGGTTACCGTCATGGGTCACGTCGACCATGGCAAGACATCGCTGCTCGACTACATCCGCCGCGCCAAGGTCGTTGCGGGTGAGGCCGGCGGCATTACCCAGCACATCGGCGCCTACCACGTCGAGACCGACAAGGGCGTCGTGACCTTCCTCGATACGCCGGGCCACGCGGCATTCACGGCGATGCGCGCCCGCGGTGCGAAGGCGACCGACGTGGTCGTGCTGGTCGTGGCGGCCGACGACGGGGTCATGCCGCAGACGATCGAGGCGATCCAGCACGCGCGTGCCGCGGAAGTGCCGATCGTCGTTGCGGTGAACAAGATCGACAAGAGCGATGCCGATCCGGACCGCGTGCGCACCGAACTCGCCAAGCACGACGTGATCCCGGAGGACTGGGGCGGCCAGAACATGTTCGTGCATGTCTCGGCACGCGCCGGCACGGGCATCGACCAGTTGCTCGACGCGATCCTGCTGCAGGCCGAGGTGCTGGAGCTCAAGGCGCCGCGTACCGGCCTGGCATCGGGCGTGGTCGTCGAATCGGCGATCGAGAAGGGCCGCGGCGCCGTCGCGACCGTGCTCGTGAAGAAGGGCACCTTGCGCACTGGTGACCCGATCATCGCGGGCCAGGAGTTCGGTCGCGTACGCGCCATGCTCGACGAGAACGGCAAGCCGGTGCAGGAAGCCGGGCCATCGATGCCGGTCGTCGTGCTGGGACTCTCCGGCGCGCCGAACGCGGGCGATGACGTGCTGGCGGTCGAAAGCGAGCGCAAGGCCCGCGAAGTCGCGCTCTACCGCCAGGGCAAGTACCGCGACGTCAAACTCGCTCGCCTCGCAACGCGTGCCGAGGACGTGTTCTCGCAGATGGGCGGGGAGAAGGCCGGCACCGTGGCGGTGGTCCTGAAGACCGACGTGCAGGGCAGTGCCGAGGCGCTGCGCGATTCGCTCACCAAGCTGTCGACCGATGAGGTGAAGGTCAATGTGGTGGCGAGCGGCGTTGGCGGCATCACCGCGTCCGACGTGCAGCTGGCTGCCGCCTCCCGCGCGTTGATCATCGGCTTCAATGTGCGTGCCGATTCGGCCGCGCGCGAGGCGCTCAAGGACACCGGCGTCGACGTGCGCTACTACAGCATCATCTACGAGGCCATCGACGACGTGAAGCAGATGATGTCGGGCATGCTCGCGCCCGAGATCAAGGAACAGATCGTCGGCGTGGCGGAAGTGCGCGAAGTGTTCCGCTCGAGCAAGTTCGGCGTGGTCGCCGGCTGCCTGGTGACGGAAGGCTTCGTGAAGCGCAACAACCCGATCCGCGTGCTGCGGGACAACGTGGTGATCTTCGAGGGCGCACTCGAGTCGCTGAAGCGCTTCAAGGACGATGCGGGCGAAGTGCGCGCCGGCACCGAGTGCGGCATCGGCGTGAAGAACTACCAGGACGTGCGCGTGGCCGACCAGATCGAATGCTTCTCCCGTGTCGAGGTGGCGCGCTCCATCGAGTGATGGGCGCGTGAGCCATGGCCGGTAGCGCACGTCGCGAGCGCATCGAAGGCGAAGTGCAGCGCGTGCTGTCGACGCTGGTTGCGCGCGAGGTCAAGGACCCGCGCGTCGGCAGCGTCACGATCACAGCGGTGCAGCTCGCGCCCGACCTGTCGGTCGCGCGCGTATTCTTCCTGCCCTTCGGGGAGCGGCATGCGGCCGACGAAGTTCGCAAGGGACTCGCGAGCGCGGCCGGGTTCCTGCGCGGTGAAGTCGGCCGGCGCCTGTCGCTGCGCCATGCGCCGCGCCTCGAGTTCGTGATCGACCGGCATTTCGAGGAGGCGGCACACCTCACCTCGTTGATCAATCGCGCGGTGACGGACGATCGCTCCCGCGGAGCAGGTGACACCGGCGCAGGTGACGCTGGCGACGCGGCGGAAGACAGCGCGGCCGACGATCACGATCCCCGCTCA
>CADEFJ010000153.1 GCA_902826575.1 uncultured Pseudomonadota bacterium | reverse complement strand
CCCGGCACCAAATCAGGGCTTTGCGACCACCCTGACGCGGGCAAAGCGCCGCGGCCCGACCTGCAGTATGTGGGCAGCGCCGAGCGGCAGCCTCAGGGCCGGGTCGGTGACCTTCTCGCCGTCGATCCGCACCGCTCCTTCGGCGACCTTGCGGCGGGCCTCCGAGCCGCTCGCGACGAGCCCGGTGCCCGCCGCCAGCGCCGCGGTCAGGGCGATGTCGCCGCTGTTCTCATCGGCAAATAGGAGGATTTCCGGCAGATCGGCCGGCAACGCCCTGGCGCTGAAGCGCGCAATGAACCCGGCCTGCGCGCGTTCGGCGGCGGCGGCATCGTGGAAGCGGGTGACGATCTCGCGCGCCAGCTCGAACTTCACGTCGCGCGGATTGCGCCCGCCCGCAATCGCCTGTTTCAGCGCCGCAATGTCGCCGAGCGGGCGGAACGAGAGCAGTTCGAACCAGCGCCACATCAGCTCGTCCGAGATGCGCATCATCTTGCCGAACATCTCATCGGCGCTCTCCGCGATGCCGATGTAGTTGCCGAGCGATTTCGACATCTTCTGCACGCCGTCGAGACCCTCGAGCAGCGGCATGGTCAACACGATCTGCGGTTCCTGGCCGTAGGCTTCCTGCAGCTGGCGCCCGACGAGCAGGTTGAACTTCTGATCGGTGCCGCCGAGTTCGACATCCGCCCGCAGCGCCACCGAGTCGTAGCCCTGCACCAGCGGATAGAGGAATTCATGGATCGAGATCGGCTGGCCGCCCTTGTAACGTTTCGCGAAATCATCGCGCTCCAGCATGCGTGCAACCGTGTGCTTGGCCGCGATCTCGATCAGGCCCGCGGCGCCAAGCTGGCTCATCCAGCGCGAATTGAAATCAACCTGCGTCTTCGCGGGATCGAGGATCCTGAAGATCTGCTGCTCGTAAGTGCGTGCATTGGCCTGGATCTCATCGGGCGTCAGGGGCGGACGCGTGGCATTGCGCCCGGTCGGGTCGCCTATCAGCCCGGTGAAGTCCCCGATCAGGAAAATCACTTCATGGCCGAACTGCTGGAACTGGCGCATCTTGTTGATGAGCACGGTGTGCCCGAGATGCAGGTCGGGCGCGGTCGGGTCGAAGCCGGCCTTGACGCGCAGCGGCTTGCCACGGGCCAGCTTCTTCCCGAGCTCGGCTTCGATCAGCAGTTCCTGCGCGCCGCGCTTGATCTCGGCGAGCTGGGCGGGCACGGCGTCGGTCATGCGGGAAAATCCGTGAGTCTCGATGGGGCTGCGACTCTAGCAGCCGGCTTGCAGCGCGTCATGGCGCCGCCCCGCGCCGACGCACCCGGACCCGCCCGGTTTCGCGAACCCGGTCACAGCCGCCGGCACAGCAGCGCAAACTGGCCGATTGACCGCCACCCGGCCCTCGGTTACGGTCGCAATACCTTTACGATCAAGTGATTCCATGCATTTCGACCTCGGCCGCAAGTGGCGTGACCTGCACGTCTCGAGTGCACTCGGAATCAAGGTCGGCTGCTGCGCGCTGCTCGCCGTCATCTGGGCGCGCTACGAGCCGCTGCCCACGAACCCGGGCCCCACCGAGTTCTCGATGTCGAGTGCGCTCGCGCTCACCGACGCGGCGCTGGCCGATGGCACGCCCGCCGCGCACGCGAGTATTGCCGGCAGTGCGATCGAGGTCATCGTCCGTCGCAACGACACGCTCGACCAGATCTTCCGCACCCTCAAGCTGAACCTCGCCGACCTCGCGACACTGCGCTCGCTGCCGGACCTGCGCACCGCGCTCGACCGGCTGTATCCCGGCGAGGCGCTCACCCTGTTCCACGACGGCGCCGGCAAGCTGCTCGGACTCGAGCGCCAGCTCTCGGAGAGCGAGCGGCTGCAGGTCGCGCGGGCCGACGACGGCTTCAAGACCCACATCATCGAAATCCCGGTAGAGCGCATCGTGCGCACCGCGAGCGGCACGATCACGAGTTCGCTGTTCGAGGGCGCGCGCGACGCCGGCGTGTCGGACCAGACCGCGGTGGCAATCGCCGACGTGTTCGCCTGGGACATCGACTTCGTGCTCGACGTCAGGAGCGGAGATCGCTTCATCGTCACCTACGAACAGCTCTCGCAGAATGGCGAGTACCTGCGCGACGGCCCGGTGCTCGCGGTGAAGTTCGTCAACCAGGGGCGCGAGTATCGCGCCGTGCGTTACGTCGATCCGCAGGGCAATGCGCGTTACTTCACGCCCGAGGGCCGCAGCCTCAAGAAGGCCTTCCTGCGCGCCCCGCTCGAGTTCACGCGTGTCTCCTCGCGCTTCAATCCGAACCGCAGGCATCCGGTGCTGAACCGCATCCGCGCCCATCGGGGCGTCGATTACGCCGCCGCCACCGGCACGCCGGTGCGTGCCGCAGGCGATGCGCGCGTGCAGTTCCGCGGCGTCAAGGGCGGCTACGGCAATGTCATCGAGCTGTCACACGCCGGTGGTGTAGTGACCGTCTATGGCCACATGTCCCGCTTCGCAAAGGGCCTGCGCACCGGACAGCGCGTCAGGCAGGGCCAGGTCATCGGTTACGTCGGCATGTCCGGGCTCGCGACCGGCCCGCACCTGCATTACGAGTATCGCGTGCACGGCGTGCACAAGGATCCGCAGAAAGTGAAGTTGCCGAACGTCGAGCCGTTGCCCGACGCGCTGCTTGCGGACTTCCGCGCACAGACCGCACTGCTGCTTTCAGGCCTCGATATCGACGTGCCCGCACTCGCCGCGCGCTAGGCGCGTGGCGGACTGCATGGACGCGAAGCCCCCCGATCTCTACATCAACCGCGAACTGTCGCTGCTCGAGTTCAACGCCCGGGTGCTCGCGCTCGCCCTCGATGGCGCGGTGCCGCTGCTCGAGCGGCTGAAGTTCCTGTGCATCTCGTCGAGCAACCTCGATGAGTTCTTCGAGATCCGCGTCGCAGGCCTGAAGCAGTTGCATGAACTCGGCTCGGCGCCCGCAGGTCCAGGCGAGCGGGCGATTCCCGAACAGCTCATTGCGATCCAGGAGCGCGCGGCGGCGCTCATGCAGCACCAGTACGAATGCCTGAACGACGTGCTGCTGCCGCAACTTGCCGCCGAGGGTCTGCGCCTGCTGCCGCAGGCGCAATGGAGCGAAGAACAGCGCGCCTGGCTGGCTCGTTATTTCGAGCTGGAAGTCGAGCCGGTGCTCTCGCCGCTCGGGCTCGATCCGGCGCGGCCATTCCCGCGCATCCAGAACAAGAGCCTCAATTTCCTCGTGCGCCTCGAGGGCAAGGATGCGTTCGGTCGCGACAGCCAGCTGGCCGTCGTGCAAGTGCCGCGCTCGCTGCCGCGCGTCGCGGCGACCTGCATGCCGACGGGGATGCCCTGGGCGTCGCGTCCGACGGGAAGGGTGACGGCGCAGTAGTCGAGCAGGCTCAGGATCGCGCTGTTGCGCGACGCCGCCGTGTTGTGGCGGCGGTAGTCGTCGAGCGCCTGCGCGGCGGCGACGGGCGGCGCGGTGATCGAGATCGTGGGAGTCACGACGGCATCGAGGCCGGTGAGGCGCATCTGCGCGGGCTCCATCCATGCCAGCACGCGCCGGCGCCGGCGAATGTACTCGCCCGCGGGCATTTCGCCGAAGCCCTTGATGCGCGCCCAGACGTTCGGATCGATGTCGCCGATCCAGTCCTCGAAGCCGGTGGCCAGACTGGCGAACGCCTCGGGAGCGGAGAGATGGCCGTTGGGCCAGAGCTCGTAGGCCGGACCCGCCTCGGGCAGGTCGATCTCGACCAGCCGTGCGCCGGCGGCCTCGAGCTCGCGCAGCGCAGCCTCGACCGCCTCGACCACGCCGGCATCGCAATCGGCGAAGAACGGCTTG
>CADEFJ010000152.1 GCA_902826575.1 uncultured Pseudomonadota bacterium | reverse complement strand
ATCCCACCGTGCGCGCAGTCGCCTACGTGCATTTCCGCGACTTCGCGAAGGCGGTCGGTCGCCCGTCGCCAGGTGAGGCGTCGCAACCGGGGAGCCTGTTTTCTATGCTGGGCCTCGATCCGCTGTCGAACCTCGACCCGGCCGTTCGCGAGATCGCACAGACGCGGCAACTTGCGGAACGCACGATCTATTACGTGCAGCGCGCGCCCAATCTGCTCGACATGCAGGTGGAGCGGCTCACTTATCAGTTTGCGACCATGCCGGAAACGAAAGAGCTGATAGCGGCCGTCGACAGGACGGGCCGCGCCGCGGAGCAGGCGAGCGGGGTGGCGGCCAGCCTGCCGGACGTGCTCTCGAGAGAGCGCGAGGCGGCCATTGCGCAGTTCATGGAGGCCCTCAACGAGCAGCAGGCGACCACGAGAACGCTGGTGGGGGAGATGCGACAGGCGCTCGAGGCAGGTACCGCCACATCCAATTCGCTCGGCGAGACGATCAGGTCATTCGATACGCTCATGGCGCGCTTCGACAAACCGGAAGATGCCTCGAAGCCACCGTCTCCGCCGGGCAAACCGTTCGATATCACGGAGTACACGGCCGCTGCGCGCGAGTTCGCTGCGACGACACGCGAGTTGCAGGCCCTCATGGCGACGCTCGATGCGCAGGGGGCAGGGGTGGCGATCCTCGCCACGCGCGCGGGCACCGAGGCCCGGGACGTCACCGACCATCTCTTCTGGCGGCTCGCCGCGCTGCTCGGGCTGTTGCTTGCCGGACTACTCGCCGTGGGCGTCGGCTACCGGGCCTTCGGGCATTGGCTCGCGCGGCGCTAGCGGGCTCGTTGCCCCGTGACCTTGACGAGCCAGTAACCGGCGGTGAGCGCCAGCACGAGCGCAGCAATCCCGCCGAGCATCGGACCGCTCACATGCTCGAAATCGAGCTGGATGATGTGACGCCCGACGGCAATGATCGCGACCAGGACGATCATCTCGAGCCGGACGCGGTGCTCCATCTGGAAGGTACGTACCGATTCGAGCAACTCGAGCCCGAGCATCACCAGCAGGACGCCCGCGAACGCGTTCTGTACCGCGCGTTGCAGGTGAGGCACGTCGCGGGTCTGCGCCACGAACTCCGTGATGCGGGTCACGAGGAGCCACATGAGTTCGAAGAGCGCGAGCGCGATGATGATCATCAGGAGTATCTGCACCAGTCCGACAACCACGGCCTGGAAGCGCTCGCCGACGCGCGACAGCACATGGTGGGTACTCGCCGTGCTCATATGGGCATCCCCCGGGTATTACGCAACTACATCTGCGGCATCATGCTGATAGCCAAAGTTTCTGCGAAGAGAAATGATGCATTAGTTAACATAATATACATTATGCGAAGTAGGAGGGCGATGATACACAATGCGTACCACGCCACTAGGAACTGATGGGATGGTCGAACCGGCCTACTTGGATTTCGCGGGCGCCTTTGGCAGCTTCTTTGGCGCGATCTTGCCGAATGCCCGATCCAGCGCGCCGGGCGACTCGTCTGCGCCGACCTCGCGCGCTATTGCTACGAATCGATCGTGCTGATTAGCAGGCGGATTAATCTTGCGCTTGGTCTTTTTCATAGCTAAAGCCTACTGCGCCTTCGCAGATTCACAACCGCTAGGCAGAGTTTTGCGAGGAATTTTTCGACTGATTCCGTGAGGCGCATCAGTAACGTGACGGGGGTCGCCGATTTGCGGCGGCGGTAGGAATACCGTTTTGTATATATCCGCTTCGGATCTGGGTATCCAGAGGCGGCGAGCTTGCCGTTTGGCAAAACATAACAATGAGCCTTGGCGACCTGGTTGTCATTGCTGTCAAAGAGCCAAAGTTCTCGGCTGACGGAGCCCGCGGGCAGGTCTAGTTCAGGATCAGGTTTTCCCTCTCGCCTTATTGCGATGCGGAATGAGTCAGTTAGATATTCTTGGAGATATCCGCCACAATTAAAGCGCCTCTTAATCGCCCACTCGCTGACGCGCTTAACTGGTATTGAAGCCATGATTACCGAAAATCAAATCCGTCAAAAATCCCATGCGTACCTTCGAAATTCTATTTCGCTGGACGACTTTGAGGACTGGATCGTTGAGAAGAGTTGGAATATGCACAAAGACAGTTCTCTGTCGGCTGTCGAGTTAGCATCTGAAATCGACTCGGCGCTCATGGCCTATTCAAGTTCTTCTGTCATCACAGAGCTGGATTTCCGGAATCGTCTGCTTGCAATTCTTAGTACCGCAGCGATGACTCCGGTGTTCATTGATGATGCCGTCGTAATTGCGCGACCAGCAACATCTACTGGCCCGTCGCGTTGGCTGACTGCTGCTCCTGTTCGAGCACTAGCCTGACTGGGAATTTGGTGAGCATTTCTCCGTTCCAGTAGACCTCAATCCACGAAAGGCCTACGTGCTTGCTCGATAGGCCGAATTGCAGATTGATGTTCACTCCCTTTTCTTCCCCTTCCATAAGAAAAGTCCACTTTTGTGGGAAGTCTTTGCGCGTACCATCAGGCAATTGGGCTTTAAGAGATAGCTCGCCTTCTCCCCTAAAATCCCCCGACTTAAGCGCAACTATTGCCTTAATAGGGAGAGGGATTTCGAAGTCCTTTATGGGCTGTGCAGTACCATCATTCTCGCCCTTCGTGCCTCTATTCACTTGAAGGGTGAATCGATCTACCACACGAATAATAGATATCGTGCCGTCCTTTTCTTGGATTACGTTGTCGCAAGCCGTGGCAACAACGACGATAGGTTTTGAAGCGTTCATTGCTCTTCTTTGCGCCGGTTACCGCGCGGAGATCTCCGTGTGGTTAGGCCCCTTATACGTTAGTCGCTTGCCCTGCGCACCCTTCACAGCAAGGCCTGCGCGCTCGGCATCGCTAATGCCAAGCTTTGCTCGAGTGTTCTGGCGGAAATCGAACTCCGCCAAATAGCGATCAAGGTGTTTCTTGTCCATGTGCTGGTACACGCCGACAAGGCCGCGCTTGAAGATTGAGAAGAAGCCTTCCAGCGTGTTCGTATGCACGTCGCCGCGCACGTACTCGCGCTTGGAGTGATCGACCGACTCATGCTGTGACGGGCTGGGCATGACGAACTTGTAAGCCTGCGCGCCATCGGTCACGAGGCGCGAACGCTCGTCCAAGTGCTTGGCGAGCGCGCCGCGAATGTTCTTGTCGTCCAGATGCATCGAGCGGATGCGGCCGTTGCGCTCGACCAGCGCGAACACCTGCGGGGCAGGCTTTGCATTCATGGTGAGACCTTCCGGCTTGCGAGTCTTTGGCGACTTGGCAAGGTAGGTTTCGTCGGCCTCGACCGTCACGCCTTCGCCGCCGAGCGGGCCGACATCGACAGCGGGAGCCATGGCAAGACGGATGCGATGCGCCATGAACCAAGCGGTTTTCATGCTGCCGCCCAGCATGCGCTGGAGCTGACGGGCGCTGATGCCTTTCTTGCTGCTGCACATCAGGTAGATAGCCTGAAGCCAGTGCGTCATCGGGGCCTTGGAGTCCTCGAAGATCGTGCCCACCTTGACCGTGAAGGGCTTGCGGCATTCCTTGCACTTGCGGGTGCCGATGCGCGTGGTCTTGCCCTGAAGCAGCGTGATGCGCTTCTGGTCGTTATTGCCGCAATGGGGGCAGACAGGGCCAGACGGCCAGAGGTGAGCCTCTACGTAGTCGTAGGCGGCCTGTTCGTCACGGAACTGCAGGGCATTGAGATTCGAGTTCATGGGCAGAAATACTACCCATTGGGGCGTGGTACGTCAAGTGTAACGTCGCCAGTAGGAGGGCGATGTTACACAATGCATACCACGCCACTATCGCTGCTGGCACATTGGCGTCGCAAGCGACCGCGACTCATCGGTAACA
>CADEFJ010000151.1 GCA_902826575.1 uncultured Pseudomonadota bacterium | reverse complement strand
TGTCCCGAGTCACCGCGGGCGGCACCTCGCCGCGTAGCGAGGGGTTGAGGGGCCAGGCGCCGGCCTGCCCGCCCGCGATGTCGGCGGGCTGGAACGGGTCGGCGAGCGCCGCGACGGTCAGCACGCGCTGGTCGACGTCGTCGGTCGGGTATTCGAGGCGCATCAGCGTCGAGGCACGCGAGTCGTGGACCACGACCTGCACGCCGGCCTCCACCAGCAGCGCCGTGCTGCGGCGATCCTCGGCTGCCAGGCGAGTGACCGCGGCGACATCGATGCCGGCGAGCCGTGCGGCGTGCGCCGCGTAGCTGTATCCGCCGCCATCGACATGACGCGTGCCGGCCTTCGAGACGATGGTGTCTTTGGTGTAGGCGCCGAGCGTGGCGAACTCGCAGCGGATGGGCGTGGTCGTCAAGGCAGTCTCCGGGTGGTTGGGTTCAGTCGCGCAGCCGTACGCGCCACAGCGTGGCGGCGAGCAGCATTGAAACCACGGACGAGCCCAGCCAGAAGGTGGTGGCCGGGCCGAAATCATAAGTGCGCAGGCCGTCGGCGGCCACCGTCATGCCGCGCTCGATCAGGTTTCCGCTGATGTTTTCCTGCAGCGCCGCGCCGACGTAACTGAAGATGCCGATGAGACCCATCGCCGCGCCCGCCACCCGCTTCGGTGCGATGTCGACGGCGAACAGCCCGCCGAGCGAGGTGACGAGGCCGTTCAGCCCGAGGCCATAGAGGATGAACGCGCACATCAGGGTGGCAGTGGTATTCGGCCCGTAGAACAGCAGCACCAGGCCGGCGATTTCCGCGAGCGCGAAGATCAGGTTCGCGGGCGGGCGGCGCGCGTTGAACCACTTGTCGGAGATGAAGCCGAAGGCGAGGCAGCCCACGATGCCGGCGAAGGTATTCACCATCAGGAAGGTACCGGCCTCGACCAGCGAGAAGCCGTGCGTTTCCTGCAGATACAACACCCCCCAGCTGTTGATCGCATAACGCGAGACATAAATGCTCGCACTGGCGAGCGCCAGCACCCACACCGCGGGGATCTTGAGGATCGACAGCTGGGTGCGAAACACACCGGTGTCGGCCCGCGAGCGCGTCTCGCCGGTTTGCCAGTGGTCGTTGCGCCAGTCGGCAACGGTCGGCAGGCCGAGCGTGCGCGGCCGGTCCTGGACCATCACGTACATCGCGATCGCGACCAGCACGCACAGGAAGCCCGGGCCCCAGAAACCGTACTGCCAGCCGAACGCCGCGACGAGGCCGCCGACGGCCACGAAGGTGAGGCCCTCGCCGATCGAATGCGCGGTGCTCCAGATGCCGTAGAAGCGGCCGCGCTCGCGGTTGCTGAACCAGTTGGTCATCGCGACGACGCCGGCGGGCGCGCCGAAACTCTGGAACCAGCCGTTCAGGCCCCACAGCAGCGCCGATACCCAGACGATCGTCGAGTAGCCCATGCCGATGTTGAGCAGCGCGGACATCAGCACCGCGAAGGCGAAGAACACCTTCATGTTTGCGTGGTCGGCGAGGAAGCCGTTGACGAGTTTGCCGATCGCGTAGGTATAGAAGAGGGCCGAGCCGATGAGCCCCAGCTCGCTCGGCGAGAAGATGCCGAGGTCGATCAATGGCTTCTTGACGACCGACAGCGCGAGCCGGCAGGTGTAGACGACGCCGTAGCCGAGCGTGATCGCCACCATCACCCGGAACCGGTGGCGACGGAAGAGTTCATCGATGCGCCCGGTGTCGGTCAGCGGCGGCTGGTCGGCCCCGGTGGCGAAGAATCGGAACAGGGCTTTCATGGAGTCGTCACCCGAAACGGCGATATTCGGGTCGCCGCCATTGCTTTTGCATGAAATAACATTTCTATTATAATACAGAGATAGAAAAAATGTTCCATATCGGGATGCCCCTCATGCGTACGCTTGCATATACCTGTTTCGCCGTCGGGCTGTTGTCGGCATGCGTCGGCCGCCCCGAGGCGGTGACGCCCGAGGCGCCGGCCACCGCGGACATTGCCGCACTCGCCGAGACCACCCCGAGCACGCAGAACGACGGCAACGACCTGGCGTTCTGGCTGCATCCCGCGGATCCGGCAAAGAGCCTCGTGCTCGGCACCGGCGGCACGGCGGGCCTCGAGCTGTTCTCGCTCGATGGCCAGCGCGTTGGCGCCTATACCGACATCGATCCCGATTTCGTCGAGGTGAGCTATGGCCTGGTGATCGTCGCCGACCGCCGCAGTGGAGGTCTCGTGGTGCTGCGGATCGATCCCGACACGCTGGCCGTCAGTCGTGCCGCAGGCGAGACGCTCGCCACGCACGGCGAGGTCGGTGGGCTGTGCGCCTATCGCAGCCCCGATACCGGCGTGCAATACGTTTTCGCGACGGTCGAAGGCAGTGCGCAGCAGTGGCAGCTCGGCACGGCCGGCGACACGGTGCAGGCGCGCCTCGTGCGCACGTTCCCGGTGGGCGTGGGTTCGGCCTATTGCGCGGCGGATGACGCGACGCGCTCCTTGTACATCGCCGATGAGAAGATCGGCATCTGGCGCATCGCGGCCGAGCCCGAGACCGACGCCGAGCGCGAAGTCGTCGACCTGGTCGCGCCGGCGGGCCACATCGAGGAGGAAGTGAAGGGCCTCGCGGTCTACCGCGTCGATGACGACACCGCCTACCTGCTCGCGGGCGACATCAAACCCGCGCGCATCAATGTCTACGGCCTCGGCGACCACGCCTGGCTCGGCAGCTTCAGGATCACCGCCGCGGGTGCCGTCGACGCGGTCGGCGAAACCGAAGGCCTCGCGGCCGTCGCGTTCCCGCTCGCGGGCTCGGCGGGCGGCCTCGTCGGCGCGTTCGACGAGGAAAACGACGGTGCGCCGGGCAACATCAAGCTGGTCGCCTGGGATGCGATCGCGGCGGGCCTCGGGCTCGCGAGCGCGTCGGGGCGCGACCCCCGCGTCGCCCCGGCGCCGACAGCGCGCACGGTCATGCCGCGCGTGGAGACGGCCCCGGTCGCGATCTACGGCGACGCCGCCGACGATCCGGCGATCTGGGTCCACCCGACCGATCCCGCGAAGAGCCTCGTGGTCACGACCAACAAGAAGCTCGGACTCGATGTCCACGACCTCGCGGGTCGGCGTGTGTCGTCGCTCCCCATCGGTCGCGTGAACAATGTCGACCTGCGCGACGGCTTCGTGCTGGGCGGCAAGCCCGTCACGCTGCTCGCGGCGTCGAATCGCACGACGCAGGGCATCTCGCTCCTGCGCCTCGATCCGGCCACGCGGCGCCTCGTCGACGTGGCTGACGGCGTCATCCCGACGGGCTTCGCGGATCCGTACGGGCTCTGCATGTACCGCAGCGCGAAGAGCGGCAACACCTACGTGTTCATCAACGACAACAACGAGACCGGCACGATGCGCCAGTGGCGGCTGATAGCGGCGGGCGACAAGGTGCGCGCGGAACTGGTGCGCAGCTTCGAGGCCGGCTCGCTCGCCGAGGGCTGCGTCGCCGATGACGCGACCGGCGCGCTGTACGTCGCCGAGGAGGATGTCGCGCTGTGGCGCTACTCCGCCGAGCCCGACGGTGGCACCGAGCGTCGCGCCGTTGCGAAAGTCGCGCCCGGCGAGTTGACCGACGACGCCGAGGGCCTCGCCATCTGGGCGGGCCCCGACGGTACGGGCTACATCGTGCTGTCGAACCAGGGTGCCGACAATTACGCGGTGTTCCGCCGCGAGGGCGACAACGCACTGGTGGGTTACTTCTCGGTGATCGCAAACGACGCGCTCGGCATCGACGGCGTCTCCGAAACCGACGGCCTCGACGTCACGAGCGCGCCGCTCGGACCCGACTATCCCCAGGGCCTGCTGGTGGTGCAGGACGGCCGCAACATCGGCCCGAGCGAACCGCA
>CADEFJ010000150.1 GCA_902826575.1 uncultured Pseudomonadota bacterium | reverse complement strand
CGCCGGCCGCCCTGACCAAGGCCACCGAGAACGCCGGCTATCCTTCCATCGTCAAGGAGTGAGCGCACTCTCATGACCTCGGCGACCACACTGCACATCGACGGCATGACCTGCTGGGCGTGCACCGAGCACATCAAGCAGGCATTGGAAAAGGTGCCCGGGGTGCGTTCGGCCTCGGTGTCCTACCCACAGCGCCAAGCCGTGATCGAGGCCAATGTGGGTACCGCTGCGGACGTGACCTCGCTGGTCGCGGCGGTGTCCGCGCTCGGCTACCGAGCGCAGCTTGCCGATGCGCCGAGGCAGCCAAGCGACCTGCTGAACAAAGCACAAGAGCAGCTGGGTGGCGAACCAAAGCGTGAGGATGATGAGGCTGCGCTGCACGTGGCCGTGATCGGCAGCGGCGGCGCGGCGATGGCGGCGGCCTTGAAGGCCGTCGAGCAAGGGGCGCGCGTGACGCTGATCGAGCGCAGCACCCTCGGCGGCACCTGCGTCAATGTTGGCTGCGTACCGTCCAAGATCATGATCCGCGCTGCCCACATCGCACATCTGCGGCACGAAAGCCCGTTCGATGGCGGCATCGCCGCCGCCTCGCCGAAGATCTCGCGTGAGCGCTTGTTGGCGCAGCAGCGGGGGCGCGTCGATGAACTGCGCCACGCCAAGTACGAGAGCATTCTGGCGAGCGCCCCGGCCATCACCGTACTGCGCGGTGATGCCCGGTTCAAGGACGCACACACACTTGGCGTGACGCCCGCTGGCGGCGACATGCGGGAGATGAGTTTCGACTGCTGCCTCATCGCCACCGGGGCCAATCCGACGACTCCGCCGATCCCGGGCTTGAAGGACACGCCCTTCTGGACGTCGACCGAAGCGCTGGCCAGCGACACGATCCCCGAACGGCTGGCCGTGATCGGTTCGTCGGTGGTGGCTGTCGAACTCGCGCAAGCCTTTGCCCGGCTGGGCAGCAAGGTAACCATCCTGGCGCGCAGCACGCTGCTCTTTCGCGAAGACCCTGTGATCGGCGAAGCCCTGACGGCTGTGTTCCGCGCCGAAGGCATCGACGTGCTGGATCACACTCAAGCTAGCCAGGTCGCCTATGCGAGTGGGGAATTCGTGCTTACCACCAAACGCGGCGAACAGCGTGCCGATCGGCTGTTGGTCGCCACCGGCCGCACTCCAAGTACCCGCACGCTCAACCTCGACGCGGCCGGTGTGGCGGTCAACGCACAAGGTGCCATCATAATCGACCACGCGATGCGCACTACCGTGCCGCACATCTCCGCGGCTGGCGACTGCACCGACCGGCCGCAATTCGTCCATGTCGCAGCCGCGGCCGGCACCGGCGCCGCAATCAACATGACCGGTGGCGACGCGACGCTGGACCTGACGGTGATGCCGGCTGTGGTGTTCACCGACCCGCAGGTCGCCACCGTGGGCTACAGTGAAGCCGAAGCACACCACGACGGTATCGAGACGGACAGCCGCACGCTGACGCTCGACAACGTGCCCCGAGCACTGGTTAACTTCGATACGCGCGGCTTCATCAAACTGGTGGCGGAGGCCGGCACCGGCCGCCTGATCGGTGTGCAAGCGGTGGCCCCCGAGGCGGGCGAGCTGATTCAGACCGCGGCGCTCGCCATCCGGGCGCGGATGACTGTGCGAGAACTGGCCGACCAGTTGTTCCCCTACTTGACGATGGTCGAGGGGCTGAAGCTCGCTGCACAGAGCTTCACCAAAGACGTGAAGCAGTTGTCCTGCTGCGCCGGATAGCGGGCACCGACCGCCAGCGGAGCGGTCGATCGGCACCTATGCCTCATCGACCGGATCGCGCAAGGGTCGCAACTCGCCGTTGGCGACCGCCTCCGGCACCGAGAACAGCACGCCAGCGGCCCCATTGGTGGGATGAGGAATCAGCCGATGAGTTCGAATATGGAAGCAGAGTGGCAGGCCCTCGAAGTGGGCCTCGACACAGTGGCGATCTTGGGCGCGGTGGACGTCAGCCAATGTCAGTGAACTGTTCGACTTGGCCCAGGATCTTGAACTCCAGATCGGTGAATGGGCGGAAGCGCTCGGCGTCATCCGGGCCACCTTGTCCGCCGTCACGGCGCTCTCCCGGAAAGTCCTGCATACGAAACCGGCGCGGCTTAACCCGGTTTTCCGTTCCACTGCGCCTCAAACCCCTTTCATTGGGGCGAACGGATCGGCGGCGCCAGCACCGTCCGATGCATCAACCACGATAGTCGAGAATGGGTTCGGCGGACGGGCGGCGCGCCTGAATGCTGGCCAGAGCCAACTTCAAGTCTCGAGATCGATGATGTCACCGGTGCGCGCGGCATAATCGAGTGCGTAAGCCAGCTCGCCCGTCGTCTCCGCGTGGATGTGGAGAAGCGGCTGTCCACGGTTGATCTCATCGCCTAGCCGCACCTCCATGTGGATACCGGCCGCTTTGGCGGTCGGTGCGCCGGCAAGCTTGGCGAGGCGGGACAGCTTGCGGTTGTTTATTTGAGCGACCCGTCCGGTGTGTGGGGCCGTGAGTGGATGGACATGGATCGCTTTGGGCGGCGCGCGCATCCCGCCTTGCGCCTCGCAGATCGCCTCGAATTTCTTCCAGGCTCGCCCGTCGGCCAGCGTTTCGAGCGCGAGCGCAAATCCTTTTCCACTCTCGGCCTTCCCACCGATCTCCAGTGCTGCGCCCGCCAATACGGCGGCACGCCTGCGCAGATCGTCTGGCGCCCCGGGCGAATTTCGCAGGACAGCCAGCACGTCGAACGCCTCGAGCGCGGGACCGATGCCTCGACCGATTGGCTGGGAACCATCGGTTTGAAGGCATCTGGTCGCCAGGCCGAAGCGGGACGCGACCGCCGTAATCCGCGTGGCGAGATGGCTTGCGGCATCTTCGCTGCGCACTTTGGCGGTCGGACCGACCGGGATATCTATGACGACATGGGTCGATCCCGCGGAGATCTTCTTGGAGAGAACGGAGGCGATGAGCTGGCCTTCCGTATCGACGTCGAGTTCGCGCTCGACGCGCACGAAGATGTCGTCGGCCGGACTGAGGTGGACCGCTCCGCCCCAGGCGATACAGCCTCCTTCGGTCTCGACCACGCGCTTCAGGGTTGCAATGTCCAGGTCTACCGGAGCGAGGGTCTCCATCGTGTCGGCAGTGCCCGCGGGCGAAGTGATGGCGCGGGAGGACGTTTTCGGCATGACGAGCCCGTTCGACGCAACGATCGCCACTACGATCGGGGTGGTTCGGTTCCCGGGCAGGCCGCCGACACAATGTTTGTCGACGACAACCGAGGCATCCCATTGCAACCGGTCGCCGACCGCGATCATCGCCCCGGTGAGGTCGGCTGTCTCGTTCTCGTCGAGTGGTAAAGCCGCGCTCGCGGTCAGGAACGCGGCAAGGTGCACATCCGTATACCGCCCGGCGACCACGTCTTGCACGATGCCCGTTAAGGCGGGCGCGTCAAGCCGGTTGCCGTAGATGCGTCGGCGGACGCTTGCCAGCGACTCGATAGCGGGCGCATGCGTGACTCGTGCCTCTGCGCCCTCGGCGATACCCAGCATCTCCCAGGCGGTTTCGGAGAGCCCGACCTCGTCAAGGGCCAATTGCCCATCATCCTCCACCTGGAAGAGCGTTGCCTGCAATTCCCGCCCGCCACCCGAGACGAGAACTTGCGAGCGCGCGGAGAGCCCTTCCGAGCGGCAGACGTGACAATCGGTGCGCATGACGACGACCGGCTGATGCTGGGTGTGCAATCGCAGCCGTCGAACACGAAGAGTTGGTTGTTGTGGAGCGGAATGAGAGAGGAGCGTGGTCATAGGTCGAACACCTGATCCTGACGTGACACAGTGGCATTCCAGCCCAGGTCGCGATCGATCCGGGCGCTCAGGGCTTCCGATGCCTCGTCCTCAC
>CADEFJ010000149.1 GCA_902826575.1 uncultured Pseudomonadota bacterium | reverse complement strand
TCGTCGTGGATACTCGCGATCTGCTTTTAGGCGGCCCAGAAGTCGAACTAAATACTGCTATGACGCCAACGGCAACGTGACCTCGCGCGGCGGCGGAGCGATCAGCTGGTACTCGTACAACCAGCCGCACACGATCAGCTACGCGGGCAATTCGACCGAGTTCTTCTACAACGCGAACCACCAGCGCTGGAAGCAGGTGGCGAATTATGGCGCAGTCGCCGAGACCACCTGGTACATCGGCGGACTCATGGAGAAGGTGCTGCGAAATGGCATCACCGAGTACCGCCACCTGATCCCCTCGGGCAGCGGCCGCGCGATCTACACGCGGCGCGACAACGGGACGGCGAGCACGTACTACGTGACGACCGATCACCTCGGCAGCGGCGATCTGGTCCTGGACAGCGCGGCCAATATTCTCGCCAGGGAAAGCTTCACGCCGTTCGGGGCGCGGCGGGGCAGCAATTGGCAGGGCAGCCCCTCGGGGCCCGATTACACGACGTTCCAGAACACGACTCGACGAGGCTTCACGGGCCACGAGATGCTGGATAGCGTGAGCCTGGTGCACATGAACGGGCGGGTGTACGACCCCTATGTTGGGCGTTTCCTGTCGCCGGACCCGATCATCCAGACGCTGGCGCTCTCCCAGGCGCTGAACGTCTACAGCTACGTGATGAACAACCCCCTCTCGCTCATCGATCCGAGCGGGTACTCGTGGCTGAGCAAGGCGTTCAGGTCCATCGGCAAGTTCCTCAAGAAGTTCTGGCGGCCGATCGTGGCAATCGTGGTTGCCGTCGTGTCGTACGGATATTTCGCGCCCATGGCGTCGCAATGGCTCGCTGGCAGTGTGGCGTTGGCACCGGGCACGATTACGGTGGGTGGGGCGGCAATTTCGGGAGGCATCGCCGGTGCTTTGGCCGGGGGAATTACAGGGGGATGGAAAGGGGCACTAGCGGGTGCGGTGACGGGCGCGCTGCTTGGTGGAATTGGTGGTAAATACGGAAATCACTGGACGCCCGGGCGTGTCTTGGGCGAAGGCGCAATAGGGGGCATTGGCTCGGAACTCCAGGGTGGATCGTTCGCGGACGGCTTCAAATTTGCTTTCGGCTTCGCCAGCCTGCGATGGTCGGCCTACGAAATGCGGCAGGCAATGATTGAGCAATCGTGTAGTTCGCAAGGAAACCTGAACTGCACCGGAGATTCGGTAGGCGCTTTCGGTGATAGAAAGAAACTTGGTGGAGGCCGGCTTCCTTGGCCACGCGACAGTTGGTCAAACGTTCCTCCGTCGCCCTTGGGAGGCAATCAAGGCCAGCAAGGCATGTTCCTTGGGCGTACGTATGCGATTGGAAGCTTACGAGACCGACTGGTTGAGTCATACGCGGGACCGCACGACTGGCTGAGTTCCTTCCGGTATGGAGTTCGCGGGGATCTCGTTCCCTATACGAGAATTGGGAGTGCGTTGTTCACCGCCTATAGTGCTGCTGCGGTCTTCATCGCTACACCCTTTGCAGTAGCGACGGCCGTACCGACCGCTGCATTCGTTCCGGCAGTTGCGGGAGATCATGGACAATGAGCCCGAGCGCGTGGTTGCTGCTTGCCGTGCCTTTAATAACGGCCGGATGCGCAGCGATTGAGTTGTCGCCATATCCTTCTCACTGGCCGCCCCTTTCGCAACCCCAATCCTGCAAGCGCCTTGAGCAGATGTATGTCAATCGGTCGGATCTTACGACGCTCTGGAAATCTACAAGCAGCCCGGATGTTTCGACAGCCTTCCTTTCGAGGCTGCTTCTCGACGGCACAACAGGTTCGCGCACGCGGGATGATTCATCACAATATGTTGTGCTTGACATTGCATCGCTCTCCGCGACCCTGATTGCAGTTAACGGCGAAGTAGTCGACAAGCTTTCGCTATCGAAGAATTGGTCCTGCAGCGATGGGTTTGGGCTCGTCGGAAAATTTGATGAAGATGCTCCCGGCGAGGGGTCAGTTGGGCTTCGTTCGCATTCAGTCTTGACCATCACACTCGCGGAAGATTCGTCACTAGTGGCTCATGTGGCCACGCGATTCCTGGACGGCGTTCCAAGTGGCGGGCGTCGTGAAGTCTGGCTGCGCTTCTTGAGACACGATCGCTAGAATGGCGGCTGGGGAGTCGAAAGGGGATATCCGATTGGATGCATGCAACCCAGCCGAACCAGATCAGCTTTGCGGGCAACTCGACGCAGTTCTTCTACAACGCGAACCACCAGCGCTGGAAGCAGGTGGCCAACTACGGGGGAGTGACGGAGAGCACCTGGTACATCGGCGGGCTGATCGAGAAGGTGACGCGCAGCGGCGTCACGGAATACCGCCACCTGATCCCCGCTGGCAGCGGCAACGCGATTTACACGCGGCGCGACACCGGCACGGCGAGCACGTACTACGTGACGACCGATCATCTCGGCAGCGGCGATCTGGTCCTGGACAGCGCAGCCAACATTTTAGCCAAGGAAAGCTTCACGCCGTTCGGAGCGCGGCGGGGCAGCAACTGGCAGGGCAATCCCTCGAGCGCCGATTACACAACCTTCCAGAGCACGACCCGTCGCGGCTTCACCGGCCACGAGATGCTCGATAGCGTGAGCCTGGTACACATGAACGGGCGGGTGTACGACCCCTATGTCGGGCGTTTCCTGTCACCCGATCCGATCATCCAGACGCTGGGGCTCTCCCAGGCCCTGAACGCCTACAGCTATGTGATGAACAACCCCCTCTCGCTCATAGATCCGAGCGGGTACTCGTGGCTGAGCAAGGCGTTCAAGTCGGTCGGGAAGTTCTTCAAGAACGTCTTGAGGAAGTGGGGAGGAACAATAATCAGCATTGGGTTTGCGATGGCAGGCATGCCGTTCATTGGTGGCTTGGTGTCGAGTGCATTCGGCACGTTCATAAACGGCGGGAACTTCGGTGGGTTTGCCAGCGGCTTCTTGATCGGCATGGCGGCGGGAGTCATTGCCGGGCCAATTGCAGGCGGTGCGTCCCGAATGCTGGGGATGGCAGGTGGCAGCATTGCGACTCAGGTCTTTCGAGGCGCACTGGCAGGTGGAATGGCCGGGGGCTTGGCCTCTTCGGTCAGTGGTGGATCCTTCTGGGCCGGATTCAGTGGAGGCGCGCTGACGGGTGGCATTACAGCTGGTGCAATCGGCCTGTACAGAGCCAATCTCCTGAACAAGCTCATGCGGCAGGGTCGCGTGAGCTGTAATCCCTGCTCTTCGGAGGCAATGGCCGGATTGCGAGAGTTTGCACAGAGTCCGCAAGGGCAGGGATTCCTAAAAGGTCTCCGAGCCTCAGGGGATTCGCTGGGAATTTTTCAGGATGCCTCTGAAAACCACGGTGCTCGCTTCTATCGCAGCTTTGAACAAGGTGAGCCACACGGCCTTGGTCTACCGCTTGACTTGGCGGCCTACAGGAGTAGGCCGGAAGCTATCGGTGAGCGATCTGGATCAGCAACTTTCGGAAATCTCATCGCCCATGAAGTTGGCCATTACTACCCAAGTGGCCAATACCCTCCAGGTGGCATGGCTGTGGTTGATGACCAAGGTTTTGAAACAGTGACGCTATATTTTCGCGGCTCGGGAGCCGAGGTTTTCGCGTCAATAGTTGAAAATGGGCATCGGCTATGGATGGGGCAACCACTCCGGTCAGCATACGAGAATCAGTCGATCCCATTACGGCTTTGCACGTACTGCACACGCTAGAAAGCATTGTTGGTGGAAGAACATGCGCATTGCAATTGTCGCCGTCTTTGGACTTCTGGCTAGCGTGGTGACCAGTCAGTTCGCACTGGCCCAGACCACAGATTGCGCCGGTATCTCGAAACGCGAGCAGTTGATAAGGCTGAAAGCGGCGAGCAACTATGCCCTCTTGCCTGTGATCTATCCGGACAATTCAGTTCATGAAGTGGTCCTATACGGCGCGGCGGCGCCCTACGTGCTTACGCAAGTCGGTGTGTTGTCTAG
>CADEFJ010000148.1 GCA_902826575.1 uncultured Pseudomonadota bacterium | reverse complement strand
AGGTGGCGCTGCGGACTCTCGGCGCCGACACAGGCGCCCCGGCAACGCTGCAGCTGGTAGGCGAAGCACGAACCCGCGCCGCTCTCGAGCCCGAGGACGCGCATGCACAGCGCATGTTGGCGGGCAAGCTGCTCGAGTGCCCGAATCGCCTCGCGCTCACTGCGGTAGAGGCCGAAGCAGTCGCCGGCCGGCCAGCCCTCGTCGAGCGACACGAGCCGCGGTGTTGCGGCGACGTCGTCGAACTGCCAGCTGAGCGCCTCGCCGCCACCGCGCAGTCGACGGTTGTAGAGCGGCTGCGACTCGCGCACGCAGCGCGCTTCGAGCAGCAATGCGCCGAGTTCACCGGCGGTCTCGGTCCACTCGACGCGGGTCGTCTGCGTCGACAGGCGGCGGGCCTTCAGGCTGCGCGGCGCAGCGGCCCAGTGCGCGAGCACGCGCTCGCGCAGGTTCCTTGCCTTACCGACATAGAGCAGCGCGTCGCCCTCGCCGTAGAAACGATAGACGCCCGCGCTCTGCGGCAGCTCATCGGCAAGCTCAGGCGCCAGCTGCGGCGGCAGCGCAGTACGACGCGTGATGTCGTTGAGCGCCGCCTCGAGCTGCGCGGGCGGCCAGTTCGCGCGCAGCACCCGCCAGAACTGCCACAACGCCATCGCGTCCGGCAGCGCGCGATGGCGCGCCGCACACGGCAGCGCGTGCCGGGCGATCAGCGCGTCGAGGTTGTGACGTGGCATCCCGGGATAGAAGCGGCGCGAGAGTTTCACGGTGCACGCAAGGCGCGCGTCGAACGCGTGCCCTGCGCGCTTCAGCTCGTTGCGCACGAAGCCGTAGTCGAAGCGCGCATTGTGCGCGATGAAGAGGCGCCCTTCGAGGCGCGCGGCAAGCTCGTCCGCGATCGCCCGAAACGGCGGCGCGCCGCGCAGCGCATCGGGATCGATGCCGGTCAGGCGCTGGATCGTCGGCGGCAGCCAGGTACCCGGGTCGACGAGCGTCGTCCACGACTCCTCGATCGCCTCGCCGTGCGCGAGCACCACGCCGATCTCGATGATGCGGTGATGCAGCGGATGGCCGCCGGTCGTCTCGACGTCGACGAACGCGAGTGGTGCGTCGAGCAGCGCCGTCACGACAGGTCGAGCCAGGTCGTCTTCAGCTCGGTGTACTTGTCGAACGCGTGCAGCGACTTGTCGCGGCCGAATCCCGATTGCTTGAAGCCGCCGAACGGCACGGTGATGTCGTCGGCGTCGTAACAGTTCACGTACACGACTCCCGCGCGCAGCGCCCGCGCGACCCGGTGCGCGGTGCGCACGTCGCGGGTCCAGACTGCAGCGGCGAGGCCGTAGTCGACGTCGTTGGCGATCTCGACGGCTTCCTCGACCGTGTCGAAGGTGATCGTCGCAAGCACCGGCCCGAAGATTTCCTCGCGGGCGATGCGCATGTCGCGCCCGACCCCGTCAAACACCGTGGGTTCGACGAAGTAGCCGCCGCTGTCCTCGCGGGCACGCTGACCGCCGAAAGCGACCTTCGCGCCCTCCTTGCGCCCGGCGTCGATGTAGCCGAGCACGCGCTTCATCTGCACCTCGTCGACGATCGCGCCGAGCGTGGTCGCCGGATCGAGCGGATCACCCGGCTGCATGGTGCGGCCGATCGCTTGTACGCGCTCGAGCACCGCCTCGCGCGCGGCGCGCTGCACGAGCAGGCGCGAACCGGCCGAGCACATCTCGCCCTGGTTGAAAAAGATCGCATAGGCGGCGGCGGTCGCCGCGCGCTCGAGGTCGGGGTAGTCGGCCAGCACGATGTTCGGCGACTTGCCGCCGCATTCGAGCGACACGCGCTTCATGTTCGACTGCGCGGCGTACTGCATCACCAGCTTGCCGGTCGCGGTCGATCCGGTGAAGGCGATCGCATCGACATCCATCGACAACGCGAGAGCCTTGCCTGCCGTGTGGCCGAAGCCCGGCACGACATTGAACACGCCGGGCGGCAGCCCCGCCTCGATCGCGAGCTGCGCGATGCGGATGACGCTGAGCGGGGACTTCTCCGATGGCTTCAGCACCAGCGAATTGCCCGCCGCGAGCACCGGACCGATCTTCCAGGCGGCCATCACCAGCGGGAAGTTCCACGGCACGATCGCGCCGACGACGCCCATCGGCTCGCGCGTGATCAGCGCGAGCGCATCGGGACCGGTGGGGGCCACCTCGTCGTAGATCTTGTCGATCGCTTCCGCATACCACTGGATGCAGCGCGCGGCGGCCGGCACGTCGACTTTCAGGCTGTCGCTGATCGGCTTGCCCATGTCGAGCGTTTCGAGCAGCGCCAGCTCCTCGCGGTGTGCCAGGATCGCCTGCGCGAAGGCAGCGAGCACTTTCTTGCGATGCGAGGGTTTGGTCTGCGACCAGACACCCTTGCGAAATGCCGCCTTGGCCGACGCGACCGCGCGCTCGATGTCGGCCGTGTCGCCCGCGGCGACGCGGCCGAACACCTTGCCGGTCGCCGGATTGACGTTGTCGAACTGCTCGCCCGAGAGCGCCCCGACATAGGCGCCGTCGATGAACGCTCGACCCTCGGGGGCGAGCTGCGCGGCTCGCGCGTGCCAGTCGATGGTGCTCTTCGCTGCGGACATGTCGACCTCGGTCAGAAAGTGGATGGCGCGCTTGCGCTGATGATCTCACACGGCTCGCGGCCGACGTTGCGGAAGCGGTGCGGGATCGAACTCGTGAAATAATAGGCCTCGCCGGGCCCGAGCACGCGCGTGCTGCCGCCGACTGTCAGTTCGATCCGGCCACGGATCACGATGCCGCCCTCCTCGCCGCGATGCGAGAGCGCATCGTCGCCGGTCGCGGCGCCGGCGGCATAGCGCTCGTGCAGCAGCGTCATCTGGCGTGCCGGGCGCTGTGCGGCGACGAGGCGCAGCGACACGTCGTCGGTGCCGATTTCGACCAGTTCATCGTCGCCGTAGAAAATCTGCGCCGGGGCGTCGACATTCATCGTGAAGAATTCCGCGAGCGACATCGGCACGCCGTCCAGCACCTTTTTCAGCGATCCGACCGAGGGACTCACGCGGTTCTGCTCGATCAGCGAGATCAGCCCGTTGGTGACCCCCGCGCGCCGTGCGAGCTCGCGCTGCGACAATCCGTAGATCAGCCGCACGCTGCGCAGCCGTGCTCCGACATCGATGCTCATGTTTCCCGCCTGTTTAGCATCATGGACGAAAGGGGCCAAATCTCGGCTCTGTTCGCCTTGCGTGTCAACTTTCCTTATCATTTGGGCATGAGCGCCCCGACTGCCCGCCTCGATGCCCTGTGGATGCCGTTTACGGCCAATCGCCAGTTCAAGCAAGCGCCGCGCCTGCTCGCCCGAGCGAGCGGCATGGAGTACTTCACGCCCGAGGGACGCCGCGTCCTCGACGCCGCCGCCGGCCTGTGGTGCGTCAACGCCGGCCATGGGCGCAGTGAAATCACCGCGGCCGTGGCGCGGCAGCTCGAGACGCTCGACTACGCCCCTGCGTTCCAGATGGGGCACGAGTCCGCCTTCGAGCTCGCGAACCAGCTTGCCGCGCTCTGCCCGCCCGGCCTCGATCGGATCTTCTTCACCAATTCGGGTTCCGAGTCGGTCGACACCGCGCTCAAGATCGCGCTCGCGTATCACCGCGTGCGCGGCGACGCCGCTCGCACGCGGCTGATCGGCCGCGAGCGGGGCTACCATGGCGTGGGATTCGGCGGCATCACGGTCGGCGGCATCGTCGCCAACCGCAAGACCTGGTCGTCAAGCCTGATACCGGGCGCCGATCACCTGCCGCACACGCACGATCCCGCGCGCAACGCGTTCTCGCGTGGCCTGCCGGCGCATGGCGCCGAGCTGGCCGATGAGCTCGAACGACTGGTCGCGCTGCACGATGCCTCGACCATTGCCGCGGTGATCGTCGAGCCGATCGCCGGTTCGACCGGCGTGCTGTTGCCGCCGATGGGTTATCTCGAGCGGCTGCGCGCCATCTGCGACAAGCACGGCATCCTGCTCATTTTCGATGAGGTCATCACGGGCTT
>CADEFJ010000147.1 GCA_902826575.1 uncultured Pseudomonadota bacterium | reverse complement strand
GGGCGCGATCAGCGCGGTGCTGTTCGCCTCGATCGTGTACATGCCGACGCAGAGCATTTTCATCCTGCCGATCCCGTTCCCGATCCCCGCGCCACTATTCGCGGTGGGATACCTCGCCTACACCTGGTGGTCGGCGAAACAGGCGAGGGGACGCATCAACCACGACGCGCACTTCGCCGGCGCGCTGACCGGACTCGCGTTCGTCGCGCTCGTGCACCCGCAGGCCTACAGCCGCGCGCTCGCGCTGTTCGCCGGCTGATCGGCATCGATCCGCGAGGTGAGGCGCGTTTCGCGCATCGTGGCGTACACCACGAGCGAGCAGGCGATGCAGCCGGTCACGTACCAGTAGAAGCCGGACTCGTGCCCGACCGACTTGAACCACAGCGCGACGTATTCGGCGGTGCCACCGAACAATGAAACCGCGATCGCATAGGGCAGGCCCACGCCGAGCGCGCGAATCTCGACCGGGAACAGTTCCGCCTTCACGACCGCGTTGATCGACGTGTATCCCGAGACGATCACGAGCGCCGCCAGGATCAGCCAGAACGCCTGGGTGGCCGACGACGCCGTGCTGAGCGTGGTCAGCAGCGGGACCGTCAGCGCGGTGCCGAGCACGCCGAAGCCGAGCAGCAGGGGCCGGCGGCCGATGCGATCCGACAGCGCGCCGAACAGCGGCTGCAGGCACATGAAGATGAACAGCGTCGCGGCGGAAACCAGCGTCGACTCGGCGCGGGTCAGGCCCACGGTGTTGACCAGGAATTTCTGCATGTAAGTCGTGTAGGTGTAGAAGGCGAGCGTACCGCCCATGGTGAGGCCGATCACGATCAGCACCTCGCGCGGATGCGCGGCGAGCGCCGCCACTGCGCCTGCGCGGGAGCGCGGCACGCTGCTGCGCGCGAAGGATTCGGTCTCATCGATATTGCGCCGCAGCCACAACGCGACGACGGCGCAGGCCGCGCCGATCACGAACGGGATGCGCCATCCCCAGGCCTCGAGCTGCGCCTCGGTGAGCAGCACGAACTGCAGCGCGAGCAGCACCGCGAGCGCGAGGAGCTGCCCCATGATCAGTGTCACGTACTGGAAGCTCGCGAAAAAGCCGCGATGTTCGCGCCCCGCCACTTCCGACAGATAGGTGGCGCTGGTGCCGTACTCGCCGCCGACGCTGAGTCCCTGCAGCAGCCGCGCGAAAACGAGTAGCGCGGGCGCGGCGACCCCGATCGTCGAATAGCCCGGCGTGACCGCGATCAGCAGCGAGCCGACGCACATCAGGCCCACCGACATCGACAACGCCATGCGCCGCCCGTGGCGATCCGCCATGCGGCCGAAGAGCCAGCCGCCGATCGGTCGGACGATGAACCCCAGGGCAAACACCGCCGCGGCATTCAGCAACTGCGCCGTCTGGTCGCCCTGCGGGAAGAACGACTTCGCGAAATACAGCGAGAACGCCGCATAGACGTACCAGTCGTACCATTCGACGAGGTTGCCGACGGAGCCTCCGAAGATGGACCGCAAGCGGCGCGACGCGTCAGACATCGACGCAGGCTACGCGATCGGCGACGTCCCGGAAATCGGCACTGTACTGCGATGCTAGACTGGGCCCATGCTCGGCTCGCCGGAACTGGTCGACCGCTCGGCGCCCCGCGCCCCCCGTATGCTCGCGGCATGACCAGCCGCGTCGCGCCGCTGCGCCCTTTACTGCCCCTGACCCTGATCTGCCTCGCAGGCTGCGCGACCACGGCCCCGCCGGAGCCGATCGTCGAGGCGCAGCCGGAGCCGGTGGTCATCGCGCAGCCGCGCGAGGTCACAACGACCGAAGTACTCGCCGAGGCCAATGGCGGCGCGAAGCGCGATGCCGTCGCGCGCTACCGGCCCGCCGAAATCACGACGGGCGAAGTGCAGGCCATCAACGCCGGGAACATCGCCCCGCCACTCGATTTCGGCCAGCGACTCGACCATGCCCATGATCGCCTCTACACGCGTTTCCAGCGCCTCGTCGAGGCGACCGACAACCGCTACGGGCGCAAGGACCGGGAGCTCAAGCCGGTGCCGGCCGCTCCGTTTCGCATCGGCCTCACGAGCGAAGTTCTCGATCGCAGCGACGGGGTCGATGTCTCGCTGGATCTCGACGTCGACGTCTCGCTGCGCCTGCCCAATCTCGAGGATCGCATGCGCATCTTCGTCACCAGCATCGAACTCGACGAGGCGCCACAGGTCGCCGGCGACGAATCGAACCTGCGCGCCGGCCTGCGATACCAGCTGCAGAAGTACGTGAGCTTCGACATCGGTGTGAAGGCGGACCTGCCGCCCGTGGCGTTCATGGCAGTGAAGTGGAGCCGCGAGTACCACCTCGGCCGCTGGGATTTCTATCCGTTTGCGAAGCTGTTCGCCGAGACGGACGAAAGCATCGGCTACGCGATGGCGGCGACATTCGATCGCTGGTCCGGGCGACGCCTGCTGCGCTCCTCGACCTACGCCAAGTGGCGCAACGATCGCGACAAGACCGAGTGGTCCCAGTCGCTCGTGTTCGCCTGGGCCGAGCAGCTGATCGTGCCCGATCGCTATGGCTCCTACCTGCGCGCCCGCGACATCGGCAAGGGCGTGGCCGTGCATTTGCTGGCATCGGGACTCGATGCCCACGGCACCAACTATTACGAAGCCGGCGTGATGATCAAGCGGCCCACCGCCAATCCGTGGCTGTTCTGGTTCGTCGAGCCGCTGGTGCGCTGGGACCGCGACTACGACTGGGATGCCGATCCGGGCATCCGCATCGGACTCGATGCGCTGTTCTGGGACCTTGCGCGTCGGGGCAAGCCGCAATGAACCGCACGATTCGCAGCTTCGTCGTCCGCGGCGGGCGCCTGACCGATGCGCAGCAGCGCGCGCTCGAGCAGCTCTGGCCACGCTACGGCATCGATCCCGATCCCGCGCAGGACGGATCGGCAACTCTCGATCTCGATGCGATCTTCGGGCGCAGCGCGCCGCGCACCCTCGAGATCGGCTTCGGCAACGGCGATCATCTCGCGGCACTCGCCGCGCGCCACCCGGAGCGCGACTACCTCGGCATCGAAGTGCATCGGCCCGGGGTCGGCCGCCTGCTGCTCAGCTGCGACGCGCAGGGCAGCGGCAATGTGCGCGCCATCTGCCGCGACGCCATCGAAGTCATCGAGCACTGCCTGCCGCCAGCCTGCGTCGATGAGGTACTGCTGCTCTTCCCGGATCCCTGGCACAAGAAGCGCCACCACAAGCGCCGCATCGTGCAGCCGCCGTTCGTCGCAGCGGTCGCGCGAGTGCTGCGTGGCGGTGGCGTATTCCGGCTCGCGACCGACTGGGAGCCCTATGCCGTGCAGATGCTCGAAGTACTGGGTGCCTCGCCCGACTTCGAGAACCTGGCGCCAGATGGAGGCTACGCGCCGCGCGATCCCGAGCGCGCGGCGACGCGCTTCGAGCGCCGCGGCGAACGGCTCGGCCACGGTGTCCGGGACCTGACCTACCGGCGCCGCTGTGACGCCGCTCACAGGGCGTCCGGGACCGCCGCGTTACCCTTGGATTGATGAAAGCGTCCGGATCACGACCGTGCCTCGCCGCAAGCATCGCGCTGGCCGCACTCGCGCTCGGCGGCTGCGCGTCGATGAACGAGAGTGAGTGCCGGACGGTGGACTGGCGCACGGTCGGTTATGAGGACGGCGTCGCAGGCCGTAGCGGCGATCGCATCGGCGAGCACCGCAAGGCCTGCGCGAAACACGGGGTCAGCCCGGATCTCGCGCTCTATCAGGCCGGTCGCAGCGAAGGGCTGCGCGAGTACTGCCAGCCCTCGAATGGCTTTCGTGCCGGTGCCAGCGGCGGGAGTTACGCCGGCACATGCCCCGCCGATCTCGACGCCGCATTCGCTGCTGCCTACGAATCAGGGCGCCAGCTTTACCACCTCGAATCGCGCGTCGCGAACGCGAGGAACAGTATCGAATCGAAGCGGCGTGAACTGAACCGCATCGAAGACGAGATGGTCCGCAAGTCGGCGCTGATCGTGGCCGGTGATACCGCCACCGACGTCCGTGCGCAGGCGCTGGTCGACACGAAACAGCTCGCCGAACGCGCCGGCCGCCTCAAGGCCGAGATCAGGGACCTCGAACGCGACTTGCCTTACTACGAGCAGGAACTCGAAGACTACCGCGCCACGGTGGCCTGGATCGGCTAGCC
>CADEFJ010000146.1 GCA_902826575.1 uncultured Pseudomonadota bacterium | reverse complement strand
GCCTTCCTTGAGCGCGAGGGACTCGAGTACGTGGTCGCGATGGCTAAAAACAAGGCGCTCAAGCGTCGCGCCGCGCGCTTGATGGGCACCGCCCGGCGCCTGTCCCGGGAAACACACGCTTACTGTGGCTGATGAAGTACGCAAGGTGAACTTCAGGCAATCACCCCGCCAACGAAGTGGGCAGTAGAAGGCTCTGATCAGGCAGGTACGGCAGAAAGGCTGTCAGCATACCCTGGCGTACCGTCATCACTTCCTGCCGCCCAAGCTCCTATTGAGACATCTGCTTGCCAACTTCACGGTGTAGCTGTGCCATCTCCCGGGCCTCTGCCGCGGAAGTGCGCAGGCTTTTCACCAAACTTTCGCAGTGATTGGCGAGTCTCGTCGCGTTCGCCTTGGGACCCACACCCTGACCGCGTCGGTAGCGCTCTGCGAGGCGCTCGTGTTGTCCGGCCAGTGTCTCGAACTGCGTGGCTTCATCCTCGAAGCGCTTGGCGACCGCCTCATGATCGGCGGCGGACTGCGCCATCTCGACCTGGTGATCGATCGATTCCTGGCTTTCCATGTGCATCTTGTTCTCGTCGTGCGGCTTCGGTTCCTCTGCCGCGGTTCCCGACAATGCGGCAAGGCAGAGCAGCGCCGCGAGCGTGGCGGGAGTGACGTAGCGCGTTGACATTGACGATCTCCTCGTGTGTGCAGAAGCGGGCTTGTCCGCAGCCGGGATTATCGCACGCCGAGTACGCAAAAGAGTGGCGGCCGCACTGGAGTTGGCCCGCTTTTGGGGACACGTCATGTTCACGAAGAGAGGATTACCAAATTGTCAGGAAGGTAACTTGTTCTATATGCCCGCGTATAATCGGGCCCATGTCTCTCCGCACACTCACGATGCGGTTGTTCCTGATGATCGCCTTGCTGGCCAATGGTCCGGGCGTCGCTGGTGCGTCGATGCACATGGAGCACCTGCGCGGCTCGACGGGCGATCCCGCCGACGTGGCAGCCACCCAGGCAACGGCCGGGGCCATGGCGGCCTGCCACGGTGCGACAGTGATTGCTCCCGTTACCGAGGACGATCACCATCATTCGCAAGCGGGCGACCAGACCGGGACAGCGCCGTCCTTGGACGATTGCTGCGAGACGGGCAACTGCTGCGCATGCATGCATCACTGCTTCGCGGCAATCGCCGGGTCGGCACTCGCCGACGTCACGATCCGATATCGGCAAATCGCCGAACCGTTCCTGTCAGTGCACGCGTCCGCTGCACTGATCAATCTCTTCCGACCTCCGATCGGCTGAGTGTCGCCGCGCGCCACCCAAGGCGCTGATGGACGCTGTCCTCTGTTCCGCATTGACAAGGTAACGCTCGCTTCGCGAGCCCTCGACATTTTCCCGGAGTTTCCATGACCTCCAATCCTTTCGGCCGTGCCGACGGGCTGTTTGCCCCGTCGCGCCGCCGCTTTGTCCAAGGACTTGCCGCCGGCGGGGCCACCGCAGCCCTTGGTCTGTGGCCCCGCACCAGCTGGGCCGTCCAGGCCCAAGGCGTACCCAACGTGCTCTCGGGCACGGACTTCGACCTGACCATCGGCGAGACCCCGATGAACTTCACCGGCGCCACGCGCCCGGCGATCACGGTCAACGGCTCGATTCCGGCGCCCCTGCTGCGTTGGCGCGAAGGCACTACCGTCAACCTGCGGGTCAGGAATGCCCTGCCCCCCGGCTCGATCCATGGCCACCAGACGTCGATCCACTGGCACGGCATCCTGCTGCCGGCCAACATGGACGGCGTGCCCGGGCTGAGCTTCGACGGCATCAATCGCAGCGAGACCTACCAGTACCGCTTCAACGTCGTGCAGGGCGGCACCTACTGGTACCACAGCCACTCCGGCTTCCAGGAGCAGGCGGGCCTCTACGGACCGCTGGTGATCGAGCCGCTCGAGCCCGAGCCCTTTGCCTATGACCGCGATTACGTGGTCATGCTGTCGGACTGGACCGACCTCGATCCCCGCCACCTGTTCGCCAGGCTCAAGAAGCGATCGGACTTCGACAACTTCGCCAAGCAGACGGTCGGCGACTTCTTCGGCGATGTGAAGCAGCACGGCTGGGCCGCCACGGTCGAAGACCGCAAGATGTGGGGCGAGATGCGCATGACTCCGACCGACCTGTCGGACGTCAATGGCAACACCTACACCTTTCTCATGAACGGCACGACCTCGCTCGGCAACTGGACTGGCCTGTTTCGTTCAGGCGAGAGGGTCCGCCTTCGCTTCATCAACGGCTCCGCGATGACGCACTTCGACGTGCGCATCCCGGGCCTGAAGATGACCGTGGTTGCGGCCGATGGCCAGTACGTTCATCCGGTCACGGTCGACGAATTCCGCATTGCTACCGCCGAGACCTTTGACGTCATCGTCGAACCCACCGGGCAGGATGCGTTCACCATCTTCGCGCAGGACCTGGGGCGCAGCGGCTACGTCAGCGGCACCCTCGCCGTCCGCGAAGGATTGCGGGCACCGGTACCCACCGTGGATTCCAAGCCCATCCTCACCATGGACGACATGGGCCACGGCGGAATGTCGGGCGGCGGGCATGGCGGACACGAGGGCATGGACCATTCCGCCATGGGACAAGGGGCGATGGACCACGGCTCGGAGCCGATGCAACAGCACCCGTCCACCGAGACGGGCAACCCGCTCGTCGACATGCAGACCATGACGCCTGTGCCCAAGCTGGCCGATCCGGGCATCGGCCTGCGCGACAACGGCCGTCGCGTGTTGACCTACGCCGACCTGCGCAGCACGTTCCGCGACCCCGATGGGCGCGAACCAGACCGCACAGTCGAGCTGCATCTGACCGGCCACATGGAACGCTTTGCCTGGTCGTTCGACGGACTCAAGTTTGCCGACGCACAGCCCCTGCGGCTGAACTACGGCGAGCGCATGCGGATCGTGCTGGTCAACGACACGATGATGACGCACCCGATCCACCTCCACGGCATGTGGAGCGATCTGGAAGACGAGGCCGGCAAATTTCTGGTGCGCAAGCACACCATCGACATGCCGCCGGGCACCAGGCGCAGCTACCGGGTGCGCGCCGACGCGCTCGGCCGCTGGGCCTACCACTGCCACCTGCTCTACCACATGGAAGCGGGCATGTTCCGGGAAGTGCAGGTGACGGAATGAGCGCCATGACAGCTTGCCGTCGCCGCCATCCGCTGGCCCTCGGCCTGGGTGTAGCACTGTTGCTCACCGCAGGTGTCGCGCCGGCGTGGGGCCAGGAGACTGGCCACGCCTCCCACCATCCGGCAACGAAGCCGCCTGCGACACAGGCGTCACCTGGTCCAGCTGATCCTCACGCGGGTCACTCCAGCCACGGTGCTGACGCCCCGAGCGCATCAGGTATGGACCACTCGGGAATGGATCACGCTTCCATGGGCCATCAGGCAGGCGCGAGCAAAGACCTTCCGCCCACGTCGGCACCGCGCGAGCCGATCCCTGTGGTCACGCCCGCCGATCGCGCCGCGGCGTTCCCGGATCTCGCCGAGCACGTGGCCCACGGCACGTCGATCCACTCCTATTGGGCACTTGACCGGCTCGAGGCGTGGGACGCGGATGAGGACGGTGCGGGTGTCGGCTGGGAAGCAAAGGGCTGGGTCGGCTCCGATTTGAACCGGCTCTGGCTGCGCAGCGCGGGAGAGCGCGTGGACGGGTCTACGGAGTCTGCGGACGTGGAGGTCCTGTACGGCCGCGCCATCGCCCGGTGGTGGGATGCGGTTGCCGGCGTCCGTCATGACTTTGGCGCCGGTCCGTCACGGGCTTATGCCGCGCTCGGCGTGATCGGTCTCGCACCGTACAAGTTCGAAGTCGAAGCCACGGTGTATGTGGGCGAGTCTGGTCAGGTCGGACTCGGGGCGGAAGCCGAGTACGAAATGCTATTCACCAACCGCCTGATTGGCCAGTGGCTGGTCGAGGCCGAAGCGTGGAACAAGGATGACCCGGCCGCAGGAATTGGTAGTGGGTTGAGCTCGGTCGAGGCCGGTTTCCGCCTGCGCTATGAGTTCAATCGTCAGTTCGCCCCCTATGTCGGGGTGGTCTGGGAGCGCGTCTAGGGGAGGAGGGCGGAGCAACGCCGAGTGCAGTTCATGGACAGGGGCGGTTCCCGGCTCGTGGCTGTCGCGCAGATCTGGTTTTGGCTGGGCGGCGATGCAATGCAACGGGACTTACGCAAGCTCGTCTGG
>CADEFJ010000145.1 GCA_902826575.1 uncultured Pseudomonadota bacterium | reverse complement strand
TCGTGAACTCCTCCATCTCCAACGGTGAGGTGTCCACGAAAGCGGGTCAACTCCAGAAGGCCGCGCCGGCGACGCTGCGGCTCGGATATGCGCCTGCCCGGTTCGGTGCGTCCGAACGGGGTCTGGACGTACGACTTCATCCATGATCGGCTCGCCAACGGCACGGGCCTGAAGCTGCTGTGCGTGCTCGATGAACACACGCGAGAATGCCTGGCGATCGAAGTGGGTCGATGGCTTCGCAGCCAGGATGTGATCCTGACACTCTCGCGCCTCATGAAGCTGCATGGCAAACCGCAGTACATCCGCAGCGACAACGGCTCGGAGTTCACGGCTGGAGCCGTCATGAGGTGGTTGCGAGATCAGAATGTCGGGCCTGCCTACATCGCTCCTGGGCGTCCTTGGCAGAACGGGTTCGTTGAGAGCTTTCACGGCAAGCTGCGCGATGAGTGCCTGAACCGCGAGTGGTTCCGCGATGCTCGAGAAGCACGGATCGTCATCGAGCGCTGGCGGCACTTCTACAACCATCAACGGCCTCACAGTGCGCTGGGCTATCGAACCCCGCAGCAGGCTCGACAGGACTGGATCAGTCAGGACATGATCGGAGAGAAGCTCACCGCCTGACTGGCTACAAAATCCAACCGCAGGTCACACACGCGCACGAAGGTGAAGAGCCCGCAGACCAACGGCATCTGCGAGCGCTTCCACCTGACGATGAAGAACGAGTTCTACGCCAGCGCATTCCGGCGCAAGCTCTACCGCTCGATCGATGAGCTGCAGGCAGATGTCGATGCGTGGATCGCGAGTTACAATACCGAGCGGACGCACTCAGGGAAGTACTGCTACGGCAAGACACCGATGCAGACCTTCCTCGATAGCAAGAGGCTCTCTGACGAAAAGCAACTGGATCGGACATCGCCGACAGTGAACGAAAACCGAGTGGCCGCGTAATCGGCCTGTCCGTCAGATCGAGTCGTAATTAGGACAGGTTACAAGCGCACCCCGACCGGACGATCCTGCAGGCCATCCGGCGCACCAGCCGAGGATACTCAGCTGATGCGCCAGATCGCCAATGCACACTAGAACTTGTAAATAGCCGTCAAACCAATCTGCCGGCCGACATCAGGAACGACCGTTGCGCCCTGCTGGCTGAAATCAAAGCCGTTGGAATAGGAAGATTGCCGAGAGCCGCCCACGTAGAAGTAACTATCAAGCAAATTCTTTGCCCACACTTCCACTCGGAATGTGTCCGTCTCGGCACCCAACCTTAGCTGAGTCGTTGTATACGACCTCGTCCATGCCAGATTGCTCTCATCGACATATGCCTTGCCAAAGTAAATTACCTCACCACGAGCAAAACCACTCCACTGGTTACTGATTGGCCGAGTGTAGCTCGCGAACGCTGAACCCGATAACTCCGGATATCGCGGGGAAGAATTGCCCGCGCAGTCAGTGGAACCCGTGAATCTCTCGACGAACCCACAGTAAAATACCTTGTATTCGGAAGCAGCCCAGTTAAAGGTCATTCCGACCTTCCAATAATCCCCAACCAGGGCATCCGCAGTAAGCTCAATACCCCAAAGATCCGTACTACCGGCTCCCACGGTGAGCTGAATCGGCCGCAATCCCGTTGCCGGATCTGCGTTGGGATGAGACGGGTTATAGAGCGCCACCGGCACCGTCGTCTGCTGGTTCTTCCAATTCATGTAGTAGGCAGCGAGATCAAAAGACATCCGGTTATTGAATAGCCGCTGCTTCCAGCCAAGTTCGTAGTTTTCCAGTTCCTCCTCGCCTATGTAAGCGCTCCCACCGACCTGATCCGCCAGCTGCTGCCGTTCGTCGTCAGTCATCTCAAGCACTTGAGCGTTGAAGCCACCGGGCAAGTTTCCCTTGGCATAGGTCAGATAGAGATTCGTTTCCTCGACGGGCTTATATTGAAGAATGACGCGCGGCATGAAGTTCGTGAAGGTCTTCTTCATCCGCTGACCACCCGCTGTGAATCCCTGATCTGCGTCGTCTTCCTGATAGCGCCCTTCCAGGCTCAGGTTGACCTGATCCGTGAACTCGTAGGTCGTCGCGGCAAACAAAGCGGATGTCTCGACATGTCGCTTTGTAACGCTACCGTTTGAAAGAAACAGACCAGATGGCGGAAGCCACACGAAGCCAGTGCCGACGGTGTCTTGCTTGAAGTATGAAGCCCCAACCAGCCATGTCAGTCGCTGGCCATTGGCCGAGCTCAAACGGACTTCCTGGAAGAAGTCCTCGCGGCCGTTGGCACTGGTACTAAACATGGCTTCTACCGCCTCTTCGTCGTTGTCCTCGACTTGACGAAGGTTGTCTTCGTTGTATCCCGTCATTGAAGCGAGCTCCCAACCGAGCTCCTGGAACGTGTAAGCCAACTTCAGGCTTGTGCGAAGTGCTTTACGACGCAAGCCGATATGGTCCAGAGAAGGTGCGTCATCAAAGTGCTTCAGAGCGATCGGGTTGGACCAAAGGGGGCTCCCCGTTTGCCCAAAGAGCAACTGCCTGCCCCGTACGGAATCGACTGTCGTGCTAAGCGCCAGATTTGGCCCTGGTCGAACCTCCGGCAATGCGCCACAGAAGTAGTCCACAGGGCCCACGCCAGCGTAGTCCGGCGGGGGAGTGAACAACGGGCCACCATTGTCAGCCCAGCAATTGTGCAACGGGGCTTCAATAAGCCCACCGGCCGGCGCACCATCCTCGTCCTCATACATCATGACGCGGGCTGTGGCACTGAAATTATCAACTGGCTTGAATAAGATGGTTGCGGCGATGGAATCGGTGCTCTGCTCGCCCATCTTGCCCCCATCCACATAGCTCCGAAACGGCCCATCTGTGTGGAACTTGCGACCGGTAATGCGGAACAAAAGTTTGTCCTGCACGATCGGTCCTTCGAAGGACGCCGAGACATCATACCGGCCCATATTGGCAATCTCGGACGAGATCTCACCGCCAAACTCGTCACCCGGCTCCTTCGTAATGAAGTTGATCGCTCCGCCGAAAGTCGAGCGACCATAGAATGCACTCTGTGGCCCCTTGATAACTTCGACTCGCTCAAGGCTTCCCAAGCCGAGCCCCGAGATACCTCCAATTACGGGAATACCGTCAACGAACGCGGTAGCAAGTGGCTGCGCCGGAGAATGCATGCCGCGGAATCGGATCGATGAGGTGCCTCGGCCCGCGAACTGACCTGCCAGACCTTCAGCATATTGCAGCCCTGGCGTCCGAAGGGATATGTCTTCAAGGGTCGTCGCGCCGATATCCACCAGATCCTGGTTGTTGAAATACGAAATCGCCAACGGCGTGTCGTGTGACGATTCGTCGCGTTTACGCGCCGTCACCATCACCTCCTCCAACACCCGTGCGGACTCGCCGACAGCGGTTTCATCCTGCGCTACCGCACCTTGGCTCCCAAAGGCAAAGCACACGGTGAAAGTCAGTGAAGATAAAAGACTTCGTCGGATCATTGTGACATCCCCTCGTCCAGTGACACGCATATCAACTCCCCTTGAAAAACCCATGAACGCCTCCTATGTAGCCTGGTCGCACGCGCGAGCGTGAATCCGCCAAACCACACTGCTAAAGAAACCCAAGGAGTCGCGTTGGCCGATGCCCTCTGCGCAAATGCCCGGCCGACTGATTTTCGCGCGGCAACGCGCGGATGCCGATCGCCAGCGCCGTTGCGGCAAGCCGGATCTGCCTCACGGTCCCGTGGTTTCTTTCAGATCTCGTTTCGAAAGCTTCCAGAAAAGCTATTGGAATGCCTTGAGAGGTATAGTACACACCGGCCTTTCGAATGCAAGGGGTGGCCAATCGGAAGCAGAATGACGAGTGGCAGCTGCGGGGCTGCCACATGCCCCTTGAGCCGCTGCGCGCACTCGTTGGCAATCAACCCGCTCGGCTGTCCGCTGTCGTCAACTGTGCACGAGTCCGGCCGGGCCAGAATTCAAGACTCGTACACCACGCGCAGGGACACGATCCTGAAACCCTGCGATTCCCCGTGTAGCTTGTCCGCCTTCCGGACAGAACGCGGCGACCTAGCAGACGGGGCGAAGTACGTGGAGAGGCGCGAATCGCGAACACGGTAAACGGCGGAGAAAAAGGTTGAGATATTGCGCGAGGCCGGGCAGCCCGGTGTGACGGTGAGCGGGGTCCGTCCTTGCCCGGCTCTCGGATTTGGCCGACACTTCGCTTTACGCAGCACAAACAGAAGATTATGCCGACCAACATCATCGACCGCGCGCTCGAGGACCTGCAGCGCGAATTCCCCGGAATCGACGGAACTGTGAGGGGGATCGTCTATTCTCTCTT
>CADEFJ010000144.1 GCA_902826575.1 uncultured Pseudomonadota bacterium | reverse complement strand
CGGCTCGTCGTGTGGTGACATTCCGACCGGGGCAGAAGCTCAAGGCGCGGGTCGAGGCGTATGCTGGAACCAAAGAATAACGACGAACTGCCGGCGATCCCCGGCAAGCGCTACTTCACGATCGGCGAAGTCAGCGAGCTGTGCGGCGTGAAGCCGCATGTGCTGCGCTACTGGGAGCAGGAGTTCCCGCAGCTGAAGCCCGTCAAGCGCCGGGGCAACCGTCGTTACTACCAGCGCCAGGACGTGATCGTGATCCGCCAGATCAGGAGCCTCCTGTATGAACAGGGCTTCACGATCGGCGGCGCGCGCAACAAGCTGACCGGTGAAGAGGCGCGCAGCGATACCACGCAGAGCCAGCAGATCGTGCGCCAGGTGCGCATGGAACTCGAGGACATGCTCAGGATCCTGCGCCGCTAGGGCGGGGTGGTATCATTTGCCCCCGCACGGCGTCCCCGGCCGTGCGCAGTTTGGATCGATCGAGTGTCGGAGCGTGGCGCAGCCTGGTAGCGCACTTGCATGGGGTGCAAGGGGTCCCGAGTTCAAATCTCGGCGCTCCGACCAATTTTCCTGGGCCTCCACATGTCCAACGGGAACTTCAGCGAACTGGACGCAGCCGCAGAGCGCGCCACGTTGCGCCGCGAGCGCGTGCAGCTGCTCGACCGCCTCGGGCCTGCATCCCATCTCGTCTCGGCCGCAATTGCCGCCGGCGAGCGGGGCGATTGGCCCGAAGCACGGAAACAGCTGGTGAAAGCGGAGTTGCTCCTGCAGTTGATCCTCGACGAGGCAGCCGATCGCATCCTGGTGGATGATGCGAACCAGGCGCGTGCGGAGCAGTTTTCCCGCGAGATCGCCGACGAAGAGCACTTCAACGATTGACCGACCGTGGGCGGCACGAGCTGCGGCCCCTGGGTGCGCGCCCCGTGCTTGACACACCGCTGCCCGCAATGTTTTCCTTGACTGGAGACGGAATCATCGCTGGCAACGGCGTGGACAGCAGATGCTGTACCTGCATTCCGCTTTGGGGGGAACAATGGATCATTCAATTCTCGGCGCGTCATGCGCCTGGGCCCTGTTGGTGTTGCCGTTTGCCGCAACGGCGCACGAGAGCCTGCCTTTTCCGGCCCAGCCATCGGCGAGCCGGGCCGGCCCGACCATCGCGTCATCCGTCTACTCGCCTGCGAAGCCCGCACAGCGCCTTGCGGCGGGCACGCCGAACGTCCTCATCATCATGCTCGATGACGTCGGACCCGCACTGCCCGACACCTACGGCGGTCCCATCCACACGCCGACGCTCACTCGCATCGCCGAGAGCGGCATCTCCTACAACCGCTTCCACAACGCGGCGATGTGCTCGCCGACGCGCGCCGCGCTCCTGACCGGGCGCAACCATCACCGCTCCGGCTTCGGGCAGATCGCCGAGCTCGCGAACGACTGGGACGGCTACACCGGCCACTGGCCCGCGACCACGGCTTCGGTCGCGAAAGTTCTCGGCTACTACGGCTTCAACACGGCAGCGTTCGGCAAGTGGCACAACACGCCAGCGGAGCAGACGACCAGCCAGGGTCCGTATGACCGCTGGCCCGCGGGCCGGCTCGTCGGGTTCGACTATTTCTACGGCTTCCTCGCCGGCGAGTCCTCCCAGTGGGAGCCGGCCATTGTCCGCAACACGACGCGAGTCGAGACGCCGGAACATGAGGGCTATCACTTCACCGACGACATGGCCGACGAGGCGATCGGCTGGCTCCGCCGGCAGAACGCGCTCGCACCCGAGCAGCCCTTCTTCGTGTACTGGGCGCCCGGCGCGTCGCATGGCCCGCACCACGTCTCGAAGGACTGGGCGGACAAGTACAAAGGCAAGTTCGACAAGGGATGGGATGTGCTGCGCGAGGAGATCTTCTCGCGCCAGAAGCGCCTCGGCTGGATTCCGGCCGATACAAAGCTCACGCCGCGCGCGACCACCATGGCCGCCTGGGCGGACATTCCCGACGATGAGAAGCCATTCCAGCGCCGCCTCATGGAAGTCTTTGCCGGTTACACCGAGCATGCCGATACGCAGGCCGGCCGGCTGATCGACGAACTGGAGCGCCTTGGCCTGCGCGAGAACACGCTAGTCTTCTACATCTGGGGCGACAACGGTTCGAGTTCAGAGGGACAGAACGGGTCGATCAGCGAGCTGCTCGCCCAGAACGGCATCGCGACGCAGATTTCGGATCACCTTCGCGCGCTGGAAGGCCTTGGCGGACTGGACGCGCTCGGCAGCCCGAAGACCGACAACATGTACCACGCCGGCTGGGCGTGGGCGGGGTCCACGCCGTTCCAGGGCACCAAGCTCAATGCCAGCCACTTCGGCGGAACGCGCACGCCGATGGCGGTGTCCTGGCCGAAGTCGATCAAGGCCGACAGGACCCCGCGGGCGCAGTTCCATCACGTCAATGACATCGTCCCGACGATCTATGACGTGCTGGGTATCGAGGCACCGAAGGAAGTGGATGGTGTCACGCAGCAGCCGATGGACGGCATCAGCCTGAAGTACACGTTTGCGCAGGCGAGTGCGCCCGGCCGCAAGCAGGTCCAGTACTTCGAGATCATGGGGGATCGTGGCATCTATGCGCCCGACGGATGGTTTGCCTCGGTCTGGGGACCACGCATTCCCTGGGTCGCGGGCCTGCCGCCCGGCGTGCAGAACTGGAGTCCGGATCAGGACACCTGGCGGCTCTACGACCTCAACCGGGATTTTTCCCAGGCCACTGACCTCGCGACATCGCAGCCCGGGAAGCTCGCACAGCTGAAGGACATCTTCGACCAGGAAGCGAAGGCCAATTTCGTGTACCCGGTCGGCGGCGGGCTGTGGTCGATCATCTGGAGTCCGCAGTCGGCTCCGCACAACCCGGCTACCGAGTTCAACTACACGCAGGATGTGAATGGCGTCCCCGAGTTCGCGGGACCCAAGGTCGGTGCGCGCAGCAACCTGGTCACCGTCGACGTCGACCTCGAGCCTGATTCCTCGGGTGTGCTGTACGCGCTCGGTGCATTCTCCGGCGGCGTGGCGCTCTGGGTCGACCAGGGCCGGCTCCATTACGAGTACAACCTGTTCGAGATCGAGCGCACACGCCTCACATCGCATGTGTCGCTGCCCGCCGGGAAAGCGAAGATCGAGGTGGAGACGTCGGTCGCTGCACCGCGCGGCGCTGCCGCCGTGGTCATCCGCGTCAACGGCCAGGAAGTCGCCAAAGGGACCGTGCCGCGCACGGCGGCGCTCGCCTTCACGGCGAACGACGCCTTCGACGTGGGGCTCGACAGCTACTCACCGGTTTCCGAGGCCTACTACGACCGCAAACCCTTCCGGTTCACCGGCAGGATCGACGGAGTCAACATCAAGTACCTGAAGTGAACCGCTGCGGGGCCGCCGACACCGTCGGCATGCCTTTCTGTCGCCAAGGAGAAGCCAAGTGCATGCTGAACTGCAGTATCTGGTGTGGGTTACCGCGCTCACGGGTGTGCTCTGGATTCCCTACGTGCTCGACCGGTTCTTCATCTGGGGCATCAGGGACACGGTCGGCTATCCGGAGAATCCGCGCCCGCAGACACTCTGGGCGCGGCGGCTGAAAAGCGCGCACGACAACGCGATCGAGAATCTTGTCGTCTTCGCGACGCTGGTGCTGGTGGCAAACGCACTCGGCATCAGCAATGGCATCACCGCGGGCGCGTGTGTCCTTTATTTCTGGGCGCGCGTTGCGCACGTGGTGGCATACATCTTCGCGATCCCCTGGGCCCGCACGCTCGCATTCACGGCCGGCTTCCTGGCGCAGGTCGCACTCGCCTGGCAGCTGTTCATGTCATGATCGCCCCGCTGGGTTGAGGAAGCCGCTCCACGCGGCAGGCAAAGCAACCTCGCTTTGCATTGTGCACGTGCAGGTAGCTGGCGTTTTCGTTGGCAAAGAACCGGTCGATCAGGCCTTCGAGCTCCGTTCCCTGCGCCACGTCGGCGTCGATCATGTGGTGGCTTGCGTCGTAGGCACGTACGGACAGCAGGCGCCGGCGTTGCTGGTCGGGCACTTCATTGATGGCGATACGGGTACGCATGGCGTGGCGCCGCACGAAGATCGGGCCAGTGCCCGCGTAGGGTGTCGCAGCCGGCTGGTGCGCATACGAGAACAGCAGTAGTTCCTCGCCGGGAAGGGCGTCCTCGAGCGTCACACGGCAGGGAAACGCAAAGGGTGCGTCGGCCACGTGGCGTTCGACGCGGCGCTGGGCGAGTTGCGCGTCATCGAGTGAAAAGAGTTCCTGGAACGGTTCCGACGGCAGACCGACGATGCGGAAGGCTTGCTTGTTCATGTGGTGCACTGTGCCCGGGGCGGCGGTGCCTTGCGATCCGTTTCTTGCTGTGTAATTCCCGCT
>CADEFJ010000143.1 GCA_902826575.1 uncultured Pseudomonadota bacterium | reverse complement strand
CGTGCACATCAGGGGATGTTGGTTGTCCCGCGCGTAGGTGGTGACCTGCGCGACCTTGGTCTCGGCGATTTCGTAGCTGAATACGCCGCAAACGCCCTTGCCTTTCATGTGCACCTCCAGCATCACCCTGGTCGCCTGCGGACGGTTCATGCCGAAGAACCGCTCCAGCACGTCGACGACGAACTCCATCGGTGTGTAATCATCGTTCAGTAATATGACCCGAAACAGCGGCGGTCGTTTCAGTTTGGGCGTCGCTTCTTCGACGAGTACTCCGCTGTCCGGTCGTGTGGGCTCGACGTCAGGCATTTGACCTTTTATATGGGTCGCCGAAAGGCAACACAAGGGCGGGATGTGCGGAGTGCCGAATTCTTGCGGAAACAGTTGCTTGTGAGCGCTATCGCCCCCCCCGTATGATTGCGCGGATGACCACCACTGCGCTGCAGGGCATGCCCTCGCCAGATGTCCTGAAAGGGCTGCTGGTCGCGCACGGGCCACAAATCGCGACCTGGGCGCTCGCGCTCGGGCTCGGCGTACAGGGCGCTGTCCTGGTGACCGACATCGCGGGCTCCGACCTCGCCGTTGCGGTGGATAGCGAGACGATGCCGCCGCCCGCCCGGCTCGATGTCGCCGCACTGGTTGGCGCACAGCTTTTCGGCCAGGCCGAGGTGGCGACGCCAAGCGGCGACGGGTCCGACGCTCCACCTACCAGCATGGCGCTCGTGCTCACCGGCGTGCTCGCCAATTCCGACCCGAAGACCGGGATCGCGATCCTCGGCGAGAGTGCGGCCACCGCCAAGGTGTTCATGATCGGCGATATGGTGCCGGGTGGGGCCAGACTGAACGCCGTCTATCCCGACCGGGTCGTGCTCGAGCGTGCTGGCGCGCTCGAGTCCCTGCTGTTGCCGCAGCAGCGCGCCGCGATGATGGCGTCGGCACCCGCGGCACCGATGCCCGCGCAGCGCCCGACCGCCGGCGACGTGCAGATCCTCGATCGCATGCGCCGGATGATCGAGAGCGACCCCGGCATGATCGGCGACGTGATGCGCCCGCAACCGGTGTTTGCCGAGGGCAAGCAACGTGGCTACCGGGTCTATCCGGGTCGCAACCGGGCGGCGTTCTCGCGGCTCGGCTTGCGGCCGGGCGACCTCGTCACCGCCATCAACGGCACCCCGCTCGACGATCCGGCCCGCGGCAACGAAATCTTCAGCACGCTCGGCAGTTCGGCCCAGGCGCGCGTGACCGTGATGCGCAGCGGGCGTGAGCAGGAGCTGGTGCTCGACATGGGGCAGATCGCCGCCGAGGCGGAACAACTCGGCGGCCCCCCGCCGCTGCCCGATGCGGCGCAGGCCGCGCTCGACGGCGGCACCGAAGTTACTCCCGATATCGACCTCGAAGAGCAGCCGGTCAACCCACCGACCGAAAACCGTGGAGACTAGCCTGCCATGACACTCGCCCCAATCCGCCGCGTGCGGGTCATCGCCTTCGCGGCCCTGCTCACCCTGGCTGGCGCCGCAAGTGCGCAACAGCAGGGACCGCGCATCACCCCGAACTTCAAGGACGCCGACATCACGCAGATCGTCGAGGCGGTGAGCGCGGCCACCGGCAAGAACTTCATCATCGACCCGCGCGTCGGCCGCCAGCAGGTCACCATGCTGTCGACGACGCCGATGACGCCGGAGGCGTTCTACCAGGCGTTCCTGTCGATCCTGCAGGTCCACGGCTTCGTGGCCATGCAGACGGGCGACATCATCAAGATCATCCCCGACGCCAACGCCCGCCAGTTCCCGTCGAACGACCTGCCCGACCGGATCAGCTCCACGTCGGACGAAATCGTCACGCAGGTGATCGCGGTCAGGAATGTCAGCGCGGCGCAGCTCGTGCCGATCCTGCGACCGCTGATCCCGCAGTACGGGCATCTCGCGGCCTATCCGGCCTCGAACATGCTGATCATTTCCGACCGCGCGAACAACGTGAACCGCATCGTGCGCATCATCCGGCGCATCGACCAGGCGGGCGACGCCGAGATCGAGGTGATTCCGATGCAGAATGCATCGGCGACCGAGGTCGTTCGCGTCGTCACCCAGCTCGTGCAGGGCGCCGCGAGCGCCGAGGGCGGTGGCGGCATCGGCTCGTCTTTGAAGCTGGTCGCGGACGACCGTTCCAACAGCGTGCTGATCAGCGGCGAGCAGGCCGCCCGCCTGCGCGTCAAGGCGCTGATCGCGCACCTCGACACGCCGCTCGAATCCGGCGGGGACACGCAGGTGCGCTACCTGCGCTACTCCGATGCCGAGAAGATCGCCGCGAAGCTGAAAGAGCAGATTACCGGAGTGTCGGCCGCCGCCAGTGGCGCTGCCGGCGCCGCGGCGGGTGGTGCGGCTGCACAGGCCGAGCGCAATTCGACGATCTGGGCGGACCCGGAAAACAACGCACTCATCATCACGGCGCCGCCCAAGACGATGCGCAGCCTGATGGGCATCATCGACAGGCTCGATATCCGCCGTGCCCAGGTGCTGGTGCAGGCGGTCATCGTCGAGGTGCGCGCCGACAAGACCGCCGAACTCGGCGTCAACTGGGCCGTCGACGGCTCGAACGACAATTTCGCGGTCGGCGCCTTCGTGCAGCCGATTGCAGGCGGCAGCATCGTCGACATCATCCGCGGCATCGATGATCCCTCGACCCTCACCCCCGGTGCCATCACCGGTACCACGATAGGCGGTGGGCGCGTCGGCAGCGGCGGCACCGATTTTGCCGCCGTGCTGCGCGCGATCAGGAACGACAGCGATACCAACATCATCGCCACGCCGTCGATCGTGACGCTCGACAACCAGGAAGCGCAGATCAAGGTCGCGCAGGAAGTGCCGTTCATCACCGGCCAGTACACCAACACGGGCGGCACCGATGGTGCCGTGAATCCCTTCCAGACCGTACAGCGCGAGGAAGTCGGCATCATCCTGAAGATCACGCCGCAGATCAACGAAGGCAGCGCCGTGATCCTGAAGATCGAGCAGGAAGCCTCGACACTCTCGACCAGCACGGCGAGCGCCGTCGACCTGATCACCAACAAGCGCGTGATCAACACGACGCTGCTGGTCGAGGACGGCGGTACGATCGTGCTTGGCGGACTGATCCAGGACGAGGACCGCCGCGGCGAGCAGCGCGTGCCCTTCCTCGGCCGCATACCGCTGCTCGGCGAGCTCTTCAGGGTGCGTCAGGCGACCCGGATCAAGACCAACCTGATGGTTTTCATCCAGCCCAAGATACTGCGTGACGGCATCCAGGCCTCGTTCGAGACCGACGCCAAGTACAACTACATCCGCGGCGAGCAGCAGAGCCTCGGTCGCAAGTTCGAAATGCTGCCATTGCTTCCTGGCGAGAAGAAGGCCGTGCTCCCCGATCTGCCGCCGCCGGTGCTGCGCGAGCCCGATGCGGCGGACAAGACCGCCGAAGACATCGCCCGGGAGGCGGCCGAGGCGCCGACACCGGTACCGCCACCAGAGAGCGTACCGCCGGGGACCGTGCCACAAGAGACTGTGCCGCCGGAGACACCGTGAGCGAACCGGCTGCTGCGGCCCCGCCCGCCGTCGCCGCGCGCGCACCGGATCGACGTCTGTCGTTTGCGTTTGCCAAGCGCCACGGGGTGCTCGTCAGGCATTTCGCGGAGGGCGTTGCGGACTGCGCCTACCGGGGTGACGTCACACCGCTTGCCATCGCCGAAGTGCGCCGGCACCTGCGGGTACCGGTCAGGCTGACACGCGTCGGCGACGCGGAATTCGACACGCTGCTGCGCCTGACCTACGAGGCGGGCTCCGACGCGATGCAGGCCGCCGAAGGCCTCGACGGCAGCGTGGACCTCGCGCATCTCGCGCTCGACCTGCCCGAACAGGCGGACCTGCTCGAGGCTGACGACGACGCGCCGATCATCCGCCTGATCAATGCGCTGCTCACGCAGGCGGTGAAGGAGAACGCCTCCGACATCCACATCGAGCCGTTCGAGAACCGCCTGGTGATCCGCTTCCGTGTCGACGGCGTGCTGCGGGAAGTGCTGCAATCCCGGCGCGCGGTGGCGCCGCTTGTCGTATCGCGCATCAAGGTCATGTCGAAACTCGACATCGCCGAGAAGCGCCTGCCGCAGGACGGGCGCATTTCGCTGCGCGTCGCCGGCCGGGCAGTCGACGTGCGCGTCTCGACCATTCCGTCGGGCCACGGCGAGCGCGTCGTGCTGCGTATCCTCGACAAGCAGGCCGGACGACTGAACCTCGACTCGCTCGGCATGGACCAGAAAACCCAGGCGCTGATGGACGAACTGATCCACAAGCCGCACGGCATCCTGCTCGTCACGGGACCCACCGGCTCGGGCAAGACCACCACGCTGTACGCGGCACTCGAGCGTCTGAACGACAACACGCGCAACATCATGACGGTCGAGGATCCGATCGAGTACTACATCGACGGCAT
>CADEFJ010000142.1 GCA_902826575.1 uncultured Pseudomonadota bacterium | reverse complement strand
AATCTGATCCGCTTCCTGACCGAAGGTGACAAGGCCAAGGTGACCCTGAGGTTCCGCGGCCGTGAGATGGCGCATCAGGAGATCGGGCGCAAACTCCTCGATCGGGTGGTGAACGATCTGGCCGGTATCGGCTCGATCGAACAGAACCCGCTCATGGAGGGGCGCCAGATGGTGATGGTCTTCGCGCCGAAAAAGAAGTGACCGGCGGGTAACTGCCGGTCCGCAAGCAAGCGGGTCCGCAAGGACCTTGCGAGCTGTTGCCACAACAGGAGATGAGCATGCCCAAGTTGAAAACCAACCGGGCGGCGGCCAAGCGTTTTCGCAAGACTGCGAAAGGCTTCAAGAGCTATGCGGCCGGTCGCCGCCACAACCTCGGCCACAAGAGCCCCAAGGTCAAGCGCCACGCCCGTTCGGGTGGCAGCAGCCTGGTGCACGAGAGCGACGTCGGTCGTCTCGCGCAACTGCTCCCCAACCACAAGTAACGGCACGAGGTAACGAGTCATGGCACGAGTCAAGCGTGGCGTGACGGCCGGGCGCCGTCACAAGAAGGTTCTGGGCAAGGCGAAGGGTTATTACAACGCCCGTCGCAAGGTCTATCGCACTGCCAAGCAGGCGGTCATCAAGGCGGGCCAGTATGCCTACCGCGATCGCCGCACGAAGAAGCGCGAGTTCCGCGCGCTGTGGATCACGCGCATCAACGCGGCGGCGCGCCTGTACGACATCTCGTACAGCCAGCTCGTGAACGGGCTGCGCCAGGCCGGCATCGAGATCGATCGCAAGATGCTGGCGGACATCGCCGTGCACGATGCGCCGGCGTTCGAGGCAATCGCCAAGCAGGCGAAAGCGGCGCTCGCAGCGGCGTAAGTCGCTGTGTCCGATCTCGCTGGTCTCACCGAGCAGGCCCGGGCCGCAATCGGCGCGAGCGACGATCTGTCGTCGCTCGACGCCGTACGCGTGCACTGGCTCGGCAAGAAGGGCGTACTCACCGAAGAGTTGAAGGCCCTTGGCAAGCTGCCGGCCGCCGAGCGGCCGGCTGCCGGCCAGCGCATCAACGAAGTGAAGGCTGCCGTGCAGGCCGCGATCGAGTCGCGTCGCGAGGCGCTCGAGAGCGCGGCGGTGGCGCTGGCACTCGAGGCCGGGCGCATCGACGTCACGTTGCCGGGACGCGGTGAGCACCGCGGCACGCTGCATCCGATTACGCTCGCGCGTCAGCGCATCGAGCGTCTGTTTCGCAATGCGGGCTTCGCGGTCGAGACGGGCCCGGAAATCGAGGACGACTTCCACAATTTCGCGGCTCTCAACATCCCGCCCGATCACCCGGCGCGCGCGATGCACGACACGTTCTACTTCCCCGACGGCCGCGTGCTACGCACCCACACTTCACCTGTGCAGGTGCGCACCATGCTGTCGCAGAAGCCGCCGCTGGCGCTGATCGCGCCGGGGCGCGTCTATCGCTGGGACAACGACCTGACGCATTCGCCGATGTTCCATCAGGTCGAGGGACTCGTGGTCGGCGAGGACGTGAGCTTCGCGAACATGAAGGCCGCCCTCCACGAGTTCATGCAGGGCTTCTTCGAACGCGACCTGGCGCTGCGGCTGCGGCCCTCGTATTTCCCGTTCACCGAGCCTTCCGCCGAGGTCGATATTTCCTGCGTGTTCTGCGAAGGGCAGGGCTGCCGCGTGTGCAAGCACACCGGCTGGCTCGAAGTGGCGGGCTGCGGCATGGTGCATCCGAATGTCTTCACCGCCTGCGGCATCGATGCCGAACGCTGGACCGGGTATGCGTTCGGCTTCGGTATCGAGCGCCTCGCGATGTTGCGATATGGCGTGAACGACCTGCGGCTATTCTTCGACAACGATCTGCGCTTCCTGCGCCAGTTCACGAGCGCCTGACATGAAGCTGCCGCTGTCCTGGCTTGCGGAGTGGGTGGATGTCGGTGCTGGCGCGCGCACGATCGGCTCGCGCCTCACGCTGGCGGGCTTCGAACTTGAAGGGGTATCGCAGGCCGCGCCGCCCTTTTCCGGCGTCGTGATCGCCGAGATCTTGAGTGCTGCCCGGCATCCGGAGGCGGACAAGCTGCAAGTGTGCAGCGTCGCCTTTGGCGCTGCGGCTCCGGTGCAAATCGTCTGTGGCGCTGCCAACGCGCGCGCAGGCCTGCGCGTAGCGCTCGCCACGATCGGCGCGGTGCTGCCGGGCGATCTCGGGATCAAGCGCGCCAGGCTGCGCGGAGTCGAATCGTTCGGCATGTTGTGCTCGGCGAAGGAACTGGGTCTGGCGGAGACGTCCGACGGCATCCTCGAATTGCCGGGCGATGCGCCGATCGGCCGCGACCTGCGCGAGTGGCTCGCCCTCGACGACGAAATCATCGAGCTCAATGTCACGCCCAACCGCGGCGACGCGATGTCGGTGCGGGGCGTCGCGCGCGAGGTGGCAGCGGTGTTTGGCGACGGGCAGACGATCGCCGGCCCATCGCTTGCGGGCGTGCCAGCCGTCCGTGACGAGCGCCGCGCCGTGCACCTCGACTGGCCGCAGGGCGCGCCGCGCTTTGCCGGGCGTGTCATTCGCGGCGTCGACAACATGCGCGCCTCGCCGCTGTGGCTGCGCGAGCGCCTGCGTCGCGCCGGCCAGCGCGCGATCAGTCCGGTAGTCGACGTCACCAACTATGTGTTGCTCGAGCTGGGCCAGCCGATGCACGCCTACGATCTTGCGAAGCTGCGGGGTGATATGCACGCGCGCGCAGCGCGCGAGGGCGAGAGCCTGGTCCTGCTCGACGGCAGTGCGATCACGCTCGCCGCGGATCACCTCGTGATCGCTGACGACGACGGGGCAGTCGGTCTCGCGGGCATCATGGGCGGCGAGCGCACCGCTGTGGGTGCCGCGACTGTCGACGTGTTCCTGGAGAGCGCCTGGTTCAGCCCGCACGTGATCGCCGGTCGCGGCCGGCGTCATGGCCTGCACACCGATGCGAGCCAGCGATTCGAACGCGGCGTCGATCCGGCGGGGCAGGTCGAGGCGATCGAACGTGCGACTGCGCTGCTCACGTTGATTGCGGGTGGCCAGCCCGGCCCGACGCAGCTCATCGAGCGCAGCGAGTTCCTGCCTGTCCGCACGCCGGTGCGGCTGCGTCGCGCGCGCCTGTCGCGCCTGCTGGGCCAGACGCCCGCCGACGCTGCGGTTGAGGGTCATTTGCGTGCGCTCGGGATGACCGTGGCGCGCAGCGCCGACGGCTGGGAGGCGACGCCACCGGGCTATCGCTTCGACATCAGCATCGAGGCGGACCTGATCGAGGAAGTGGCGCGGCTGCAGGGCTTCGACGCCATTGCCGAGGCGCCGCTGCGCGCGGCGCAGCGGATTGCCGCGCCGCCGTCGTGCGAGCCTGATGAGGCACGCGCACTCGAACTGCTGGCAGCGCGCGGTTATCACGAAGCGATCAATTACTCATTTGTGGATGCAGCGCTGCAGTCGCAGCTGTTTCCGGATGCCGCGGCCGTGGCGCTCGCCAACCCCATTGCGAGCGATCTGGCGGTCATGCGGGTCTCGTTGTGGCCGGGCCTCTTGCGCGCGCTACGCGAAAATCAGAGGCGCCAGCAGGAGCGCGTGCGTCTCATCGAGCACGGCAGCGTGTTCCTGGTCGAAGGCGGAGCGACTCGCGAAGTCGACATGCTCGCGGGCGTCGCGAGTGGCACGCGTGCGCCCGAGCAGTGGGGCAGCACGAAATCGCCCGTCGACTTCCATGACGTGAAGGGTGACATCGAGGCCTTGCTGGCAACGACGGGCGACAGCACGGACATCGAATACCTGGCCGGCGCAAGCACGTGCCTGCACCCGGGGCGCAGCGCCACGATCGTGCGGGGTGGGCGCCGCGTAGGTTCACTCGGCGAGCTGCATCCCGAACTCGTGCGGGCGCTCGACTTGACATATGTCCCGGTCCTGTTCGAGCTCGAGTTCGCGGCATTGGCCGCGCAGACACCGCGGTTTCGCGAAGTTTCGCGCTTCCCCCACGTGCGCCGTGACCTCGCCATCCTGGTGGACGAGTCAACGCCTTTAAGCGCGATACGTGAACGTGTAACCTTGGCGGGGTCGAGCCTGTTGCGCGATCTTGTGGTTTTCGATGAATACCGGGGGCCCGGAGTAGAATCCGGACTAAAAAGCGTCGCTTTAGGCTTGATTTTTCAGGATAATTCTCGCACGCTGACTGATGATGATACGGACCGGATCGTGGCGGCGATCATTGCCGACCTGAGCGGTGCGTTGCACGCGAAAATAAGAGAGTAAGAATGGCCCTGACCAAGGCGGAAATGGCCGAGGCGCTTTTCAATCAACTGGGATTGAACAAGCGTGAAGCGCGCGAGCTCGTTGACCTGTTCTTTGAGGAAGTGCGCGCGGCGCTGTCGAACGGCGAGCAGGTGAAGCTTTCAGGTTTTGGAAACTTCGACCTGCGCGACAAGAATCAGCGGCCGGGTCGCAATCCGAAGAC
>CADEFJ010000141.1 GCA_902826575.1 uncultured Pseudomonadota bacterium | reverse complement strand
CCACTATCGCTGCTGGCACATTGGCGTCGCAAGCGACCGCGACTCATCGGTAACAATTCCGAAGTTCGCATGCCCCTAGGTGCGATGCTCGTTGAGGATCAGCCTTTCCGACTTGCGTCCCATGAGCGCATCCGACGATGCGTACGCGGAGCGGCATTCGGCGCGATGAACCGGTTGTCCACTGCGCTGTCCCCCGACCGCGAGTCGTTTTGGATTGGTACCCGGTTGCGTTACGATGACCAAGCACCCAAGTCAGGCGAGTCAACTCATGTCCCAGCGCAATTGCGCCCCCGGCTTCGCGATCGTGATCAGATTCGCGGCATTTCTGCTCTCCAGCGCATCGTTGCTGGCGCTGTCGACACAAAGTGCGTCGGCAATGCCCGAGTTCGCGCGTCGCTACGACATCACCTGCGCCGCCTGTCATTCGGCCTTCCCGCGCCTGAACAAATTCGGCGAGCATTTCGCCGACAACAACATGCGCCTGCCGAACTGGAAGGAAACGGCAGACCAGCTCGGCGACGATAGCCTCGTACTGCCCGCCTACCCGCCGCTTGCGATACGCGCGCAGGGGTATGTGCAGGCTCGCGACGGCAAGTCGATCGATCCGCTCACGGGCGCGACCCAATCGGCATCGACGGACTTCCAGTCACCCTATCTGGTCAAGATGCTTTCCAGCGCTCCACTGAGCGAAAACATCACGTACTATTTCTACGTCATCTTCGCCGAGAAAGGTGGCAACGGCGAGGCGCTGCTCGAGGATGCGTGGTTTCGCCACGCCGACGTCTTCGGCAGCGGGATAGGCATGCAGCTCGGCCAGTTCCAGCTCTCCGACCTGATGTTTCCGCGCGAGGTCCGCCTGCCGTTCCAGGATTTCATGGCCTATCGCATGGCCGGGATCACCTACGACCGCGGCGTGCTTTTCGACCGCGCGCTCGGGCCGATCGGCATCGACCTCGGCTTGACCAACGGCAACGGCATCAAGGACAACCTGAGTATCAACAGCCCGGGATTTACCCGACCTGACAGGATGTTCGACAGCGACAATTCCAAGACGGTGTTCGGCCGGATCGGCACCGAGATCGGTCCGGTCAGCGTCGGACTGTTCGGCGCATCGGGCAAGCAGCGCGGTGCGGCTGGACCGGCGGGCCTGACGACGAGTTCACGCAACACCGACAAGCGCGTCGTCGGCCTCGACGCCTCGGGCCAGATCGGCGGCAATGTGCACTGGTATGCGCAGTACCTGTGGAACAGCTGGGACGGATTCCTCGACATCGACCCGGCACGCGATTATCGCTGGGACGGCGGCTTCGCGGGGATCGACTGGATCGCCAACGAGAACTGGGCGTTCTCCGCGCTGTACAACTACGACGATGCCGGTGACCTGGCGGGTACCAACACCGTGTACGAAGGCATCGACATGAACAGCCTCAGCCTGACGGCGTCGTACTACTTTATGCGCAACGTCAAAGGCATCGTCGAGGTCAATGTCGACTTCCTGAGCAAGACCGCACCGACCGGCCCGTATTTCACCGGCCACCTGACCAAGGAGAGCTACATCCTGTTCGGTTTCGATACAGCGTTCTGACATGCGCACTGCCCGATGCACTGGCGCTCCGTGGAGGCACGCCGGCATTGCCGTACTGGCCCTTGGATTCGCCGGCAGCATCGGTGCGCAGGCACTGACATTCGGCACGCTACGCATCGAATCGGTGCCAGCGGCTGCCGAGGTCGAGGTGATCGGCGGCAAGGCCGGTGTGACGCCACTTTCGATCAGTGAACGCGACATCTATCCCAATGACTATGACGACGCGCGGGGCGACCTGTACGGCATGGTCGTGCTGCGTCACCCCGGTTGCGAGCCGCTGCGGCATCGGGTGACAGCGACCGACATCAGGCAAGGGCTGCAGCTGCGCCTCGACTGCAATGCGCCTGTGACGCCAGCTGCCGTGCCAGTCACCGTGCCAGCTGCTGTACGAGCTACCGTGCCAGCGTCCATGCCGGCGAGCGCTGCAGCGCCGGCGACCACCCCTGCGCCGCCGGCAGCACCACAGGAAGCCCTTTCGCAACGTCGACTGCGGCAACTGCAGGTGCTGCAGGAATTGCGGGATGAAGGCCTGATCACTGCGGCCGAGGAGGAGCGCGTACGGCGGCAGATCCTGCAGCCGGAGACCGGCCCCGGTCGCTGAGCCAGGCGCAGTTTCACCGCCGTGCTCAATGGCTTCGCGGCGGCCGCCTCACCGCTTGCAGCCGCACCGGTGCAGGCCGACGAGCCGCTGTGTGCGCCGACACTGCAGGATCCGGTCCGACCTCCAATCGTCTGAGCCGTCGCCCAGCTGAGAGCCCCGCACATATGCCGGGGCCTGCCTGATTCGACCTGGAGTAGAGCGATGTCGATCGATTCCTGCACCGGCATCACGCGCCGGCGATTCGTACAAGGCCTGGGTGCGGGCGGCGCCATCGTCGCGGCGGGCGGCCTGCGCGCCGCGTCCGACGCTGCAACGGCCGCAGGGTCGCCTCCTGTCCTCTCGGGGACGGATTTCCGGCTGACGATCGCTGAGGCCGCAGTGAATTTCACTGGCCGGGACCGGCTGGCCGTGACCGTGAACGGTTCCCTGCCCGCGCCGATCCTGCGCTGGCGCGAGGGCGACGAGGTCATGCTGCGCGTGACCAACCGCCTGCCACATGCGTCGACATCGATCCACTGGCACGGACTGCTGCTGCCCGCGAACATGGACGGCGTGCCGGGGCTCAGCTTCGATGGCATCGCGCCGGGCAGCAGTTACGAGTATCGCTTTCGCGTCCGCCAGTCAGGTACCTACTGGTACCACAGCCATTCGCTGTTCCAGGAACAGGCGGGCCTCTATGGCGCGATCATCGTCGATCCGCGCGAACCGCCGCGCCGGCACTTCGACCGCGAGCATGTGGTGCTGCTGTCGGACTGGACCGACATGAACCCTGGCGCCCTCTTCCGCCGGCTGAAGAAGGACTCCTCGTACGACAACCATTACCAGCGCACGATTGGCGATTTCATCCGCGACGCGCGTCGCGACGGCCTCGTGGCAACGCTCGCCGAGCGCCGCGGCTGGGCGCGGATGCGCATGACGCCGACCGACATCTCCGACGTCAACGCCCACACCTATACCTTCCTGATGAACGGCACGACACCGGCCGCGAACTGGACCGGCCTCTTCCGACCCGGCGAAAAATTGCTGCTGCGATTCATCAATGGCGCGGCGATGACCTATTTCGACGTGCGCATCCCGGGCCTCAAGATGACGGTCTTCGCGGCCGACGGCCAGCCGATCGAGCCGGTCACGGTCGACGAGTTCCGGATCGCGGTCGCCGAGACCTTCGACGTGCTGGTCGAACCCTCCGGCCAGGAGGTGTACACGATCTTCGCGCAGGACATGGGCCGCACGGGCTACGCCCGCGGCACGCTCGCGACGCACGCCGGCCTCGCCGCTGTGATCCCGCCGCTCGATCCGCGCCCCCTGCTGACCATGGCCGACATGGGGCATGATGGGCTGGATCACAGCGGCCATGACATGCCCGGCATGCCGAAGCATCCGGCGACCGAGCGCGGCAATCCGCTTGTCGACATGCAGACGATGATGCCGGCGCCGAAGCTCGACGACCCCGGCATCGGCCTGCGCGACAACGGGCGCAGCGTACTGACCTACGCCGCGATGCGCAGCGCCTTCGACGACCCGGACGGCCGCGAGCCGGGGCGCGAGATCGAACTGCACCTGACCGGCCACATGGAAAAGTTCGCGTGGTCGTTCAACGGCGAGAAGTTCATGGATGCCGCGCCGCTGCGCCTGCGCTACGGCGAGCGCCTGCGCATCACGCTCGTCAACGACACGATGATGACGCATCCAATCCACCTGCACGGTCTGTGGAGCGATCTCGAGGATGCGGGCGGCCGGTTCCATCTTCGCAAGCACACAATCGACATGCCGCCCGGCACGCGGCGCAGCTATCGCGTACGAGCCGATGCGCTCGGTCGGTGGGCCTACCACTGCCACCTGCTCTATCACATGGAAGCCGGGATGATGCGGGAAGTGAGGGTCGAGGAATGACTGCGCCAGGCGCCGTCGCGTCGCTGGCGCTGCTGACGCTCGCGCTGGTCGCAGGTCCGCAGTCCGGCGCGCAGGATCATCGCCATCAGGACCACGGCGCCATGCAGTCCGCGCCCGCGACAAGCGCCGCGAGCGCCGCTCGTACCGTGGCCGTTACACCCGTACCCGAGCTGACCGACGCCGATCGCGAGGCGGCCTTTCCAGAGCTCTCCGGCGGCATGACGCACGCGGGCGCGGTAAACAGCTTCATCCTGCTCGATCGGTTCGAGCTCCGGGATGCGGATCCGGGCACGGGCTTCGCCTGGGATGCCGATGCCTGGTTCGGGTCGGACATCAATCGCCTGTGGCTGCGCTCGTTTGGCGAGCGGATCGACGGCGTGACGGAAGGCTCCGGACTCGAAGCGCTCTATGGTCGCAGCATTGCTGCCTGGTGGGACATCGTCGCGGGCGTGAAGCACGACTTCAAACCCGGTGCATCACGCAGTTGGGCGACACTCGGAGTCAAAGGCCTGATGC
>CADEFJ010000140.1 GCA_902826575.1 uncultured Pseudomonadota bacterium | reverse complement strand
GCCGGACTACGAAGGGCAGGATCGTGGAATCTGCGGAAGCAGCCTCAAGAACGGCAGAGTCGGTAGTCATGTTGCCAAGCGCGCGCCCGATAAGTTGGCCCAGCATGCGGTCGCGGTAGTGCGTAATGCCCGAGCGCCCCGGTTCGAACATGACCGTTGTGGCGCTTTCCCAATTCGTGTTCCAGTATTGTTGTCCGGCCTTGTCCATTCGCTTCGGTTCTTCTATCGCAGGATTCTGCCGCATGCTAGCAAGGTGGCGGACAATGCGGGGAAAGCTTGCGGGTCGGTGGCGGCGCGGACATCGCCCTTGACGCAATCTCAGAACGGAAACGTTGGAATGCCGGGGTCTGCAAATGCTGCCCCGGAAGCCAAGGGTTCCGTACCGATATCCAGCGCCGGCACTTTGAGCCCGGTCAAGCGTACCGCCGTCTTCTCGGTGATGCCGGCATCTCTTGGATTGAGCAGCATTACAAACTCCAGATCGGTGGTTGCATCGAGTATCTCTACGTCCGGAACCATTGCCCTGTTGGATTGCAAAAGCTCTTCAAGGGTCGCACTCCCAATCAGGTAGTCCTGTCCGGCGATTCGCACGCTACCTTGGCCGCGCAATGCGAGCAGTACCAGGGGCATGCGCAGGACCTGTTTCGTCGTGGGCGGGACAGATACGCGAATGGTCGCAAATGCCGGTACCTGTGCGCCTTGGTGATCGACGATCGAATCGACCCAGGTTCCTGGAAACTGCAATGATGCGCCGGGCGGGAGGGTGAAGGTTCCGCTCACTGGCGATGCCCCGGATTCGTACCAAGGCTCCACCCGATTGTTTTCCGCCGTGGAATAGATGTCTGCGATGAACTGCTCGTAACCATAGAACGGGACGGGATAAAGGGGGGCGACCGGTGAGGTAATCAGCGCTGGATTTGCGGTCAGCTCTTCAACGCCCGCTATGTCGCCATTGTAGCCTCGGTAATAGATCTTGATGTCGGGGTCGTACATCTGCCATTTCCCGTTTACCAGGATTTCTGGTGCGACGTGCCCATCAAGAAACCAGACCCGAGCACTCAACCCGTGTTCGCGCGTCATGAAGGCAAGTGCGGCCGCAACGTCGTCACAGAGCCCAAAGCCAATGGAATTCACCAGAATCAAAGGATCATGCTCCCAGCGTTCCGCGGCGAAAGACTGGTTGTGATAGACGTTGCTGATCATGTAGTTCCATAAGGAAACCGCTGCATCACCGTCTGATTCCGGGTTCGGCGCCGCCGATGCAACAAGATCCTGCATGGATTCAAATATCGATTTCTTGTTCCAGCCGAGGCCGAAATCTATAGCGGTCTCAAGTGGATTGTGAATGACTATTGACATGCTGGAGGGATCCGGAACAGTTACTTCCACTTCACGTGTGACGCGCCTGGCGCGAAAATCAAAGCTACGTTCGGTCGTGAGCAGGCCGTCACTCGCGCGCACGGTAATCGTGGTCCCACCATATGACTCCGCTCTGATCTCGATCGCATCGCTCTGGTTATCGTAAGTGACTTGCGCAACTTGCGGATCGCCGTTCAGGACTTCGACGATGATCTCGGTGGAGTCAGGATCGCTTATGCCCAGCGTCCAGCGCGTTACCGGTGAGTCCGCAAGATTTGCGAGTTCGGGGATTTCGGGAAACCTCGGTGCATCATTGACCGGAAGGAATACAATGGTGACCTGTGCAGGCGTGGATTGACCGAAGCGATCATTGGCCGTGAATGTGAAGGTGACGGTGCCTGCAAAATCCGCTGCGGGCGAGTAGAGCGCCTGGCCTGTGCGCTCATTCAAGTCAAGGGCGCCATGTGCCGGTGGGGTTGCGACGTGAAAAGTGATCGCATCGCCTTCTGCGTCAGTAGCTGCCAGGGACAACGCCACGGCCGTATCCTCCTCTACGACTTGGCTAATGCTCACTGCAACGGGTCGAAGATTCTGCGAATCTCCCCCGCATGACGTGACAAATGCGGTGAGCAGCAGTGCAGGCAGGGTCGCGAGTCTGCCCGTAGCAATAGAATGCTGTGGCAGATGATTCTTCTCTCTAGATGCGCTCACTTGTGCAATACCAGCTCTGGGCGACTCGCCGACGGTTGCTGGACTGTCGTCGTTGACGTCGGTTTCGTCAACGTCGGGGTCGTGGAATTCGAAAGGTCCCGATTTTGGGGCAACGTGTGGCCAGCGGGCGGCGCGGTTGTTTGCGACGCCGAATGAGCCTTGCGCCGCTGCTGGCTGGGCCCGGGTTCTCCCGCACTTGGAATGGATGTAGGCACCCACCTCGATCGCCGAATCCGCGCACACTCGCGCTGCTTGGCTCGTCCTTTCGCTGTCTCTAGAGACAGACAGCTTTTCGCAATCGACCGGGAATACAGTACAATCTGCTGCCATTGGATTACTTCCGAGCCAGTCCTGACTCGAGGGACTCGCGGTGGGCGGCGCGGGCGCTGCCTTGACGAATAGCGCAGGTGGAGTGTGATATCAGTTCTTTTCGGGGTAGCGGCGAGCTTTCTCGTCTGCCTCCTGGCCATCGTCGGGCTCCGGCCGGTTGCCGTGGCCGTCGATCTGGTCGATAAGCCGGGCGGACGCAAGACCCACCACGGCGAAATCCCTATTGTTGGTGGAATTGCCATGTTTCTGGGGCTGTCGGTGGGTCTCGGGCTCGTCCCGAGCGACCCTCTGAGGTCCGAGACATTCATCGCGGCCTGTGCATTGCTCGTGGTAACGGGTTTGCTCGACGACCGGTTTGAACTGTCACCTTGGCTGCGTCTGCCGGCCCAGGCGGCTGCCACCCTAATGGTTGTGGTTCAGCTCTTTGCCGAGTCCAGTTTCGGCTTCGGCAATCCGTTGGGTTTTGGCAACATCGAGTTCCACGGGCTGGCAGCCTTCGTGGTGATTCTTTTCTTCGTGGTTGGGGCGATCAACGCCTTCAATATGCTCGACGGCATGGACGGCCTCGCAGGGGCTGTTTCGCTGGTCGCGCTCGCGGGTATTTCGGTGCTGGCCTTCAGCGGTGGGCTGCCATTCACATTGCAGGTGAGCCTCACCCTTGCCGGAGCGGTTGGGGCGTTCCTGCTCTTCAACCTTCCGATTCGCAAGAACCGCTCGGTGCGCTGCTTCATGGGCGATGCGGGCAGCACCCTGATCGGGTTTATCCTCGCATTGCTCTGCATGCGGCTGACCCAGGGTCAAGCACGAATCATGGCGCCGGTGTCCGTGCTGTGGCTTGTCGCCCTGCCCGTGTTCGAGCTGCTTTGGACAATCATGCGGCGCGCATCGCGCGGGCAGTCGCCATTCACGGCGGATCGCGAGCATTTCCATCACCTGCTGGTTGACTCGGGACTCGGCGTGCGCGGCGCCTTCATTGTCTACGTGATTTACGCCGCGGTCCTGGCGGGTGCGGGCTTCTTGTTCCATGAAGTCGGGTTGCCTGAGTCGCTGCAGTTCGCGCTCTTCGTGTTGACGGGCATTTTCACGGTGATGCTCATGTACCGGGCCCCCGTACTAGTGGCGCATTTGCCGGCCGGTTGGCATCGCAAGCCTGTGCGGCAGCTGTCCGGCGATACTTGATCGCGCGCGCGAACTCCTGATGAAGGGCGTGGTGGAGTACAAGCCGGGCGAAGGTCCCCAAGACTACCTCCAGGCACGAAAGATCGAGCTGGCGCTTGCCCAGGCGTTCGAATAGCACTGGCAATTACCGTCACGGCGGCGGGCACAATCGTCGCTGGTGCATTCCGCTGGGTTGAACTAGACTAAGTCCTGTGGACTAAGTCTATCGCGGACGGCGAACAATGCGTACGGTAAACATTCACGAGGCAAAGACACAGCTTTCCCGGCTGGTGGACCAGGCTGCCAAGGGCGAGCCTTTCGTTATTGCCAAGGCTGGCAAACCCATGGTGAAGGTTATGCCTTTGAGTGCGCCTGAGGCCGGCAAGCTGAAGCGGCTCGGTTTTCTTGCGGGACAGATCGCCGTGCCCGAAGACTTCGATCGGATGGGCAGTACGGAGATCGAGCAGCTATTCGGCGTTTCTGAATGAAGCTGCTGCTGGACACACACTTGCTCCTTTGGGCGGCTGGTCAGCCCGACCGATTGCCCGATGAGGCGCGGGCGCTCATCGACTCGCCCGAGAGCGAGTTGTTCTTCAGTGCAGCCAGCATTTGGGAAGTGGTCATCAAGCGCGGTCTGGGTCGCAAGGATTTCCAGGTCGATGCTCGGTTACTGAGACGAGGCCTCCTCGACAACGGTTACGGTGAGTTGCCGGTCGGTAGTGAGCACGTCGTTGCCATCGAGAGCTTGCCGTCCATTCACAAGGATCCATTCGATCGTGTTCTCGTCGCGCAGGCCCAGGTGGAAGGCATCACGTTGCTTACCGTCGACCCGGTGGTGGCTCAGTATCCCGGGCCGGTGCGGGCGGTCTGATTCCGCAGAGCCAGGCCGTATTTCTGCACCAATACACCATGAACGCGGGAGGCGGCTGGACGTTCATCCGACGTAATCTGGCACGCAAGAGTGATGCGGGTTGCGACGACGCCTTGGTTGGTATCGGTCAGCCTGGCCGATTGGCGCTGGAGTTCACTCGCAAATCCGCGAGCGCGCGGGCCG
>CADEFJ010000139.1 GCA_902826575.1 uncultured Pseudomonadota bacterium | reverse complement strand
GAGGCCGTGTGCGTGCAGACTGTCCTCGGGCAACCCATGCGCCTGCGAGATCACTTTCACGGCGGTACTGACCGGCGGGTCAATGCTGTTGGCAAACTCCGCATAGGTACTGAACATGCCGTGCACGTCGGGTCCGCCGGCAACGACGATGAACACGCGTCCCACCGGAGCCTGCGCGCGCGCCAGTTCGAGGCCGCTGCCCTCCCCGACCTGCGTGAAGTAAAGACACTCGCCCGCGGGTCCGATGACCTGCATTGCGCGAATCATCGGAAAGCGCGTCAGGCTCGCCGGCGGACCGATGATGCGAAACGGCGAGCCGGTGAAGCTCGCGGCGAGCGCATCGACGTCCTCGACCACGATCTCGCTGACATTCCAGCCGAAAGTCGCAAGCGCCCGCCAGCCCGCGGCCAGCGGCTCCTCGATGAATCGCAGCACCACCTGCTCCCCCGCCGACGGCGCGAGCAGCAACTGCGCGCGGCCCGCGATCGCCGGCGCTTCCCACTCGCGCGCGAGCGCCACGGACACGTGGCTCCGCTCGAGCACCCGGTATCCGAGCCAGCGCGTGTACGCCGCCTCGATGCCCGCCAGGTCGGCCACTGTGTAGGCGACCTCGAGTATGCGCTCGAGCCGCTGCGCACCGCACTCAGGCATGCGCCCCCCTCGCCGGCGGCTCGATCAGTCCGTCGACTTCGATCACGCAGCGCCGGTAGCGCGACAGGCCGAGGCCGACCAGCACCAGCGCGAGTGTGCCGACCGTCAAGGCCTCGATGGTCATCGCATAACGCAGCCTGCCGGGATCGCCGAACAGGTCGGTCATCAGGCCGACCGGTGGCGGGCCGATCAACTGGCCGAACACACCGATGAAAAGGTAGTAGATGGCGGTCGACTGCGACTTGATCTGCCCCGGCGCGATCAGCGTGATCGAGGCGGGCCCGGCCGCCGCGGCCATCGCCTGGCCAGTGAACGCGAACAGCTGCATGAACACCGCGAGCTCGGCGCTCGGCATCAGCGGGTAGAGCGCGAAACCGGGCACCGCGATCGCAAGCCCGGTCCACAGTGCGCGCAGTGTCGCGTCCTTGTGGCCCGCGGCGGTCCAGCGCTTCATCAGCCACACGCCGAGCAGCGTACCGGTCGTGCCACCGACGAAGAACAGCACGCCGGTCGTGATCCCGACCTCGCGCACGCCCCAGCCCCAGGTACGCGAGAAGAGCGCAACGTTCCAGAACGACAGCGAGCCCATGGTCACGACCGCCGCCGAGCCGACGAACAGCGTGCCGAACGCCCGCCAGCGCGTGCGCATGAACTGCAGCGCGGCGCGCAGCGTCGCATGTCCTTTCGCGTCGGCATCGAGGCCGCTGCGCACCTGGTCCTGGCGGGGCGGTTCGCGGATCGTGAACATCATTGCGGCGAGCACGAATCCCGGCAACCCGACGACCACGAAGGCGAGCTGCCAGTCGCGCAGGTCGCCGAGCAGCGGCAGGTGCACCGGCGGCAGCGATGCGATGTGGTGCACCAGTGGCCCGCCGAACAGGAACGCGGTGCCGGCGCCGATGAACGTGCCTGCCATGAACAGGCTGAGCGGCGGGGCGCGCCGCTCGCGGGGGAAGTAGTCGCTGATCAGCGAGACGCTGCACGGCGCAACGCTCGCCTCGCCGAGGCCGACGCCCATGCGCGTGAGGAACAGCGGCAGGAAGCTGCGCGTGAGTCCCGCGCTGACGGTCATCGCGCACCACAGGGAAATGCCGGTGGCGAGAATCGCGCGGCGGCTGCGACGGTCGGCGAGCCAGCCGATCGGCACGCCGACGAACACGTAGAAGAGACCGAATGCCGGACCGAGCAGCAGTCCCACCTGCAGATCGCTCAGGCCGAGGTCGCCCTTGATCGATTCGATCAGCAGGCTGGGCAGGAAACGGTCGATGTACGAGACGACCTGGGTCGCGGTCAGCAGTGCCGCAACATACCAGGCGTATCGCCCAGCGCTCCGCATCGCCTGTTGCGTCCGCACGACGCGCGTCCCCCTTTGCAGTCGACGAGCGAAGCCTCGGCGCAACGGGCGCGTCAGGCAAACGATATGTATTCGCCCGACCTGTTACAAATTGTCACAATAGCGCAATGCGACGCCTGCCCTCGATGCAGACTCTCCGCGCTTTCGAAGCGGCGGCCCGGCTCGAGAGTTATTCAGCGGCGGCGCAGGAGCTCGGCCTGACTCACGGTGCGATCAGTCACCGCATCCGTGAACTCGAAACGCAACTCGGCGTCACGCTGTTTCGTCGTACTGGCCGCAGCATGACGCCGACACGCGAGACGGTCACGCTGCTTGCCCAGGTGCGCGAGGCGCTTGGCCTGTTGCAGCGCGCGCTGCCCGATGTGGCGCACTCGACGCCGGGCCGGCTCGTGGTCAGCGTCCACCCCTCGCTCGCGACGCGCTGGCTCGTGCCGCGCATCGGCTCATTCTTGCGTGCCGCTCCCGACCTGTCGGTCGAAGTGCGCTCGGTGGCCGACCTGGGCGAGTTTCTGAGCCACGGCGTGGACCTCGCGATCCGCTATGGCTCCGGCACCTGGGGCAACGCGGCCGGTGAGCGGATCGCCGGTGAGGTACTGTTCCCGGTGTGCTCGCCGGCCTATCGTGATGCGCATCGCATCCGCAAGCCGGGCGATCTGCGTCGTTGCCGGCTGCTGCGTCATGCATGGCAGCCCTGGCAACCCTGGTTGCGTGCGGCGCGCGTGGCGATGAAGGAGCCGACCGGCAACCTGACGCTGTCGGACACGGCGATGCTGCTCGAAGCCGCCGCCGCCGGCGAAGGCGTTGCCCTCTCGCGCAGCCTGTTCGCGGCCGACGACCTGGCGCGCGGCCGCCTGGTGCGGCTGTTCGACGTCGAAGTCGACGACGCCTTCGCCTATTACCTCACCTGGCATCTCGGTGCACCGCTGTCGCGCTCCGGAGCGGCATTCCGCGACTGGCTGGGCAGCAATATCCGCGAGACCGCCAGGCAGCGCGACAAGCGCCCATTCTGATTGAGCCCGCGAGGGATCCGTACTGCGGCGCTGGCCAGCCCGCGGCAATCGCGTCTAAGCTCGCCCGCATGTCAACGACCGCCGCAACCGCGACCGCCGCCACCCGCCCGCGCAACCTGAACCTCGGCTGGGGCATCGGCACGCTGGGCGCGTCGTTGCTGCTCAACGGCTTCTCGTTCCTCGTGCCCTTCTATCTGACCACGGTGCTCGGCATCGGCGCCGCAACTGCCGCCGGCCTCATGTTCACGGCGAAATGCTGGGACATCGTCAGCAATCCAATGGTGGGCATCCTCTCCGATCGCACCGAGACGCGCTGGGGCCGGAGGCGCCCGTTCCTGCTGGCGGGCGCGTTCGTCACCGGCATCTCGTTCGCGGGCCTCTATGCGCTCGGGCTCACGGCGTTCTCGCAGCAGCTGTGGTTCGTCGGCCTCGTGCTCGCGCTCGTCGGCACGGGTTACACGCTGTTCAACGTGCCGTACATGGCGATGCCGGCGGAGATGGTGAGCGACTACAAGGAGCGCACGCGGATGATGTCGTACCGCGTGTTCTTCATCGGCATCGGCACTTTCCTGGCCGGGGGCCTCGCGCAGCGCGTGGCCGAGTGGTACGGGGGCGGCGCCCAAGGCTATGCGCTGATGGGCCTGTGGTTCGGCGCCGCAATCCTCGTCTTCATGGCCGCCGCATTCTTCGGCACGGCGGGCGCGAACTTCACCACCAGGGAAAAGGTACGCACGCCCTTCGTCGAACAAGTGCGCACGGGCCTTGCGAACCGGCCGTTCGTGGCGTTGATCGGCACGAAGTTCCTGCAGCTCTTCGGCCTGTTCACCAACACCGCGACCGCGATCTTTGTCGTGAAGTTCGTGATCGGCGAGGAACACCCGGGCACCTGGATGCTGTATTTCGTCGCGGTCGCAGGCCTGCTGCAGATCGCGACGATTCCGCTGTGGCGTCACCTCGCGATCCGCCTCGAGAAGCAGCGCACCTACATGATCGCGACGGCGCTGTTTTGCCTCGTCTCGCTCTCGTGGCTGCTCGCCGGACCGCATGAGTCGCTGTGGGTGTTCTGCCTGCGCGCCGCGTTCAAGGGCGCCGCAGCCTCGGGGCTGCTGCTCATGGGGCAATCGATGCTGCCCGATGCGATCGAGTACGACTACCGTCGCACCGGCCTGCGCCGCGAAGGCATCTACTCCGCGCTCTACAGCTTCGTCGAGAAAGTCGCGGCCGCGATCGCGCCGTCGATCCTGCTGCTGGTCTATGCGTCGGTCGGCTTCCAGTCGCGGGCGCCGGTGCAGAGCGAGGCGGCGATCGACGGCATCCGGATCGCGGCGGCCGCGTTGCCGTGCCTCTACTTCGGACTATCGATCTTCTGCCTGGCCGGCTACCGGCTGACCGAGAAAATGCTGAAGGAAACGCGCCGGGCGTGATGCGAAGCAGGAACGGGTGCCGGGTTTTCGGTTATTCGGTTATTCGCGCGAAGCGCGGGAATAACCGAATAACAGAAAACCCGGCACCATAAAACAAGGCCCGCTTGCGCGGGCCGTGTTACGTCTCAAGTGACGTTCGGTCGGGTAGCTGTTACCAGCGCCCGCCGCCGCCGCCGCCCCCGCCGG
>CADEFJ010000138.1 GCA_902826575.1 uncultured Pseudomonadota bacterium | reverse complement strand
TCGGCGAGACCGTCACGGTCGCCGAGCTGGCGCAGCGCATGGCCGTGAAGGCCAACGAAGTCATCAAGGTCATGATGAACATGGGCGTCATGGCCACGATCAATCAGCCGATCGACCAGGACACCGCGGTGCTCGTGGTCGAGGAGCTGGGCCACAACGCCGTCGTCATCAAGGAAAGCGCGATCGAGGACGAGCTGCAGACCACGGACACGACGCACGAGCTGGCGGCGCGTCCGCCGGTCGTCACCGTGATGGGCCACGTCGACCACGGCAAGACCTCGCTGCTCGACTACATCCGTCGCGCCAAGGTCGCGGCGGGCGAGGCGGGTGGCATCACGCAGCACATCGGTGCGTACCACGTAGAAACGCCGAAGGGCGTCATCACGTTCCTGGATACACCGGGCCACGCTGCGTTCACGGCGATGCGTGCCCGTGGCGCGCAAGTCACGGACATCGTGGTGCTGGTCGTCGCGGCCGATGACGGCGTCATGCCGCAGACGGTCGAGGCGATCGAGCATGCGCGCGCGGCAGAAGTGCCGATCGTCGTTGCGATCACCAAGGTCGACAAGGGCGATGCCGATCCGGAGAAGGTCAGGAACGACCTGGCGAAGTACAACGTGCTGCCGGAAGCCTGGGGTGGCGACACGATGTTCGTGAACGTGTCCGCACGCACGGGCGCGGGCATCGACGAGTTGCTCGACACGATTCTGCTGCAGGCGGACGTGCTCGAGCTGAAGGCGCCGCGCGATGGCCTGGCGGCAGGCGTCGTCGTCGAGTCCAGGATGGAGAAGGGTCGCGGCGCGGTCGCGACGGTGCTGGTCAAGAAGGGCACGCTGAAGCCGGGCGATCAGATCATCGCCGGCACCGAATACGGCCGCGTGCGCGCGATGTTCGACGAGAACGGCCAGCCCGTGACCGAAGCCGGTCCGTCGCTTCCGGTCGTCGTGCTCGGCCTGTCGGCCGCGCCGAATGCCGGCGACGAACTGCTGGCAGTCGAGAGCGAGCGCAAGGCGCGCGAAGTTGCGCTGTATCGCCAGGGCAAGTTCCGCGACACCAAGCTCGCGAGGCAGGGCCCGACGAAGCTGGAAGACATGCTGTCGCAGATGGGCGATGGCAAGGTCGCCACCGTGCAGGTCGTCATCAAGGCGGACGTGCAGGGCAGCGCCGAGGCGTTGCGCGACTCGCTGTCCAAGCTGTCGACGGACGAGGTTGCAGTCAAGGTCGTGTCGAGCGGCGTCGGCGGCATCACCGAATCCGACGTCACGCTGGCGATGGCGTCGAATGCGCGGATCATCGGTTTCAACGTTCGCGCCGATGGCTCGGCTCGCACGATGATCAAGGAGTCCGGCACCGACGTTCGCTACTACAGCATCATTTACGAAGCGATCGACGACGTGAAGCAGATGCTGTCGGGCATGCTGACGCCGGAGGTCAAAGAACAGATCGTCGGTCTCGCGCAGGTGCGCGAGGTGTTCCGTTCGAGCAAGTTCGGCACGGTCGCGGGCTGCATCGTTGCGGACGGTTACGTCCGTCGCAACAACCCGATCCGCGTGCTGCGCGACAACGTCGTGATCTTCGAGGGCGGCCTCGAATCGCTGCGTCGCTTCAAGGACGACGTCAACGAAGTGCGCGCCGGCACCGAGTGCGGCATCGGCGTGAAGAACTACAACGACGTGCGCGTCGGCGACCAGATCGAGTGCTTCTCGAGGGTGGAGGTGGCGCGCTCCATCGAATGATGGGCGCGTGAACCATGGCCGGCAACGCACGCCGCGAGCGCATCGAGGGCGAGGTGCAACGCGTGCTCTCGACGCTCGTGGCGCGCGAGATCAAGGACCCGCGTGTCGGCAGCGTGACGATCACCGCCGTGCAGCTTGCGCCCGACCTGTCGGTCGCGCGCGTGTTCTTCCTGCCCTTTGGCGGCCGCCACGAGGCCGGGGAAGTGCAAGCGGGCCTTGCGAGCGCCGCCGGCTTCCTGCGCGGCGAAGTGGGTCGGCGCCTGTCGCTGCGGCATGCCCCGCGGCTCGAGTTCGTGGTCGACCGCCACCTGGAAGAAGCCTCGCACCTCACCGAACTGATCGATCGCGCCATTGGCGAGGATCGTGCCAAGGGCGGTTCCGATGCGCCCGAAGCTTCCGACGCGCCCGCCGGTCCCACTCGCTGAACCCCTGATGCCTTCCGGAATACTGCTCCTCGACAAGCCGCGAGGCCTGTCGTCGAACGCCGCATTGCAGCGCGTGAAGCGTGCCTATGGCGCTTCCAAGGCCGGACACGTCGGCAGCCTCGATCCGCTTGCGACCGGCATGTTGCCGGTGTGCCTCGACGAGGCGACGAAAGTGGCCGGTGAAATCGTGGCCGGCGCCAAGCGTTACGAATTCACGATCGCGCTCGGTACGCGTACAGCGACCGGCGACGTGGAAGGCGAGGTCGTCGAGACGCTTGCGGTACCCGCGCTCGACCCGGCGCGCCTCGAGGCGGTACTCGGCGGCCTGCTGGGCCCACAGCAACAGGTTCCCCCGATGTATTCGGCCCTGAAGCGCGACGGCAGGCCGCTCTATGAACTCGCGCGGCGCGGCATCGAGGTCGAGCGCGTGGCGCGGGACATCACGATTCATCGGCTCGAACTCGAGTGCCTGCGGGATGCGTCGCTCGACCTGCTGGTCGAGTGTTCCAAGGGCACCTATGTGCGCACGCTCGCCGAGGACATCGCGCGCACGCTCGGGACCTGCGGGCACGTGAGCCGCCTGCACCGGGCGTGGGTCGCGCCGTTCGAGCGCGAGGCCATGCACGCGCTGGAGGCAGTGGAGGCCGCATGCGCGGCCGGCACGCCGCTGCCGTTGCTGCCGATCGACCAGGGATTGCCCGACTGGGCGGGCCTCGTCCTGTCGCCCGTCGCCGTGGCGCGAGTACGACAGGGACAGGCGATCGGCCGGGCGGATCTGCCGGGCGCTACTGCGGTGCAGGGCGCGAACGTGAGGATTCTCGACTCTGCCGGAGGGCTCATCGGACTTGGTGAAATCGACGGCTTTGGCGGGCTGCGGCCGCGGCGGATCTTCAACTTGTGAGCCGACCGGCGTGCGGGTAGAATGCCGCGCCTCCAAAACGGTACAAAGCCAAGATTTTCAAGGATTTCCCTGTAATGTCGCTATCCACGGAAAAAAAGAGCGGAGTCCTCGCGCAGTTCCGCCGCGATCCGAAAGACACCGGATCGCCCGAAGTGCAGGTTGCGCTGCTTTCCGAACGCATCAATGGTCTCGGTGAGCACTTCAGCGCGCACAAGCGTGATCATTCCTCGCGTCGCGGGCTCGTCAAGCTCGTGAACCAGCGCCGCAAGCTCCTCGACTATCTCAAGGCGACCAAGCCCGAGAAGTACCAGGAGGTCGTCGAGCGCCTGGGGCTCCGCCGTTAAGGACCCCGCCGAAGGGCCGCCAGTTCAGCTGCGCGGCCTTTTCGTTTTGCCCTATCTCTTTTTCGCGAGGATTGAAGCGTGAGCGGTTTCAAAAAGTCTTTTGCATTCGGCGCACACACCGTGACGCTGGAAACCGGTGAGTTGGCCCGCCAGGCCAATGGCGCCGTGGTCGTCTCCATGGGTGACACCAAGGTGCTGGTCACCGCGGTTGCGAAGACGGAAGCGACCAAGGGTCGCGACTTCTTCCCCCTGACCGTCAACTACGTCGAGAAGACGTACGCGGCAGGTCGCATCCCCGGCGGCTTCTTTCGCCGCGAGGGCCGGCCCTCCGAGAAGGAAACGCTCACCTCGCGCCTGATCGATCGTCCGATCCGCCCGCTGTTCCCGGACGGCTTCTACAACGACGTGCAGGTCGTGTCGATGGTGCTGTCGCTCGATCCCGAGATCGATGCCGACATCCCGTCGCTGCTCGGCGCCTCCGCGGCGCTGGCGATCGCGGGCGTGCCGTTCAAGGGCCCGATCGGCGCCGCGCGCGTCGGCTACATCGACGGCAAGTACGTGCTGAACCCGACCGCGAAGCAGCTCGCAGCCTCGCGGTTGCACCTCGTCGTCGCCGGCACGCAGCAGGCCGTGCTGATGGTCGAGTCGCAGGCCGATGGCCTGTCGGAAGAGGTCATGCTCGGTGCCGTCGTGTTCGGCCACACCGGGATGCAGGTCGCGATCAAGGCGATCAACGAACTGGTCAAGGAAGCGGGCAAGCCGCGCTGGGACTGGAAGCCGGCCGAAGACAGCGCCGAACTCGTCGCGCTCGTGAAGAGCGCCGCCGAGGCGAAGCTGCGCGAGGCGTACACGATCACCGAGAAGCAGGCGCGTTATGCGCGCATCGGTGAGGTGAAGGCCGAAGTCATCGCCGCGCTGACGGCGGGCGAGACGCCGAAGTGGACCGCCGAGCAGGTCGATGACCTGCTGTTCAAGCTCGAGAGCGACATCGTCAGGAAGCGCATCATCGCCGGCGAGCCGCGCATCGACGGCCGCGATGCCGTCACCGTGCGCCCGATCACCGTGAAGGTCGGTGTGCTGCCTCGTACCCACGGTTCGGGCCAGTTCACGCGCGGCGAGACCCAGGCGATGGTCGTCACCACGCTCGGCACGACGCGCGATGCGCAGATCATCGACGCGCTCGAGGGCGAACGCCGCGAGCCATTCATGTTCCACTACAACTTCCCTCCATTCTCGGTCGGTGAGACCGGCATGATGGGCTCGCCGAAGCGCCGCGAAATCGGCCACGGCAACCTCGCGCGTCGCGGCATC
>CADEFJ010000137.1 GCA_902826575.1 uncultured Pseudomonadota bacterium | reverse complement strand
GCGGATAGGAAGTTCAAACCACCCTTGCAGCGCAGTCAAATTCGTGTAACCGGCCTTATGGTGAGCCCGAGCCTGCCGCCACCAGGCCCTGGCCGGTGAACGTGGCCACCGGAAACCGCCTGCCAGTCGCAGTTACCCCTGCTCGCACTCGGAAATCCCCCCCTCCCACCCCTGACCCGAATCCGGGCACACGCCACCCCACTCCGCCGCGTCACAGGCCAGCGGCAAGCACCCCAACCTTCGAACTCAAAGCAGACGGGATTGCTGTGGTGGCGCCCTCGCCCCAAGCGGCAGCTCGGATGGGTACTGATCCGGCGCGGCGCGTCCCAGGTGCGCCAGAATCTTCGCGATGACCTGCGGATCCTCGATGCTGGCAATCACCTTGAGCTTCCCCCCGCAGCGCGCGCAGGCTTCGATGTCGATCCCGAACACACGCTTCAAGCGCTTCGCCCAGCTCATCGCCACATGCCTTGGGGTGGCTGACTTGTCGGCGGCCTCTTCAACCTGCGGCTTCCTGCCTGCACCGCGACGCGCCGGCGTTATCGCTGCGCGCAGCTTGCTGTGCGGCGCGAACACGCCGTGGTATCGGGTCAAGTGCATCCGAGGCGGCGGCACCAGTGCGGCCAAGCGCGCCATCAAGTCCAGTGGCTCCAGCACAATGTGTGTCGTGCCATCTCGGTAAGGCGTCTTCAGGGCATAGCGGACCTGCCCTGAGGCGGTGAGCGCCATACGATCCACCGCCACCGGCGGGCGGCTGATGTAGCGGCACAATCGTTCGAGCTTCGGGCGCTGGCCGGGCTCGATGTCGACGCCGGCGTGCAGGGAGAATCCTCCAGCCTGAGCGGCGCCGCGATGATCGCCTTGTTGCTCGGCCTCCGGCGCTGCGCTGGCTGGCAATGTCTGCAGCGTGAGCAGCTTCTGCCCGGCACGCGGGCCGACCGCGATCCGGTAGGTAATGGAATGGCCGATCAGGTCATCAAGCGGTCCGCCTGGCCCGTCGGTGGCGAGCCAAGCGTTCTCCAAGTCGCGCTCGACCAGCCCGCGCTTCTCCAGCAATCGCCCCACTCGCTCGGCGATCTGCTGCACCAGTGCTTGCAGCTGGGCACTCGTGAGTGCGGGTACATGGCGGAATACAGGCTGATCGCCCGTCTGCACGTACACGCCATCGAGAAAGATCATGTGAAAGTGCATGTTCAGGTTCAGCGCCGAGCCGAAGCGCTGAATCAGCGTGACGGCACCAGTGTCGGCCGTGGCACGCGTCTGGCCTGCAGTCTTCAACAAGTAACCCGAGATCGTGCGATACACCGCGCCCAACACAAGCGTCAAAGCATCCGGATCAGTGGCGAGCAGGAAGCGCAATGCATAGGGAAGCGAGAGCACCCATTGACGCAACGGACGCTCCGGCAGTACTTCGTCGGCCAACAGCACCGCGGTCTCGGCCATGCGTCTCGCACCACATGACGGACAGAATCCACGCTTCTTGCAACTGAACGCCACCAGCTTCTCGGCGCGGCAGCGCTCGCAGCGCACACGCAGGAAGCCTTCCTCCAACCGACCACACTTCAGATAGGCGGCGAACTCTTCCTCAATGTAGTCCGGCAGCGAACGACCTGCCATGGCGCGCATCTCGCGAAATGCCGGGTAATGCCGCTCGACGAGCTGAAACAACAACGTGCTCTCTGGCTTATGACGTGCATAGCCCGGCGGTTCGATGAAAGCTGGTGCGCGCGACTGCCGCGCAAGAGCACCGGCAGCGGGCATGGCGAGCGTCCTGCGGAACGGGCGAGGACGAAGCAGGCTATGTCATGGGCATGCCCTGCGGTGTCTGCAAAAGCGGCCACTCTTGGCAGGAATCGCGCCGCTGGAAGCCACCCTTCACGTGCGTGTAGGTGCCCATGCCGAGGAACACCGCATCGTGATCGGCGAGGAAGCTGTCGAACGCGATGTCGCGGCCGATCTCGACGCCGAGGCGGAACTCGACGCCCATGCCCTCGAGAATCTCGCGGCGCTTCTCGACGACTTCCTTTTCCAGCTTGAACGGCGGGATGCCGTAGGTCAGCAGCCCACCGATGCGCCGGTAGCGATCGTAGACGATCGGTGTCACGCCGTTATGCTCGACGGGCCAAGCCGTGCTACGCGACGTTGTCGGTCGTCTCGAGAAGCAGTTCCCCGGACGGTGTACAGAATCGGCGCGCACTGTACGCGCCGCGGTCGATACTCACCATCGCGACCGATCTCAGGAATCGGTCTCCTTCCTGCGGGAGCGCATACGCGTCGACAACCCTGGCCTGCCCGGCCTCCATCACGTTGCTGAGCAGATACTCGACTCGGAGCACATATGCTGGATCTTGCAGCACGATCGCGAACAGATCGATGTACTTCCGATCACGACTCGCCGCACGCAGCTCCTTGAGCAGCCGTCCATCGCTCGGGGTGCCGTAGCGCTTGTAGGTTGCTTGCAGCGTCGCGATCAAGGTCGCCGGGTCGACGAGAATCGCGTAGTGGCCGGCACGGTAGTAGAACGACGACTTGGTTTCGCCAGTCACTAACTGAATCGTCCGCTCACGAGGGGTTCCGCCCCCGTCAGTCGGCCCACAATCAGCGCTCGCTTGAGCAAAGGCGAAGCAAAACATCAGGGCTGCAACGCTCTTGATGAACATGTCCGGCACTCCCAATCGGCGCTGCCTGCACGCTCACGGCGCAGGCCGCGGATAGGAAGTTCAAACCACCCTTGCAGCGCAGTCAAATTCGTGTAACCGGCCTTATGGTGAGCCCGAGCCTGCCGCCACCAGGCCCTGGCCGGTGAACGTGGCCACCGGAAACCGCCTGCCAGTCGCAGTTACCCCTGCTCGCACTCGGAAATCCCCCCCTCCCACCCCTGACCCGAATCCGGGCACACGCCACCCCACTCCGCCGCGTCACAGGCCAGCGGCAAGCACCCCAACCTTCGAACTCAAAGCAGACGGGATTGCTGTGGTGGCGCCCTCGCCCCAAGCGGCAGCTCGGATGGGTACTGATCCGGCGCGGCGCGTCCCAGGTGCGCCAGAATCTTCGCGATGACCTGCGGATCCTCGATGCTGGCAATCACCTTGAGCTTCCCCCCGCAGCGCGCGCAGGCTTCGATGTCGATCCCGAACACACGCTTCAAGCGCTTCGCCCAGCTCATCGCCACATGCCTTGGGGTGGCTGACTTGTCGGCGGCCTCTTCAACCTGCGGCTTCCTGCCTGCACCGCGACGCGCCGGCGTTATCGCTGCGCGCAGCTTGCTGTGCGGCGCGAACACGCCGTGGTATCGGGTCAAGTGCATCCGAGGCGGCGGCACCAGTGCGGCCAAGCGCGCCATCAAGTCCAGTGGCTCCAGCACAATGTGTGTCGTGCCATCTCGGTAAGGCGTCTTCAGGGCATAGCGGACCTGCCCTGAGGCGGTGAGCGCCATACGATCCACCGCCACCGGCGGGCGGCTGATGTAGCGGCACAATCGTTCGAGCTTCGGGCGCTGGCCGGGCTCGATGTCGACGCCGGCGTGCAGGGAGAATCCTCCAGCCTGAGCGGCGCCGCGATGATCGCCTTGTTGCTCGGCCTCCGGCGCTGCGCTGGCTGGCAATGTCTGCAGCGTGAGCAGCTTCTGCCCGGCACGCGGGCCGACCGCGATCCGGTAGGTAATGGAATGGCCGATCAGGTCATCAAGCGGTCCGCCTGGCCCGTCGGTGGCGAGCCAAGCGTTCTCCAAGTCGCGCTCGACCAGCCCGCGCTTCTCCAGCAATCGCCCCACTCGCTCGGCGATCTGCTGCACCAGTGCTTGCAGCTGGGCACTCGTGAGTGCGGGTACATGGCGGAATACAGGCTGATCGCCCGTCTGCACGTACACGCCATCGAGAAAGATCATGTGAAAGTGCATGTTCAGGTTCAGCGCCGAGCCGAAGCGCTGAATCAGCGTGACGGCACCAGTGTCGGCCGTGGCACGCGTCTGGCCTGCAGTCTTCAACAAGTAACCCGAGATCGTGCGATACACCGCGCCCAACACAAGCGTCAAAGCATCCGGATCAGTGGCGAGCAGGAAGCGCAATGCATAGGGAAGCGAGAGCACCCATTGACGCAACGGACGCTCCGGCAGTACTTCGTCGGCCAACAGCACCGCGGTCTCGGCCATGCGTCTCGCACCACATGACGGACAGAATCCACGCTTCTTGCAACTGAACGCCACCAGCTTCTCGGCGCGGCAGCGCTCGCAGCGCACACGCAGGAAGCCTTCCTCCAACCGACCACACTTCAGATAGGCGGCGAACTCTTCCTCAATGTAGTCCGGCAGCGAACGACCTGCCATGGCGCGCATCTCGCGAAATGCCGGGTAATGCCGCTCGACGAGCTGAAACAACAACGTGCTCTCTGGCTTATGACGTGCATAGCCCGGCGGTTCGATGAAAGCTGGTGCGCGCGACTGCCGCGCAAGAGCACCGGCAGCGGGCATGGCGAGCGTCCTGCGGAACGGGCGAGGACGAAGCAGGCTATGTCATGGGCATGCCCTGCGGTGTCTGCAAAAGCGGCCACTCTTGGCAGGAATCGCGCCGCTGGAAGCCACCCTTCACGTGCGTGTAGGTGCCCATGCCGAGGAACACCGCATCGTGATCGGCGAGGAAGCTGTCGAACGCGATGTCGCGGCCGATCTCGACGCCGAGGCGGAACTCGACGCCCATGCCCTCGAGAATCTCGCGGCGCTTCTCGACGACTTCCTTTTCCAGCTTGAACGGCGGGATGCCGTAGGTCAGCA
>CADEFJ010000136.1 GCA_902826575.1 uncultured Pseudomonadota bacterium | reverse complement strand
GAAGGTGACCCGCTCGAGGCTGACCTGGCCGCCCGGATCGAGGGTCATGGCGGCAGCTGTGCCGCGCGCCGGCCGCGAGGGCAACTCGAATTCGGCACCGCTGAAGGCCGCGCCCTGGGTCGCCGAGTAGCGGCCGGAGCGGCCGCGCACGGTGAGCAACGGATCGCGGTACTCGACGTTGCCATCGACCGACAGATTGCCAGCGGCGGCGTCGTACGCGACGCTGTCGGCCGTGATCCGCCGGTCGCCTTGCGTCACCACCACATTGCCCGCCAGTACCGCGTCGCCGTTGACGCCGAGGCGCGCATCGTCACTCGACACGTCGATGGGCTCTTTCGCGAGCTCATCGGCGCTGCGCGGGACTGCGCTCGCGCCCTGCGGCAACGTGCCCGTGTCGGCCAGCGCGCCGAAACACAAGGCCGGCTCGGGATCGGTCGCCAGCGCGGCGCCCGGCAGCAACAGGGCGCCGATCATGGCTGCGAGAGAGCAGTGAAAGCGGAGGGAGGGCATGTGCCGTGTCATTATAATGAGGCGATGAGCGAAAACGACGCGCGCGCGGCCCTATTGCATGAATGGCTCACCGCCGGACTCGGTCGTCCGGTCGAGCGGCTGTCGCTCGCATCGGCCGACGCGAGCTTTCGCCGCTACTTTCGCGCGCACGCGGACGGCGTCACCTGGATTGCGATGGATGCGCCGCCCGAGCGCGAGGACGTGCGCCCTTACCTGCGGGTTGCACGCTTGCTCGAGGAAACCGGCGTACACGTGCCGCACGTGCATGCATTCGACATCGAGCGCGGATTCGTGCTGCTCGAGGATCTGGGCGACACACCCTACCTCGCGCGCCTCACGCGCGGCGACGATGTCGAGGGACTGTACGGCGACGCGCTCGCGGCACTTGCCACGATCCAGGTGCGGGGCCGAGAGGCCGCACGCGAACTGCCGCCCTACGACGACCAGACCCTGCAGCGCGAGCTCGACCTGATGCCCGAGTGGTTCTGCGCGCGCCACCTGCGGCTCGCACTCGACGACGAGGAACTCGCGCGCATCGTGCGCACTTTCGACTTCCTGATCGATGAGGCGCTCGCGCAGCCGCGCGTGTTCGTGCATCGCGACTATCACTCGCGCAACCTGATGATCGTCCCCGATGACAATCCCGGCATCATCGATTTCCAGGATGCGCTCGAGGGCCCGATCGCCTACGACCTCGTCTCGCTGCTGAAGGATTGCTACATCGCATGGCCGCGCGCGCGGGTGCTCGGCTGGCTGCGCGAGTATCGCCGTCGCATCGCGCGCGAGGGCCTGCCGGTGGGCGCGAGCGAGCGCGAGTTCGTGCGCTGGTTCGATCTTGCAGGCGTGCAGCGGCACCTGAAGGTGCTCGGCATTTTTGCCCGCCTCTGGTATCGCGACGGCAAGCGCGGCTACCTGTCCGACCTCGCGCTCACCCTCGATTACGTGCGCGATGCCTGCGCGCGTCATGCCGAGCTGCAGGATTTCGCGCGCTGGCTCGAAGCGCGGGTGGTTCCCCGGCTCGCCGCGGCCAACGCGCGGGAACTCGCGCTGCGATGAGGGCGATGATCCTCGCGGCCGGGCGCGGCGAGCGCATGCGGCCGTTGACCGATGCCGTGCCGAAGCCGCTGCTGACCGTTCGCGGCAAGGCGCTGATCGCCTGGCACCTGGAGGCGCTCGCGCGCGCCGGCATCCGCGATGTGGTGATCAATCTCGCATGGCATGGCGAGCAGATCCGCGCGACGCTCGGCGACGGAGGCGCGTTCGGCCTCAACATCGGGTACAGCGACGAGGGCGAAGTCGCGCTCGAGGAGGGCGGCGGGATATTCATTGCGCTTGCGCTGCTCGGCGCGGATCCGTTCCTCGTCGTCAACGGTGACGTGTGGACAGCGTATGACTTCTCGGGAATTCGCCTCGAGGAGGGCCTTGATGCACACCTGGTGCTGGTGCCGAATCCGCCGCAGCACCCGCGCGGCGACTTCACGCTGGCTGACGGCAGGGTCGGCGATGACACCTCGCCTGGGGCGCAGCGCTACACCTATTCCGGCATCGGCATCTACCGGCCGCAGTTCTTTGCCGGCTGCATACCCGGACGGTTCCCGCTGCTGCCGCTGCTGAAGCGAGCGATCGCCGCCGGACGCCTGGGCGGCGAGCTCTACCAGGGCGAATGGCAGGATATCGGCACGCCCGAGCGCCTCGCCGCGCTCGAGGCGGCGATTCCGGTAAAATAGCTCGATGTCCGAGCTCAAAGACATCCGCGTCGTGCGCGAGGCCCTGCCTGGCGCCCGCAGCGGCGAGAAATACCAGACGCCGCAAGGCTTTACCGCCATCAAGGACGGCATCAAGCCGCGTGGCGAGCCCGATCGGCGCGGTCTGCTCGGCAAGCCGCGCTGGCTCAAGGCGCCGCTCGCGGCGGGCGCGGGCTATGACAGCGTCAAGCGCGCGGTGCGCGACCATCGCCTTGCGACCGTCTGCGAAGAGGCCAAGTGCCCGAACATCGGCGAGTGCTGGAACGCGGGTACCGCCACCATCATGCTGATGGGCGCGGTGTGCACGCGGGCCTGCCGCTTCTGTTCCGTCGATACCGGCAATCCGCGCGGCTGGCTCGATGCGGAGGAGCCGCAGCATGCAGCGCGCACCGTGCAGCTGATGAAGCTGCGCTATGTGGTGCTCACCTCGGTCGATCGTGACGACCTGCCCGATGGTGGCGCCGCACACTACGCGGCGTGCATCCGCGAGATCAAGGCGCTGAATCCGCAAACGGCGGTCGAGGCGCTGACACCCGATTTCCAGGGCGTGCTGCGCGACGTCGAGACGGTCGTGGACAGCGGCCTCGAGGTGTTCGCGCAGAATGTCGAGACGGTGCGGCGGCTCACCCACCCGGTGCGCGATCCGCGCGCGGGCTATGACCAGACGCTCGAGGTGCTCGCGCACGCCAAGCGCCATCGCCCGGCGGTCGTCACCAAGACCAGCCTGATGCTGGGCCTGGGCGAGGCCGACGAGGAGATCGCCGCGACCATGGATGACTTGCGCGCGATCGATGTCGACATCCTGACGCTCGGCCAGTACCTGCGCCCGACCATGAATCACCTGCCGGTCGAGCGCTACGTGTCGCCTGAAGAATTCGACCGCTATCGCGAGTGGGGCCTGGCAAAGGGCTTCCGCGAATGCGTGTCGGGGCCGCTGGTGCGTTCGAGTTATCGCGCCGAGCAGGCCCTCAACGGCAACAATGTGGGCCTCGACAATCATGCTGCCGCTGCCCGCAACGCCTGATTCCGCCAGCGCCGGCGACGGCGTGCAGCCCGTCGTCAAATGGCTTGGCCGCGTCGACTACGAACCGACCTGGCGAGCGATGCAGCACTTCACCGACGAGCGTGGCCCCGATACGCCCGACGAGATCTGGCTGCTCGAACATCCGCCGGTGTTCACGCTCGGCATGAACGCGGATCCGGCGCATCTGCTCGCGCCGGGCGACATACCGGTCGTGCAGATCGATCGCGGCGGGCAGGTCACCTACCACGGCCCCGGGCAGCTCGTCGTCTACCCGCTGATAGACCTGCGGCGCGCGGGCCTTGGCGTGCGCGATCTCGTCACGGCGCTCGAGAAGTCGGTGATCGACTACGCCGGCACGCTCGGCATCTATGCCGAAACGAAGCCGCGCGCGCCGGGCGTCTATGTGCACGGCCGCAAGCTGGCGAGCATCGGCATCCGCGTGCGCCGCGGCGCGAGCTACCACGGGCTCGCGCTCAACGTGAACCTCGACCTCGCGCCGTTCAGCCGCATCAATCCGTGCGGGTACCAGGGGCTCGAAATGACGCGCCTCGTCGACTTTGACGGACCCGACGACGTGCGCAGCGTGGGCGACTCGTTCGCGCCGTGGCTGCTCGCGCGCCTGCAGTGACAGGCGCCATTCCAGGCGAATATGTGACATATCGCGGCTGCCGATTGGCGCGGTCGGCGCTACCCTCGGCTTCGAGGTGGCCGCTCGCATGGATTTTCTCTACTCGCTGTACCTATGTCCTTGTCAACCTCGAACTGGCTGCTGGATGCGATCACTTCGCTGGATCCGCCGGGTGAAGTCGAACAGGCCGAGTTCCTTGACTACCCGTGTTTCCGCCGGTGGAGGAGTTTGAGTCACGGGCAGCCCTTCCCGGCTCAACACCTCGTCGAGTGATTGCCTCTTTCTCGTGCGGACACCGGAACCGTACTGTGCCGGGCGCACGGTGCCCTTCTTGGGGCCGACGGGGCGCCTGTTCTGCTGCGTGCCGCGCAGTCTGGCGAACTTGGCCTCGACGGTGGCGGGCAATGCGTAACGATAGGGTTCGCGGTGGGAGAGCAGGTGCCAGCACAGCACGGCGAGCTTGCGTGCCAGGGCGACGATCGCCACGCAATAGCTCTTGCGGCGATTGAGGCGCCGGAACTGAGCGCCCAGTGGACCGGGGTGGCGGGCCGCAACGTGTGCGGCCTGGACCAGCAACCAGCGCGCGTTGGTGTTCCCGCGCTTGGTGATCTTCCCGTAATAGGCGTGGGCGGCACTCTGCCGAACACTGGGCACCAACCCCAGATAGGCGGTGAGTGAAGCGGCAGAGGTGAAGCGCTCGATGGGGCCAATGGCAGCGACGAGCCCCTGGGCAACCACCACATCGACGCCTGGCAGTGTCATGAGCAGTTGCATGTCTTCGCTGGCCACCGCGCTGGCGTCGATCTGCGCCTGCAGCGCCTGCTGCTCGACCGCCAGTGTGTCGAGCAGATGCAGCAACGTATCG
>CADEFJ010000135.1 GCA_902826575.1 uncultured Pseudomonadota bacterium | reverse complement strand
CGCGCCGTGGAAATGGGCGTGCATGTGGTGCGCGCGTTCGTACAGTTGCGCGAGTTGCTCGCATCAGGTCAGGCTGGAATCAGCCTTCCGTCCTGCAACTGCAGCACCCGATCCATCCGGCCCGCGAGGCGCGGGTCGTGCGTCACGACGACGAGGCTCGTGCCTCGCTCGCGGTTCAGCTCGAGCATCAACTGGAATACCTGCTCGGCGTTGGCGCCGTCGAGATTGCCGGTCGGCTCGTCGGCCAGCACGAGACGCGGCTCCGTCACCAGCGCACGCGCCACCGCCGCGCGCTGGCGCTCACCGCCGGACAACTGGTGCGGGCGGTGGGTGAGGCGCGCTCCGAGGCCGACTCGTTCGAGCAGCGCGGTGGCGCGCGCGCGCGCGACGCTGACCGGCTCGCGCCGCACGAGCAGCGGCATCGCCACGTTCTCGAGCGCCGAGAACTCCGGCAGCAGGTGATGGAACTGGTACACGAAGCCGATCGCGCGATTGCGCAACTCGCCGCGTTCGCGCTCGCCGGCCGCATGGATGTCGCGGCCATCGACCAGCACCGTGCCCGCGGTCGGCCTGTCGAGCCCGCCGATGACCTGCAGCAGTGTGGTCTTGCCTGAACCCGAGGCGCCAATGATCGCGAGGCGCTCGCCGACCCCGACCGCGAGATCCGCGCCGCGCAGCACTTCGAGCAGCGCCGGGCCCTGCCGGAATTCGCGCCGCAGGCCGCGTGCATCGAGCACTGCCTCACTCATGGCGCAATGCCTCGGCCGGCGCGGTGCGCGCTGCGCGCCACGCGGGATACAGCGTGGCGAGCGCGCACAGCGCAAAGGCCACGCCGCACACCTGCGCCACATCCTGCCATTCGACGTAAGCCGGTAGATCGCTCATGTAGTAGACCCGTGCATCGAGGAACTGGGTACCAAGCGCGCGCTCCAGGGAGCGCACCAGCGATTCGAGGTTGCGCGCGATGAGCATGCCGAGCCCCGCGCCGAGCGTGGTGCCCGCGAGCCCGATCAGCACACCCTGCACAGTGAACGCAGCGAGCACGTTGCGCGGCCCGGCGCCGAGGGTGCGCAGGATCGCGATGTCGGTCTGCTTCTCTTTGACGATCATCACCAGCGTCGCGACGATGTTGAATGCCGCAACGGCGACGATCATCAGCAGGATCACGAACATCAGCGACTTCGTGATCTCGATCGAGCGGAAGAAGTTCGCGTGGTTGCGGGTCCAGTCGCTGACATAGAAGCCACCGCCCAGGCCGAGCGCCACTTCACGCACGATGCGTGGCGCGGCAAATGCATCGTCGAGCTCGAGGCGCAGGCCCGTGACGCGCTCGCCGGTGCGATAGAGCCGCGCGGCATCCTGCAGGTTCACGAGCGCAAGCCCGCGATCAAACTCGTACATGCCGGAACTGAATATGCCGCTCACCGTGAAGCGGCGCATGCGCGGCATCACGCCGGTCGGCGTCGCGGAGCCCTCAGGTGCGATCAGCACCAGCGTATCGCCGCTCTTTGCGCCCAGCTCGGTCGCGAGCCCGTCCCCCCGCACGATGTTCCAGCTGCCCGGCAGCAACGCGCCGAGGCTGCCGCTCACCATGCGGGCCTCGAGGCTGTCGGCCTTGCCCTCCTCGAGCGGGTCGATGCCGCGCACCTGCGCGCCGGTGATCGTGCCGCCATGCGCCAGCATCGACTGGGCCTCCACGTAGGGTACGGCGGCGCGTACGCCTTCGGTTTGCAGCGCGACGGCGCGGGCGCCGCGCCAGTCCTCGAGCGTGCCTTCGAGGCCCATCAGCGTCGCATGCGCGGTCACGGCGAGGATGCGCGTGCGCAGTTCGCGCTCGAAGCCGTTCATCACCGACAGCACGACGATCAGCACGGCGACACCGAGCATCAGCCCGACCACCGAGATCAGCGCGACGATGGAGACAAAACCGCGCCGGTGCGTCGAGGACAGGTAGCGTGTGCCGATCCACCATTCGTAGAAGCGGGTCATCGGCTACTCGTAGCGCAGCGCTTCGGCGGGCGCGACGCGCGACGCGCGCAGCGCCGGATAGACGGTCGCGAGCGCAGTGAGCAGGAACGCCGCACCACCGATCCACGCGACGTTGTGCCACTCGAGCACCGAGGGGATGCGCGTGATGTAGTAGACGTCGGCGTCCATGATCTGGAAGCCGAATGCCCGCTCGAGGACAGCGACGATCGGCGTGACGTTGCGCGCGATCAGCACGCCGAGCGCGACGCCGGCGATGACGCCGAACCAGCCGATCACGAGCCCCTGGGTCGCGAACACCCCCATCACGCGCCGCGGCGCGGTACCGAGCGTGCGCAGGATCGCGATGTCGGTGCGTTTGTCGGTCACCACCATCACCAGCATCGCCACGATGTTGAACGCGGCCACCGCGACGATCAGCATCAGGATCAGCGACATCATCGTCTTCTCGATGCGGATCGCGCGGAAGTAGTTGGCGTGGTCCTGCGTCCAGTCCCGCACGTCGGCCTGTCCGTCGAGCGCCGTGCGCGTTGCTGCGGCACGCGCGGGCGCGGCGAGCGCGTCGTCGAACCGCAGGTGTACGGAGCCGGGATTGCCGGAGCGCGGCAGCACCGCACGCACGTCATCGAAGGCGGCGAGGATCAGCGTGCCGTCATGGTCCTGCAGGCCGACCTCGAAGAGTCCGGCCACCGTGAACTCGCGCAGTCGCGGCTCCGGGGCGCCGCCCGCGCCGATCGAAGGCACGAGCAGCGTGACGGTGTCGCCCGGACTCACCGCGAGGCGCTGCGCCACGACCGAGCCCAGGATCACGCGATCCGATCCGGGCACCAGATCGGACAGCGCGCCGCTCGTCACCGCCCCGGCGATGTCGGTCACGGTCGCCTCGCGCGCCGGGTCGATGCCCCGCAGCACGACCGGCAGCATCTCCGGCGAGCGCAGTGCGAGTGCCTGCGCCTCGACGAACGGCGCCGCGCCGATCACGCCCGGTACCTTGCTCGCAGTGGCCGCCAGCGCTTCGAGGTCGCCCCCCTCCTTCGCCGTGGGCAACAACCGGGCGTGGGCAGACAAGGCCAGCAGTCGATCGCGCAGCTCGCCTTCGAAGCCGTTCATCACCTAGAGCATCACGATCAGCGCCGCGTCGCCGACGGAGACGCCGACCACCGAGACCCAGGTGATGAAGGACACGAAGAACTTGTGGCTGCGGGCGCGCACGTAGCGCAGGCCCACGAACAGGGACAGGGGATGGAACATGCTGCGCGGCATTATGACGCAGTTCACATAAATGGCGGGTCCTCGTGGGGGCACGCTGGCCCGCCGGGGCACGGTGTTATAGTCGCGGGGCTTGCTTTTGGGAGGTGTCGCATGTCCTCACGCGCTGTGCCCTGGCTCGTGGCCGGGCTGCTCTTCGGCGGCGTTGCCGCAGCGGAAACGATCGTGGTCGACGGTCAGGTGGCGGTGCGCCAGACCAATGTCGAGCGCCCTGGTCGCGGCTCGACCATGAATTCCGTGGAACAGCGCTTCGGCGCGCCCAATTCGAAACACGCCGCCGTGGGCCAGCCGCCGATCACGCGCTGGGATTACGCGGGCTTCTCGGTGTTCTTCGAGCACGATCGCGTGATCCACGCAGTCGCCACCGGCGGCTGACGCTGCCCATTCCGGCGAGAGACAGGTAAGCTGCCGCGCTCCGTGGCGGCTCGTTGCCGTCCGCGGCGACGATGAACATCCTTGAACCGCTGATTCCCGACGGGTCGCGCCGGCAGATTCGCTGGCACCAACTCTACGGCGGCGCGCCATCGCTGGCGCTGGCCGAGGCTGCGGCGCGCGCGCCCGGCCTGCTGGTGGTGGTGTGCGCCAGCGCGCGCGAACTCGAGCGGCGCGCCGCTGAAATCGGCTTCTTCAGCGGCGGCTCGCTGCCGATCCGCACTTTCCTCGACTGGGAAGTGCTGCCCTACGATCGCTTCTCGCCGCATCCCGACACCACCTCGGAACGCCTGGCGACGCTCGCCGACCTGCGCGAGGCCCGGCACGGCATACTGCTCGTGGCCGCCGATACGCTGCTCGGGCGGCTGCCGCCGGCGGAGTACATCCGCGGGCGCAGCTTCCAGCTGGCGCGCGGCGAGCGCCTCGCGCTCGAGCCGCTGCGCACGCGTCTCGTCGAATCCGGCTACGCGGCGGTCAGCCAGGTCACGAGCCCGGGCGAGTTCGCACTGCGCGGCTCGTTGCTCGACGTGTTCCCGATGGGCTCATCGCATCCCCTGCGCATCGATCTGTTCGACGACGAGATCGAGGCCATACGCCGCTTCGACCCCGACACGCAGCGCTCGCTCGATGCCCTCGAAGTGGTGCGGTTGCTGCCGGCGCGCGAGACGCCGCTCGATCCGGATGCCGTGCGCGCCTTCAGGCGTCGCTACCGCACGCGCTTCGAAGGCGATCCGACGCGCTCGCAGATCTATCGCGGCGTCACCGAAGGACTCGCCCCACCGGGCATCGAGTTCTACTTGCCGCTGTTCCACGACACGACAGCCACCCTTGCCGACTACCTGCCACCCGAAGCCATACTCGTGACGGGGGTCGGCCTCGAGGCCGACCTCGAGCGCGCCTGGCAGGACATCGAGGCGCGCTACGAGGCGCACCGCCACGACATCGAGCGGCCGCTGCTCGCGCCGCCGGAACTCTACGTGCCCCCGCACGAGCTGCTCGCGCGCCTCGGCACGCTGCCGGGCATCACCATCGATCCGTTCAAGGCCGGGATCGGCGCCGAGGCCGATCCGGCAGTGCGCAACTTCCCGACCGCCGCGCCGCGC
>CADEFJ010000134.1 GCA_902826575.1 uncultured Pseudomonadota bacterium | reverse complement strand
TCGACCTGCTCCTCATCACGGGGGCGATCTATCTCACCAGCGGCGTCGATAGCCCATTCGCATTCCTCTACAGCCTCGCGATCGTAAACGGCGCGGTTCTGCTGTTTGCCAACGGAGCCTTCGTCACCGCGGCGGGCGAGCTCGGGGGTGCGCGCGCCGGCGAAAACCCGGACCTGTATTGGGCACTGCGCGGCGGCGGCGGCAATTTCGGCGTCGGCACGGCGTTCGAACTTGAGCTGCACCCGATGGACCCGACGGTGTTCGGCGGCGTCATGTTGCGGCCCGCGGCGCGCGCGCGGGAGATCATGCGTCGCTATCGCGACTTCGCGCAGCACGCGCCCGATGCGCTCAATGCCGACATTTTCCTCGCAGGGGACGGGGGTCCGCCGGCGATCGGCATCGAACTGTGCTGGTCCGGTGCCCGCGCGCACGGCACGCAGGTCATTGCGCCGCTGCGCGCAATCGGCGGCACGTTGCAGGACACGGTCGCTCCGGTGCCCTACGTCGCGATGCAAACCTCGGGCGACGCCAGGTTTCACGACGGCACGAAGTTCTACGGCAAGGCGGGCTTTCTCACGGCGCTCGAGGACACGACGATCGATGCGCTCGTCGACGGCTTCGAGGCCCAGCCTCCGGGCAGTGTCGGCGTGTTCATGCAGATGAGCGGCGGCGCGGTCGGTCGCGTCGGGCCCACCGACACCGCCTTCGTGAATCGCGACAGCCGCTTCTGGCTCATGGTCAACTCGGTCTGGCAGGACCCCGCGGACCGCGAGGGCCATATCGCCTCCGCGCGCGCGCTGTGGGCGCGCGCCGAGGGCGCAGTGTCCGGCTTCTACATCAACACCATGGCCGACGAGCAGTATGCCCGTGCCCGGCAGGTGTTCGGCGTCAACTACGAGCGGCTCACCGCGGTGAAGGGCAGGTACGATCCGCGCAACCTCTTCCGGCTGAACGCCAATATTCCGCCTCAACCGACCATGGAGGCGTCGCCACCCGGCGGCGGACCGTAGCGCACCTGCAGGTTGTCGGAACCGGCAAGCACCTCGAGCTGCTCGATCAGCTCGCGTACGGCGCGCACGTTCCATTCGGCACCGAGGGTCAGCACGCCGCGCGCGCCTTCGCCCTCATAGTCGATCGAGACCTGGCAAGGTCCGGGACGCCAGGGTGCGAGCAATCCGGCGAGCGCCTCGGGCAGGCCGGCCCGGGCCGGTGAGTCAGCCGGGCAGCGAATCACGATGCGCCGCGCAACCTGTTCGCGCACGCGATCGAGCTCGGTGACGCGCCGCGCGGCGAGCCGCCAGCCGTCGATGAACTCATCGAAGCGCACCTGGCCCTCGACCACCAGCAGCGCGTCCTTGGCGATCAGTTCGCGAAACTGCTGGAACACATCCTCGAAGAAGTCTGCCTCGATGCGCCCCGAGCGGTCATCGAGCACGATCGCCACGCGCGTGCCGCGCCGGCGCACTTCGGTGACCAGGCCCGCGACGGTCGCCGGTTTGCCGCGAAAGCCCCTGCCTGCCTCGGATCCCCCCACGGGCCGGTCCGAGATCAGGTCCCCGATGCGATGAGTCACGAAGTGCGGCAGGCCACTCAGGAAGCGGTCGATCGGATGCCCGGTGAGGTACAGGCCCAGCGTCTCGCGCTCGCCGGCGAGCCGCACCGATTCGCTGCTGTCGGGCTGATCGGGCACCGACAGCACGACCGGACCGGCATGGGCGGCCGCATCGAGGCCGAAGAAATCGGACTGGCCCATCTCCCGGGCACGCGCGTTCTGTTCGCCGAGCTGGATCGCGGCATCGATACGACCCAGCATCGTCGCGCGGTTCGCACCGAGGCCATCGAGGCTGCCCGAGCGCACCAGCGCCTCGAGCGCGCGGCGATTCACCTTGACGAGATCGAGGCGCCGACACAGGTCCTCGAGGCTCGCATACGGACCGTGCGCCTCGCGCCCCGCGATCAGCGCCTCGACGGCGCCTGCGCCGACACCCTTGATCGCACCGAGGCCGTATCGGATCGAGCGCTCGCCGGCGACGGTGAAGGCATACATCGAATGATTGACGTGCGGCGGGAGGATTCCGATCCCGATCTGCGCGCACTCGTCGATCAGCGTGACCACCTTGTCGGTATGGTCCATGTCCGCCGACAGCACCGCGGCCATGAACGCCGCCGGGTAATGCGCCTTGAGCCACGCGGTCTGGTAGGAGAGCAGCGCATAGGCGGCCGAGTGCGACTTGTTGAACCCGTAGCCCGCGAACTTCTCCATCAGGTCGAAGATGTGCGCCGCCTGCGCGGCATTGACGCCGCGGGCGGTCGCACCGTCGACGAATACCGAGCGCTGCTGCGCCATCTCTTCCGGCTTCTTCTTGCCCATCGCGCGGCGCAGCAGGTCGGCGCCGCCGAGCGTATAGCCGGCGAGCACCTGGGCGATCTGCATCACCTGTTCCTGGTACAGGATCACGCCATAGGTCGGCGCCAGCACCGGTTGCAGCTCGGGATGCAGGTAGTCGATCGCCGTGCCCTCGGGGCTGCGCTTGCGCGCGATGAAATCATCGACCATGCCCGACTGCAGCGGACCGGGGCGGAACAGCGCGACCAGCGCAATGACGTCCTCGAAGCGGTCGGGCTGCAGGCGGCGGATCAGGTCCTTCATGCCGCGCGACTCGAGCTGGAAAACGGCGGTCGTGTGGCACTCCTTCAGCAGCGCGAAGGTGCGCGCATCGTCCATCGGCAGGTCGGCGATCGCGATCGGCGCCTCGCCTGTCGAGGCGCGCAGCGCGTTGATCGTCTCGACGGCGCGGTCGATGATCGTGAGCGTGCGCAGGCCGAGGAAGTCGAACTTCACGAGGCCCGCGGCCTCGACGTCGTCCTTGTCGAACTGCGTGACGACGCTCTGCGAGCCCTCTTCGCAATACAGCGGGGCGAAATCGGTCAGCACCGACGGCGCGATCACCACGCCGCCGGCGTGCGTGCCGGCGCTGCGCGTCAACCCCTCGAGGGAACGCGCGAGGTCGATGAGATTCGCGATCTCCTCGTCGTTCTCGTAGAGCCGCCGCAGCTCCGGCTCCTTCTTGAGCGCGTCTTCGAGCGTGATGCCGAGCTCGAACGGGATCAGTTTCGCGATCCGGTCGACCTGGCCGTAGCTCAGGCCGAGCACGCGCCCGACGTCGCGCACCACCGCCTTTGCCGCCATGGTGCCGTAGGTGATGATCTGTGAAACCCGCTCGCGCCCGTACCGCTCCGCCACGTAGTCGATCACGCGATCGCGCCCGTCCATGCAGAAGTCGACGTCGAAATCGGGCATCGACACGCGTTCCGGATTCAGGAAGCGCTCGAACAGCAGGTCGTAGCGCAGCGGATCGATGTCGGTGATGCCGAGCGCCCAGGCGACGACCGAGCCCGCACCCGAGCCGCGACCCGGTCCCACCGGCACGCCATTGCCGCGCGCCCAGCGGATGAAATCAGCCACGATCAGGAAGTAGCCGGCGAACCCCATCTGGCAGATCACGTCGAGTTCGGTCGCGAGACGCGCGCGATGGCGATCGGCCTCCCCCGCCGCCGGCTGCAGGTGCGCGAGATGTTCTTCGAGGCCGCGCGCCGACTCTTCGCGCAGGTGCGCGGTCACTGTCTGCCCGGCAGGTACCGGATACTCGGGCAGGCGTGCCTCGCCGAGTTTCAGCGCGAGGCTGCAGCGACGCGCAATCTCGACGCTGTTGGCGAGCGCCTCCGGAATGTCCTGGAAGACGCGGGCCATCTCCTCGGGCGTGCGCAGCGACTGCTGTTTCGTATAGCGGCGTGCACGCCCCGGGTCGGCGAGCAGCGTGCCGTCCTGGATGCAGACCCGCGCCTCATGCGATTCGAACGCGACTGGCGACAGGAAGCGGACGTCGTTGGTGGCAACGACCGGCACGCCACGACGCGCGGCAAGGCTTGCGGCGGCGGCGATGTAAGCCTCCTCGTCGGTGCGCCCGAGCCGCTGCAGCTCGATGTAATACCGATCGCCGAACAGCGCCAGCCAGTCGTCGAGGCAGCGCGCAGCCTCGGGCTCGCGACCGGCAGCCAAGGCGCGACCGATGTCGCCCTGGGTGGCACCCGAGAGCGCGATCAGGCCATCGCAGGAATCACGGTCGAGCCATTCGCGTTCGAGCAACGGTACGCCCTGGCGTCGCCCTTCGAGATAAGCACGGCTCACGAGGCGCGTGATGTTGCCGTAGCCGCGCGTGTTCTGGCACAGCAGGGTAAGCCGCGTCGGTTGCGCGCGCTCGACGCTCTCGCGCACCAGCAGGTCGACGCCGATGATGGGCTTCACGCCCGCGGCCATCGCGGCGCGATAGAACTTCACCATTGCGAACAGGTTGCACTCGTCGGTCACCGCCACCGCCGGCATGGCGGCCGCGGCAACCGCTTTCACGAGCTCGGGCACGCGTACGACGCTGTCGACGAGCGAGAATTCCGTGTGTACCCGCAGGTGCACGAACTCCGCGGTGCCAGCGGCGCTCATGCGGGGCCTACCTGGCAGGGTGCGAACGAAAGCCGATGGATCGGCGACGGCCCACTGCGCCGCAATGCCGCGACATGCGCGGGGGTCGGATAACCCTTGTGGCCGCTGAGCCCGAAGCCCGGATAGCACGCATTCAGGCGGCACATCAGGGCATCACGCCAGGTCTTGGCCAGGATCGAAGCCGCGCTGATCGCGGGCTCGGACTGGTCGCCGCGCACGATGGCACGCGCGCCGGCCGCGAGACCGAGGTCCTCGAGCCGCGGCAGGGTATTGCCATCGACCAGTATGCCGGTCGGACGCACCGGCAGGCCCAGCAGCGCGCGTCGCA
>CADEFJ010000133.1 GCA_902826575.1 uncultured Pseudomonadota bacterium | reverse complement strand
GAACTGCCCGGTGTGGGACCTGCACAAGATCTATTCCGACCAGGCGACGCAGGACTGGGCCTACAACGGCTGCCGGTCCGGCAGCATCGGCTGCCTCGAATGCAAGCAGCCGGTGATCGACAAGGTGGTCGAATTCGTCACCGGCATGCGCAAGCGCGCCCAGGAGTACCTCGACAACCCCGATCTCGTGCGCACGATCCTGGTGGAGGGCGGCGACAAGGCCCGCGATGCCGCACGCGATACGATGGACGAAGTGCGCCGTGTCATGCATCTTCGGGGCGGACCGTGAAGCCGGATCTGAAACTCGTCGTGTCGAATCCGGAGCCGGAGCCGGCCCCGCCGGCTGCGCCTGCGCCCGAGCAGGCCGAAATGCCGTTCGCGATGGTGCATGGTGAGGCGGTCACCGAGGTGCCGAAGGACCTGTATATCCCGCCGCAGGCCCTCGAGGTCTTCCTCGACGCCTTCGAAGGGCCGCTCGACCTGCTGCTTTACCTGATCCGCCGCCAGAACCTCGACATCCTCGACATCCCGCTCGCCGACATCACCCGGCAGTACATGCAGTACATCGAGCTGATGCAGGAGCTGCAGCTCGAACTGGCGGGCGAGTACATGCTGATGGCGGCCACCCTTGCCGAGATCAAGTCGCGCATGCTGCTGCCGCGCTCGCAGGACGCGCTGGCGGGCGAGGAGGTCGATCCGCGCGCCGACCTCGTGCGCCGGCTGCAGGAGTACGAGCGTTTCAAGCGCGCGGCCGAGGGGCTCGACGCGCTGCCACGCCTCGAGCGCGACGTGTTCGCGGCGAGCGCCGAATTCAGTGACCGCAAGGTCGTGCGGCTCCTGCCGCAAGTGCAGCTGCAGGAAATGCTGTACGCGTTCCGCGAAGTGGTGCAGCGCGCCGAAATGTTCGCGCACCACCATATCCAGCGCGAGCGCCTGTCGATGCGCGCCCGCATGACCGACATCCTCTCGGTGCTCGAGGGCGGCGGTTTCGTGGAGTTCGGCCAGCTGTTCCGCCCCGAGGAAGGACGCATGGGCGTGACCATCACCTTTATCGCGATCCTCGAGCTGCTGCGCGAGGGTCTCATCGATTTCGTCCAGGCGGAGCCGTATGCGCCGTTGCATGTGCGCGCGGCGCCGCCCGGCCACAGTGGACTGCAACTGGTCGCGGACAACGTGCCCGGTGAGGCAATGACATGAGCGAAACGCAACTGCGCAACATCCTCGAGGCAGCCCTGCTGGCGGCGGGGCGACCGCTCGCGCTGGCGGACCTTGCGGCCCTGTTCGACGAGGCCGATCGCCCGGCGAACACCGAGCTGCGTACGGCGCTCGCGGCGCTGGCGCAGGACTACGAGGGCCGTGCGCTGCAATTGCTCGAGACCGCGAGCGGCTGGCGGGTGCAGGTGCGCTCGCAGTTTGCGTCGCAGGTCTCGCGCCTGTGGCCCGAGCGCCCGCAGAAATATTCGCGCGCCCTGCTCGAGACACTGGCGCTGATCGCGTACCGGCAGCCGATCACGCGTGCCGAGATCGAGTCGGTGCGCGGTGTCGCGGTGAATCCGAATATCGTGCGTACGCTCACCGAGCGCGGCTGGATCCGTGTCGTCGGCGTGCGCGATGTGCCGGGGCACCCCGAGCTGCTCGGCACGACCCGCGAGTTCCTCGATTATTTTGGCCTGAAGAGCCTCGACCAGATGCCCACGCTGGCCGAGCTCAAGGCGATGACCGAGGTCAGTCCGCAACTTGACCTGCCGGTGGCAGCGGTGGCGGACGACGCGTCGGAGCCGGCGGCCGGCGCCGATCACGGGCTCGATGACGTGGCGCTCGACGATGACACGCTCGACAGCGACAGTGACAGCGCCGGCGACGACGACGAACTCGACGCGGCGGCCGACAGCAAGCCCGGCCTGGTCGCCGCGCCGCGCGATCCGGATTGCTGAGCGCACCGCGGGCGGTGTCCGCACGCCCATGACCGACAAACCCGACACCGGCGATCGCCTGCAGAAGCACCTTGCGAGCCTCGGCCTCGCATCGCGGCGCGAGGCCGAGGAGTGGATTCGTGCCGGCCGCGTCACCGTCAACGGCGCGGTCGCGACGCTGGGTGCGCGCATCGGGCCGGGAGACGAGGTGCGACTCGACGGGCGTCCCGTACGCCGCCGTACTGCGTCCGCGAAAGCGCTGGCCTACCTCGCGCACCGCTCGCCGGGTGAAGCGCTGCAGGTTCCCGATGCCTCCGGCAACGAGCCGCTGCTGGCGCGCATGCCGAAGCAAGCCGGGCGCCGCTTCATCGCGATAAGCCCGATGCCGCGCATCGATGGCGGGCTCGAGCTGTTCACGCCGGACGGCGAACTCGCGGCACGGCTGCAGCGCGCTGCGCGCCAGATGGAGATCGAGTTTCGCGTTCGCGTCCATGGCGAGCTGCCCGCCGAACGGCTGGCCGCCTTGTCTGGTGGCGAGCTCGACAGCGGTGAACGGCTCACGGTGCTCGCCTGCGATGCCGGCGGTGGCGAGGGCAGCAACCGCTGGTATGCGATCGTCACGCGCGGTGCGAGCGGCAAGTCGGTGCGGCAGCTGTTCGAGCGCCAGGGTGCGATGGTGAGCCGCGTGCTGCGCGTGCGGTTCGGCACGCTGGAACTCGCCCGGGACCTGCCGCGCGGGCGCTCGCGCGCATTGACCGACGCTGAACTTGCCGCGCTCTCCGGGACGCCCGTGCCCGCCGCCGGCGGCGCTAGCGCGGCGCCTGGGCGTCCACGCTCTGGCCGGTCATCCCCTTCGAGGCGGGTCCCAGCAGGAAGACGTACGCGGCGGTAATGTCCGCGGGCATGGCGAGCCTCGCGGGGTCCTCGGCCGGGTAGGCCGCGCGGCGCATCGCCGTGCGGGTCGCGCCGGGATTGATTGCATTGACCCGTACCGCTGTGGTGCCGGCGAGTTCATCGGCAAGCACCTGCGAGAGCCCCTCGATCGCGAACTTCGATACGGCATACGCACCCCAGTAGGCGCGGCCGCGCCGGCCGACGCTGCTCGAGGTGAACACCACGCTCGCATCGGGCGAGGCGCGCAACTGCGCCAGCAGTACCTGCGTCAGCGCGAATGCCGCGGTCACATTGACGTGCAGCACACGCGTGAACAGCGGCACGTCATAGTGCTCGATCGGCGAGAGGTCGCCCAGCAGGCTCGCATTGTGCAGCAGGCCGTCGAGGCGCCCGTAGCGCGTGCCAATGGCGGCAGCGATCGCGTCGTACTCGTGTGCGGTGGCCTTCTCCAGGTCGAGCGGCGCAATGATCGGCGCCACGCCGCCCGCCGCGACGATCTCGTCGTAGACTTTCTCCAGCTTGCCGACGGTCCTGCCGAGCAGCACCACCTCGGCGCCGTGCGCGGCGCAGGTAACTGCGACGGCGCGGCCGATGCCGTCGCCTGCCCCGGTGATCGCGATCACGCGGCCGGCAAGTTCGTCGGGGGCGGCACGATGCAGCCGCGGTTCGAAAGTGGCATTCATCCGGCAGACCTCAGGGCAGGGCGCGCGCCGCCGCTCGGGCGGCGCGCCAGGCGATCCAGTTGTCGGCGAGTGCGGTGCCGGGTGTCGGCGCGGCAGGCCGCAACGCAAGTGTGGACCAAACGAGGAGCGCTCGCAGTGCCGGGCGCAACGCGCCGGGCAGCGAGGCGAGGGCGGTGCGCAGCGCCGCGCGCGTGGCAGCCCCCGGTGTCCGCTCGTGCGTGCAGAGGGCGATCCCGAGCGCGCGCAGCTGCGCGGCAGCGGCGCCGGTGTCGATGCCGACGGCCGCGCCAGACAGCGCAGCAAGCGGCAGGAACAGCCCTTCGGTCCAGCGCGCGGCATCCTGCGCGGACGCCTCGCTCGTGGCCTCACGCGCGAGGCTCGCGTATGCGAGCCTTGCGGCGGCGAGATCCGCCAGCGACGCCAGGTCCGGTGCGGGCAGGCCCACGGCAAGGAACGCGTGCCGGGCGGCGAGGGAGGCAGGGTGCACGGGCTGCGCGGCGCGCAGTCGCGCGCATTCGTCCTGCCACCAGGCGAGGCGCGCGTGCGCCACCGAGTGGTCGAGCCCGCTGCTCGCGCTCGCCAGGATCTCTTGCTCGATCGCGAGCAGCGCGCTGACGCCCTCGCGCACCTTCTCCGCGCTGTAGAGCCAGGCGAAATAACGCGCGCCGGCGCTGCGCGGCGGCGGCGGTGCGGCGGTCGTGCTCACGGCGTGTCAGGGCTGCCGGGGGGAGGCGCCGGTTCGCGCGTGAGCCGCTCCACGGGCTCGAGGGTCGGCAGCGCGGCATCGGCGGTAACGCCGAGCTCGGTGAAGCGCCGCGCCTGCGGCATCACCTGCCGCTCGAGCGAGCCTACCGCGCTGTTGTACGACTCCACGGCGTTGCCGAGGCGCTGTCCCACCTTGGCCAGATGCCCGGAGAAATTGCCGAGGCGTCGATAGAGTTCCTGGCCCAGATCGCGGATCTCGGCGGCATTCTGCGCGACTTGCGCCTGACGCCAGCCGTAGGCGACCGCCTTCAGCAGCGCCATCAGCGTCGAGGGCGTGGCGATGACCACGCTCTGCTTGAGCGCGTTGTCGATCAGCTCCGGACGCTCGGCGAGAGCCGACGACAGGAACTGGTCGCCGGGCAGGAACAACACGGCGAACTCGGGGCTGCGCGCGAACTGTGCCCAGTAGGCCTTGCTCGCCAGTTCGCGCACGCGCGCTTCGACCTGTTGGGCATGGCGCGCCAGCGCCAGCTTGCGCGTCTCGTCGTTGTCGGCCTCGACCGCCTCGAGATAGGCATCGAGCGGCGTCTTGGCGTCGACCACGAGGTCGCGCTCCTCGGGCATGTGCACGACGAGGTCGGGCCGCAGCGCACCTGAACTGCCCTCGACCTGCGCCTGCTCGGTGAAATCGGCATGCTCGGTGAGGCCCGCAAGCTCGACGACGCGGCGCAGAGTGAGCTCTCCCCAACGGCCGC
>CADEFJ010000132.1 GCA_902826575.1 uncultured Pseudomonadota bacterium | reverse complement strand
TCGGCATCGACATGAACACCGACCACACCCTCGAGGAAGTCGGCAAGCAGTTCGATGTCACCCGCGAGCGCATCCGCCAGATCGAGGCGAAGGCACTGCGCAAGCTGCGCCACCCGTCGCGCTCGGAGCAGTTGCGCAGCTTCCTGATGGACGACTGACGAGTCGGCCGGGCCGCAAAGGCCCGGCCTGTTTCACCGCGGGGGCCCGCCTACTCCGTCCCGAGCCCGGCGCGCAGCGCCTCCACTTGCGGATCCCCCGGCATCAGTCGCTCCAGCGACTGTGCGGCGGCGCGTGCGCGCGGCAGGTCGCCGGCGTCGCGGGCGATCGTCGCGAGCGCGGTCAGCAGTTGCACATCGTCGGGCGCAGTCCTGATCGAGCGCACGAGCACGGCAATCGCCTCGCGCGCGTTGCCCGCGGAGTTGAGACCCACGGCATACACATAGGCGTAGCGCACATCTCCCGGCACGAGGTCGTGCGCACGGCGCAGGGCCGCAATCGCATCGGGCATGCGCTGCAGGCGTACCAGCGTGAGGCCGCGCGCATGATGCAGCGCCGCCGCGCGCTCCCTGGGCACCGCCGCGATGCCCCGCTCGAGCAGGGCGAGCGCCGCGGCGTCATCGCCGGCGCTGCGCAACGCATCGGCACCGTTCACGAAAGCCGGGACGAAGGCGGGGTCGAGACGAATTGCGCTGGCGAACTGCGCCTGCGCGCCCGCGCCATCACCTTGCCGGGCAAGAAAGGTGGCGAGGTTCACCCGCGCTTCGGGCCGATCGGCGTTGTAGCGCTGCGCCTCGACGTACTCGCGCGAGGCGCGCTCCCAGTCGCGCGCGCGAGCGGGCGGCAGTTGCGCGCTCGCCAGGTCCGCGATCGCGCCCGCCGCCTCGATGCGCACCGCGCGGCGCGCATCGGCAAGCAGCGGCGCGAGAACCAGCAGCCGGTCCGCAGCGGGTAACCCCGCCGCGACTCCTGCCGCTGCAAGGCGTTGCAGATCGCCAGTGGCCGATGAGGCTTCCCACGCCAGGTTGGCAATGGCCGCGGTCGGTGCCTGTGCCGCGAGATTCGCGAGCGCCGTGGCACGCACGATGTCCGGCAACGCGCTGTCGCGCGCCAGGTCTGCCGCGGATCGCGCTGGCACGGCCAGTTGCGCGCCCTTGCCGGCATGACAGGACTCGCAGATCGCCGGCGCCGGAATCTTCAGGCTGTGGTCACGACGGGGATCGACGACCATGTAGGTGGCTTCGGGCATGTGGCAGTCGACGCACGCGCTGCCGGCGGCACCAACCCCGTGGTGATGATGTGTCGGCGTGTCGTAGCGCGCCGCGACGTGGCATTGGCCGCAGAGCCCGTTGCCGGCTACGCGCAGCCGCCCGGTGTGCGGGTCATGGCAGTCGCTGCAGGTGACACCGGCGGCATGCATGCGGCTTTGCAGGAACGAGCCGTAAACGTAGACCTCGTCACGCTGGCGACCGTCGGGCCAGTACAGCGGCTCGGTCAGCAGCGCCGGCAGGTAATGATCGAGCAGGGCAGCGCCGGCCTGATATCCCTCGGCGATCTGCGCGCGCCGGGCATGGCATTGCGCGCACACTTCGATCTCGCGCGAGGCGTCGCGCGGCACCGAGCGCTGCGGCCGACCGGCCGCCGTCTGCACCCAGGTGACGCCCTGGCGTTCGTCGAGGCGCGCACCGAGCTTGCGCAGGCCGCCCGCGGCAACGTGTTGCGAGCCCGGCCCATGACAGGCCTCGCAGCCGACGTGCATTTCCGACCAGGTGCTCGCGTAGCTGTCGGTCGCGGCGTCGTAGCGCTTGCGCAGGTCGGTCGTGTGGCAGTCCGCGCACATGAAGTTCCAGTTGTGCGCGCGCCGCGTCCAGTGCAGCTCATCGGCGTGCGTGATACGTTCGTGCGGATAGAGGTGGAACCATCGCTGCCCGCCCTGCTCGCCCGGCCGCGAGTCCCATGCGATCGACAGCGCCTGCACGTGGCCACGCGGCAGTTCGATCAGGTATTGCTGCAGCGGCTCGACGCCAAACGTGTACTTCACCTCGAAGTCCGCGAGCGCGCCGTCGGCGCCGTCGGTGCGCACGAAATAGCGGCCGTCGCGGCGGAAGAATGTCGACGTGACTCCACCGTACGCGTAGCGCGCGTCCGAGAAATCCCCGAGCACCGTCGCCTCGGTGGCCGGCTGCATGGCACGTGCGTGTTGCGAAGGCGCCCAGGCAGCAAACTCGGCGGCATGGCAGCCACGACAGCTGTCGCTGCCAATGAAAGTCGCCGCCGCCATCGGCGCCGGCCTGGCTTGCGGCGCTTCGGGGCCACTGCTTCTGTCCTGGCGTTGCAGCAGCAGCGCCGCACCGATGCCGATCGCGACAATCGCCACGGCGCTGCCGGCGAGCAGCACGCCGCGACGTGTCACCGCGGCCTGCCCGGCAGTGTCATCGCCTCTCGCACATCAGTGCGAGCAGATTGCGATCGGGATCCCTGAAGAAAGCCATCCACAGTTCGTGATCGGGCAGCTTCGCCACGAGGTGCGGCTTCGCCTCGAATCTGACGCCGCGTTCCACGAGCACATCGCAAGTGGCGTCGATGTCGTCAACGCTGAAATAGAGCAGCGACGAGAGGGTCTCGGGCGAGGACTTCGCCGGCACGTCGAGCATCAGGCGCACCCCGTCGCAGTCGAAGAATGCGAGGCCCGGCGGCGCCTGGAACAGGAAGCGCATGCCGAGCACATCGCGATAGAAGATGATCGACTGCTCGAGACTGGAAATCGGCAGCGAGATCTGGCCGATCCTGTGCAGGTTCACGACTGCCTCCTTGCAGGCCATGGTTTACCCCGATCACGCGCGCCTGCGCAGCACCGGCAGCATCCGCGTCAGCGTGTTGTCACGCCTCATGTAGTGGTGAAACAGCGCGGCCGCCGCATGCACGCCGATCAGATAGTACCCGACCGTGCCCCCGGTCTCATGGATCTCCTTTACCGTATCCGCGAAGGCCTCATCGGGCGCGACGAGCGGCGGCAGCTCGAGGCCGAAGAATGGTACCGGGTCGCCTTCGGCGCTCAGCAGGATCCACCCCGCGATCGGCATGCCGAACATCAGCACGTAAAGCGCGAGATGGCCGGCGTGCGAGAGACCCTTCATCCACGCCGACGGCTCGGGCCTGATCGTCGGCGTGACGCCACGCAGCCTGACGACCACGCGGATCATCACGAGCGCGAGTACCGACAGGCCCAGCATGAAGTGCCAGTGCTTGAGCCCCTCGCGAATCCCGCTGCCGCGCGGAAAGTTCACACGCAACTCGATGCAGGCGTACACCGCCGCGATCAGTGCCAGCATCAGCCAGTGCAGTGTGATCGACAACCTGTCGTACTGTTCGTTGGATATCCGGGCCATGGCTTGTTACTCGCTACGAATGGCAGATGAAACTTACACGAGCCAGCGTTACCCATCGATTACCGCAGTGGCCAGCCGCGCGCGGGCTTGACATTTCGCAAGCCGTTGGTTCACTTGGGCCTCGTCCATGCGATCGATCTCCACGATCTTGCGCGCCGTCCCATGGCCGCTGACGATGCGCACGTCGCTCCGTGGCACATCCAGCGCTGCGGCAATCAGGCTTTCCACGGCGGCGTTCGCCCTGCCCTTCTCCGGCGGCGCGCTGACGCGCACCTTCAGTGCATCGCCCAGCCAGCCGGCGATGCTGTCGCGTGATGCACCGGGCACCACCTTGATCTGCAGGCGGCTCAGAACACGCCGCCGAACAGGGATCCGACGGCGGCTGTGGCGCCCATGCCCAGCATCCCCCAGAAAGTGACCCGCGCCGAGCCCTTGAGCATACTCGCGCCGCCGACACGCGCCGCCAGCGCGCCGGTGCATGCCAGCGCGAGCAGGCTGCTTGCCGCGACGACCGCAATGACGGTCTGCCTGGTGCTGACGAGTACGCCGGCGAGCGGCAGCGCGGCTCCGCTCGCGAAAGTCAGCGCCGAGATGACCGCCGCGTGCACGGGCTTTGCGGCGCTGGCTTCGCTGTGCCCGAGTTCATCGCGCGCGTGGGCGCGCAGGGCATCGTTCTCCATCAGCTGTTCCGCAACCTGCCTCGCGAGCTCCGGCTGCAACCCTCGCCGCACATAGATCAGGGCGAGTTCCTTGCGCTCGGACTCGATGTCGGTCTCGAGCTCGAGGCGTTCTCGCTCGAGATCGGCCCTCTCGGCATCGGACTGCGAGCTGACCGAGACATACTCGCCCGCGGCCATCGAGATTGCGCCCGAAACCATACCGGCTACCGCGGCGATCACTACCGCATCGCGCGTGGTACTGGCGGCGGCAACGCCGACGATCAGGCTGGCGGTCGATACGATGCCGTCGTTCGCGCCGAGCACCGCGGCTCGCAGCAGACCGATGCGGCCCCCGGCGTGACCTTCGGGATGATGCCTGCTGCGCATGACTGATCTTAGCATTCAGCGCACAAGGCGATCCTGCCCCATGAAACCGGGGTCCCGCTCGTCATCGCCATGTCGGCTCCTCAGTCGAAAAACTCCACCACTCCGCTTTCGAGACAGTATTCCGCACCAACCACCAGCAGGCCCTTGCGCCGGGTCATGTCCTCGAGCAGCTGCGAGCCACGCCGCAACTGGTTGACCGAAGAATGGATGTTGGCACGCACCGCCTGGCGCACCAGAGCATCGTGATCATTTGCGATCGGCGTGCCGAACAAGGGCTCGACGGATGGCCGCACGCGATCGACGATCGAGCGCAACTTGCGCGACTGGCTGTCGGGCGCGCGCTTGAGCTCTTCTATGGTCGCGAGTATCGCGCCGCAGGTGGAATGACCTAGTACCACGACGAGCCGCGTATCGTAGCGCCCGGCCGCGAACTCGACGCTATCGACCTGCGAGGGTGCGACGATATTGCCGGCGACGCGGATCACGAACAGGTCGCCCAGCCCCTGGTCGAACACGATCTCCGCCGGT
>CADEFJ010000131.1 GCA_902826575.1 uncultured Pseudomonadota bacterium | reverse complement strand
GACGTTCGGTCGGGTAGCTGTTACCAGCGCCCGCCGCCGCCGCCGCCCCCGCCGGAGCGGAAGCCGCCGCCACCGCCGCCGCCCGGACGCGGACCACGGCCACCGCCGCCGCCGCCACCGCCGGTACGTGGCTTGTCCTGCGCCTCATTGACGCGCAGCGGACGGCCATTCATCGAATAACCATTCAACGCACCAATCGCACGCTGTGCATCAGCCTGCGCCATCTCGACAAAGCCGAAGCCGCGCGGGCGGCCCGTTTCGCGATCGGTCGGCAGCGATACGGATTCAACCGTACCGTGCTTGGAAAACAGCTCGCGCACTTCGTCTTCACCCGCCGTGAACGGCAGGTTTCCTACATAGATCTTAGCCATCGAAACAACTCTCTCAAAAGGATTAGTAACTCAAATACGGCAGGAACTTGCGATCCCTGACCCCTGATCGCAGTCGAAACGGGCTTGCAGACGGGACGCTCTCTGGCGCCGTAGATGCAGGTCGAACAGGCGACGATCGGGGCGCAGCATACCACAGGCCCGAAAAACCCCAAATTTCGAGGAGTTACACCCCCCGCTTCGTGGGGGGGGCTAGGGAGGGGTCAACTCGATGAACCGCAGGAACTCGGCCCGGGTACGGGGATCGTCCCGGAAAACACCCGTCATGCGGCTCGTGACCATCGAGACGCCCCGCTTGTGGACCCCGCGGGTGGTCATGCACTCATGTGCGGCGTCGATCACGACCCCCACGCCGCGCGGCTTCAGCACGTCCTCGATGCACTGGGCGATCTGCGCGGTCAGCTTCTCCTGGACCTGGAACCGGCGGGCATAACCGTCCACCACCCGGGCGAGCTTGCTGATGCCGACCACCTTGTCGGTCGGCAAGTATCCCACGTGGGCGCGGCCGATGATCGGTGCCATGTGGTGCTCACAGTGCGACTCGAATTCGATGTTCCGCAGCACGATCATTTCGTCGTAGCCGGCCACTTCCTCGAAAGTGCGGCGCAGGTACTCACCCGGATCGATCGCATAGCCCGAAAACCAGTCGCCGAAGGCCTCGGTCACACGGCGTGGCGTATCGAGCAGTCCTTCCCGGGCGGGATCCTCTCCCGCCCAGCGCAGCAGTACCCTGACGGCCTGCTCGGCTTCTTCGCGTGTCACCATCGCGCCCCTCCACGGCTATCATTGCCCGATGAGCTACGACCAATACCACAAGCGGCGCATCGGAGACCACGAGTTGCACCCGGAAACCCAGATGATGGGTTACGGCTACGACCCGCACTTTTCCGAAGGCTCCCTCAAACCGCCCGTTTTCCTCACCTCGACGTTCGTCTTCAAGACGGCCGAGGACGGCAAAGCGTTTTTCGACTTCACCGCGGGTCGCCGCGAGGCGCCGCCCGGCCAGGGGGCCGGCCTGGTCTATTCGCGCTTCAACAATCCCAACCTCGAGATGCTAGAGGATCGTCTGGCGCTGTGGGAAGGCGGCGAGGCGGCAGCGGTATTTGCGAGCGGCATGGCTGCGATCTCGACCACGATACTGGCTTACGTACGCCCGGGCGACGTGATCCTGATGAGCCAGCCACTTTACGGCGGCACCGAGACGCTGATCGAGAAGACGCTGCCGAACTTCGGCATCCGCGCCGTGGGCTTTACCGACGGCTGCAATGAACACGCCGTGATGGAAGCGATGGAGCGCGCGCTGCGCACCGCGAAGGAGAGCGGCGGTCGCGTGTCCTTCATCATGACCGAGACGCCGGCGAACCCGACCAACAGCCTGGTCGATCTCGCGCTGATGCGGCGCGTGGCCGACGAGATCGCGCGGCGCCAGGGCGGCGAAGCGCCGCCGGTCGCCGTGGACAATACTTTCCTCGGCCCCGTGTACCAGCGTCCCCTGCTGCATGGCGCCGACATCGTGCTCTATTCGCTGACCAAGTACGTGGGCGGGCACTCCGATCTCGTCGCCGGCGGCGCCGTCGGCTCGAAGGCGCGCATGCGCACCACGCGCCTGTTGCGCAGCGCCCTTGGCACGCAGCTCGATCCGAACACCGCGTGGATGATCATGCGCTCGATGGAAACGATGGCGCTGCGCATGCGTGCGGCGGCCGCCAATGCGGAGCGCGTCGCGCAGTTCCTGGTCGCCCATCCGCGCGTCTCGGACGTCAACTATCTCGGCCTGCTCGAAGACGGCGACCCGCGGATGCCGGTGTTCCGGCGCCAGTGCGACAGCGCCGGTTCTACTTTCGCGTTCAAGGTGGGCAGCGGCGAGGCCGACGCGTTTCGCATGCTGAACCGCTTGCAGGTGCTCAAGCTCGCGGTGAGCCTGGGCGGCACCGAGACGCTGATCTCGCACCCCGCCTCCACCACGCATTCCGGGGTGCCGAAAGCGACGCGCGACCGCTACGGCGTCACCGACGCGATGGTGCGGTTGTCGGTGGGCATCGAGCATGCGGACGATCTGATCGCCGATCTCGCGCAGGCGCTCGCCGACGACTAGCGCCGCGCGCCGCGCTGGCTCAGCGGAGCACGCCGATCCAGCGCTGCAGCTGATCGACGCGACTGCGGCTCACGGGATGCTGCTTGCCATTCCTGAGCCGCACCGCATAATCGCCGCCCGGTTCGCGCATCAGCGCCTTGATGCGATCGAGGCGCACGATCACCGAGCGGTGTACGCGCGCGAAGTGGTGCGGGTCGAGCCGTTCCTCCAGCGTCTGCATGCGCTCGCGCGCGAGATACGTCTTGTCGCCGGCGTGCAGTTCGACGTACGGTCCGCTCGCCGTGATGGCATCGATCTCCTCGACCGGCACGACTCGCACCTGGCCGCGCATCTCGACCGCAATGCGTTCCAGGTAGCGCGGAACGGGGGCGGGCCCCGTACCCTGCCCGCCCGACGGGGCATCGAGCAGCGCACGCAGTCGAACCGACAACGCGCCGATCTCCTTGAGCTCGATCGCGCGCCGCGCACGGGCGAAGGCGAGTTCGAAGCGCTCGTCGTCGAAGGGCTTCACGAGGTAGTCGATGGCGGCGACATCGAAAGCCGTGAGCGCGTACTGGTCGTAGGCCGTGACGAAGATCGTCGCCGGCATCTGCGCGGCGCCGATTTCGCGCACCACATCGATACCGGTGCGGCCGGGCATCTGCACATCGAGGAACACGAGATCGGGCGCCAGTTCGCGAATCGCGGCGACGGCAGCGTCGCCATTGTCGGTCTGGCCGACGACGTCGACTGCCTGCTCGCCGCGCAGCAGATCCGTGAGTCGCTGCCGCGCGAGCGCCTCGTCGTCGACGATCAGTACCCGCAGTGCAGGCGCATTCATACGGCCACCGCGCGCAGGTCGGCGCGCGTATGGAACGGCAGGCGCACCTCGGCGCGCATCCCGCCCCCGGCGCGCGGTTCGAGGATGAGGTGCTGGGCAGCGCCGTAGAGCTGGGTGAGGCGCTCGCGCGTATTCCTGAGGCCGATTCCTTCGACGATCTGGCCCGCGGTCGCCAGGGCCGCCGGCCCGTTGTCCTCCACGGCCAGCACGATCGCGGTGCCGTCGCGGCGCGCGGCAATCGCGATGTGGCCCTCCGCGTCGGACTTGGCGGTGCCGTGGCGGATCGCGTTCTCCACCAGCGGCTGCAGTACGAGATTGGGGACGAGCGCTTCGTCCAGTCCCGGCTCGACCTGCATCCCGATCGTGAGCCGGCCCTGGAACCTGACGCGCATAATGTCGAGGTAACCATCGAGGAAGCGCAGCTCTTCGCGCAGCGGCACCTCCTGTTCACCACCGCCCTCGAGGGTGGAGCGCAGCAGTTCCGACAGGCGCGCGATCATGCGACGCACGCCGCGCGGGTCGCGCTCCACCAGTGCCGAAACCGCGTGCAGGGTATTGAAGAGGAAATGCGGATCCAGCTGGCTGCGCAACATGGCGAGACGCGCATCGGCGAGCTGCGCCTGCAGCAGGATCGCCTCCTCGCGGCGCGCCTGGTAGCGGTGGAAGTAGTGGCGCGCGAAGCCGGCTGCGAGTATCGCGCCGACGATGATGAGCTGATTGATGAACCACAGGCGCCCGAGCCGCTGCACGAAGCCAGGCGGCGGACCCCGACCGGCCGGACGCTCGAAAAAGACGTCGTAGCGCAGGTACGCCAACAGCGCATCCACGAAGAAGGCGACCAGCACGGCGATGACCAGGAGCGCGAGCATGCGTGCGCCGCGGTGGTCGCGGTCGATGCTGAAGCGCCCGGCGACGTGGAACAACGGCGGGGTAAGTATCGCCCAGATAGCGGCGGCAACGAACGCCAGCACCACCGGTGCGGCCGGGAACAGCGGTATCGCCCGCCCGCTGGTCGAGAGCAGCGCATTGGCGGACCACAGCAGCGCAAAGAACGTCCAGAACGCCACGATCAACAGGTATTCCACCCGTTTCAGGGCAAAGCGCTCGAAGGATGGTGGCGACGGATCCATGGTGTACAAGCATAGGTAGGCTGCACCCGGGCGGCAAAGCCGTTCACACCCCCGTGGGCGCCATTCGTGACGCCCAGGTGCAATCGGGGTATTCCCGGCTCCACCGGTGGCGCGCGATCGTTATTCTTGGTGCCCATGAAGAAGAAACCGGTCATTGTCGGCGTCATCGTGCTCGCACTGCTGGCGGGCGGCCTCCTCGCCTGGTCGAAGCTGTCGCGCGACACTGCGCCGCCCTATCGATTCGCGACCGTGGAGCGTGGCGACATTCGCGCCGCCGTGGCGGCGACCGGCGCGCTGAGCGCCGTGACGACCGTGCAGGTCGGCACTCAGGTCTCCGGTCGCGTGGTCGCGACTTACGTCGACTTCAATGACACCGTGAAACAGGGCCAGTTGATCGCGCGCATCGACCCCACGTTGCTCGAGCAGGCCGTGCGCGACGCGCAGGCGGGGCTCGAGCGCAACCGGGCGCAGTACCAGCAGGCGGAGATCGAGTACCAGCGCAACCTGAAGTTGTTCGAAGGCAAGGTACTCACGGAAATCGAATTCAACACCTCGAAGTTCG
>CADEFJ010000130.1 GCA_902826575.1 uncultured Pseudomonadota bacterium | reverse complement strand
GCCGGCAGGTCGAGTGCGGCGACACCGCGCGGGATGCTGCGACCGGGTGTCACGCTGGCGACACGCCCGTCGCGGATCAGCAGCGTCACGTCCCTCGCGGGCACGTCGGCGACGCCATCGATCAAGGCGCCGCAATACATCGCCAGCGTGCCGGTATCGGCGGCGTAGGCCCGCTCGAGGTTCTGCAGCACCGGTTCGGCGGGCATCGAGCAGGCGCCGAGCAGGGTCGCGCCGCAGGCCAGGATCAGGGGTTTCATGGGCGGGCATTATGCGCCCCGCGGGATCCGCGCCTGCGCCCATGTGGCCTGCATGCGACAAGTTTGACAAAGGAGCGGCGGCGGTCTTTGATTGGTGTTGCGTGACTTCAGCATTCACCAGACAACGGAATGTCTAGCCCGCCCGAGCAGGTTGGCACGCTCGACGTGGCGCTCGCCCACGCTGCGCACCTGCTCGGCACCGACCCCCGCCTCGCTGCCGAACAGTCCACGGAAATTCTCGCTGCCGTGCCGGGGCACCCCGTTGCACTGCTGATGCTGGGCACGGCCAATCGCCTGCAGGGAGATCCGGTCGCGGCCATCGAAGTCCTTGAACCGCTCGCGCGCGCGCAGCCGAACTGGGCCGCAGCTCACTTCGAACTCGGTCTGGCCCTGGGACGCGCCCGCCGTGGCGACGATGCAATCGTGGCTTTGCGGCGCGCGGTGACGTTGAAGCCGGACCTTCCGGACGCCTGGCGCATCCTTGGAGATTTCCTGACGCTGCTCGGCGACGTCGAGTCGGCCGACGAGGCCTACGCGCGGCACATCCGCCATTCGACGCGTGATCCCCGACTGCTCGAACCGGCCGCCGCGCTGTGCGACGGGCGCATCCCCGTAGCGGAGGCGTTGCTGCGCGAGCACCTGCGGCAGCACCCGACGGACGTCGCGGCGATCCGCATGCTGGCCGAGGTCGGCGCGCGGCTCGGCCGCTACGGCGATGCCGAGAAACTGCTGCGCCGCTGCCTGGAGCTCGCGCCGGGATTTCTCGCTGCCCGACACAACCTCGCGGTCGTGCTGCAGAAGCAGGCGAAGCTCGAGGCGGCCCTGGCCGAGGTCGATCTGCTCCTTGCCGCCGACGCGCACAATCCGGGCTATCGCAATCTTGCCGCATCGATGGCGGCACGACTCGGCGATATGCCCCGCGCCATCGGCATCTATGGCGAAGTGCTGCGCGATTACCCGCGCCAGCCGAAAATCTGGATGAGCTACGGGCATACGCTCAAGACCGCCGGAAAGCTGGATGATTCGATCGCCGCGTACCGTCGATCGCTGGAACTCGCCCCGCATCTCGGCGAAGTGTGGTGGAGCCTCGCGAACCTGAAGACATTCCGCTTCACGGCCGGCGACGTCGCCACCATGCGGCGACAGCTTGCACGTGAGGATCTCGGCGAAGAGGACCGGCTGCATTTCAACTTCGCGCTGGGCAAGGCGCTCGAAGACGCTGCTGACTACGAGGCGTCGTTTCACCACTACGATGTGGGCAATCGCCTGCGTCGCAAGGCGCTCGCGTGGTCGGCGGAGGATCATGCGGACCAGGTACGGCGATCGAAAGCGCTGCTGACCCCCGCATTCTTCGCGGCACGTGCGGGCTGGGGCTCGCCCGCGCGCGACCCGATCTTCATTGTCGGACTGCCGCGATCGGGCTCCACGCTGCTCGAGCAGATCCTGTCGAGCCATTCGCAGGTCGAGGGCACGATGGAGTTGCCCGACATGATCCAGCTGGCACGGGAACTGGGCGGCGCAAAGATGCGCGGCGAGAGTTCGCGTTATCCCGAAGTGCTGGCGGACCTCGATGCGGAGCAGTGCCTGCAGCTCGGTGAGCGCTACCTTGCGCAGACCCGCATCCAGCGAAAGGGCGGCGCACCGTTCTTCATCGACAAGATGCCGAACAACTTTGCCCATGCCGGCCTCATCCACCTGCTGCTGCCGAATGCGAAAATCATCGACGCACGGCGCCACCCGCTGGGCTGCTGCTTCTCCGCCTTCAAGCAGCATTTCGCACGCGGCCAGGCCTTCAGCTATGACCTCGCGGACATTGGCCACTACTACCGCGACTACGTCGAGCTGATGGCGCACATCGATGCCGTGCTGCCCGGCCGCGTACATCGGGTGATCTATGAGCACATGGTCGACGACACGGAAGCGCAAGTGCGCCGCCTGCTCGACTATTGCGGACTGCCCTTCGAGGCGGGATGCCTGCGGTTCTATGAGAACGACCGCGCGGTGCGCACCGCGAGCTCCGAGCAGGTGCGCCGCCCCATTTATCGCGACGGCATCGACCAGTGGCGACACTTCGAGCCGTGGCTGGATCCCCTGCGGCGGACGCTGGGGCCGATCGTCGAAGCCTATCCCGATGCACAATCCTGAAATGAGAACCGGGGGTAACAGACCATGACACGCAGCAAGAAACGGAAGCTATCGCGCCTGCAGGCCACACCGCTGCAACGGACGCCCACCGCCCGCCCCGGCGCGCGGGCGGTTCCACTCGTCTCGATGGCCGTAATCACCGCGCTGACGACGGCACAGGCGCAAAGCCCGCCTTCGTCCACGGCCGGCGGCCTCGAGGAAGTGATCGTCACGGCGCAGAAGCGCGAGGAAAGCCTGCAGAGCGTGCCGATCAGCATCCAGGCGCTCGGTTCGCAGAAGCTCGAAGAGCTGGGCGTTTCCGACTTCGACGACTATGCCAAGTACCTGCCGAGCCTTTCTTACACGACCGGCGGCCCCGGCTTCGCCCGCGTGTACTTCCGCGGCGTCGCGGCTGGCGACAACGGCAACCATTCCGGCTCCCAGCCCAGCGTCGGAATCTACCTCGACGAGCAGCCCATCACGACCATCCAGGGTGCGCTCGACGTACACATGTACGACATCGCGCGTGTCGAGGGACTGGCTGGACCCCAGGGCACGCTGTATGGCGCAAGTTCGCAGGCCGGCACCGTGCGCATCATCACCAACAAACCGGATCCCTCGGCCTTCGCGGCGGGCTACGACCTCCAGGGCAGCGTGCTCGATGGCGAAGGCGGCTATGTTGCCGAAGGCTTCGTGAACATCCCGGTTTCGGAGCGTGCGGCGGTGCGCCTCGTCGGCTGGGCGACCAAGACACCTGGTTATATCGACAACGTTCCCGGGACGATTACCTACCCCACGGCGAGCGCGCTCGCGGGCGTGCCGATCGGCCGCAACAACGCTGCCTACGTCCAGGATGCCTACAACGACACCGAAACGTACGGCGCCCGCGCAGCGCTGCGCATCGACCTCAACGACAACTGGACCATCACTCCGCAGGTGATGGCCCAGTCGCAGAAGAATGGTGGCGGGTTTTCGTACGACCCGGCGGTGGGCGACCTCCAGATCAGCCGTTATCGATCCGAGAAATTCGACGACGAATGGGCCCAGGCGTCGCTCACCGTCGAAGGCAAGATCGCCAACCTCGACCTTGTCTACGCAGCCTCCTTCCTGAAGCGCGACACCACGGGCGATTCGGACTACTCGGACTACACGTATTTCTACGACGTGGTTTACGGTTACTACCTGAACTCCGACACCGACGTGGTCGACGCGTCGCAGTATTTCCTCAGCAATGACCAGTACCAGCGCTGGAGCCAGGAACTGCGCGTCTCCACGGATCCGACCAAGCGGCTGCGCTTCGTCGGCGGCCTGTTCGCGCAGCGCCAGCAGCACCGGATCCAGCAGGACTACAAAGTCGATGCCCTCGCGCCCGATCTGGCCGTGACGGACTGGCCGGACACCATCTGGCTCACGCAGCAAGTGCGCGTCGACCGCGACCTTGCGGTGTTCGGCGAGCTGACCTACGACTTCACCGAGAAGCTGTCCCTGCTCGGTGGCTTCCGCTGGTTCGATTCCGACAACACACTCGAGGGCTTCTATGGTTACTCGGAGAACTTCAGTGGCAGCGGCAACAGCGGTGAAACGCTCTGCAGCTTCCAGGCGGGCGACGCCCGCTTCGATCGCTCGGGCTGGATTCCCTTCGGCGGGGCGCCCTGCAAGAACCTCGACAAGGGACAGAAGGAAGATGGCGTGATCCCGAAGCTCACGCTGACCTACAAGTTCGACAGCGATCGCCTTGTTTACGCCACCTATTCGGAAGGCTTTCGGCCCGGCGGTGCCAATCGCCGCGGCACCTTTGCTCCGTATGAATCGGACAATCTGTTCAACTACGAGCTCGGCTGGAAATCGACCTGGCTCGACAATCGTGTGCGATTCAATGGAGCCGTCTTCTACCAGGACTGGCAGGATTTCCAGTTCTCGTTCCTCGGCTCGAACGGCCTGACGAATATCGTCAATGCCGGCAGCGCCGAGATCAAAGGCGTCGAGGCCGATTTCAGCTGGGCCGCGAGCGATCGGCTGCTGCTCGGCGGCAGCGTGACCTTTCTCGACACCAAGCTGACCGAAGATTTCTGCGAGAACCTGGACACGACGGGCCTGCCGCTGCCACCCGACCAGTGCGATCCGGTGAGCTTCGCCCCGAGCGGCACAGAACTGCCCATCGCTGCGCAGTTCAAGGGCAACCTGATCGCCCGCTACTCCTTCCCGCTCGGGACATTCGACGCGCACCTGCAAGGAGCCTACGCGTACGAGAGCGAACGGCGCTCGGCCCTCCTCCCTGCGGACGAAGCCTCCGTGGGCGGGCCCAATCGGGCGTATGGTGTCGCCGACTTCAGTTTCGGGCTCGGCAAGGACAGCTACTCGCTGGAGCTGTTCATCGACAACGCCTTCGACGAGCGAGCGGATATTGCGCGCTTTGCGCAGTGCGATGAGCAAATCTGCACGCACCCGTACATCATCACGAACCAGCCGCGGACCTACGGACTGAAGTTCGCGCAGAAATTCTAGTTCGGGGGGGGAAGGTTGACGGGTGGGAGGGGTCCGGGAAACCGGCCCTTCCCGCCCGCTCAACGCAACTCGCGCAGCTCCTTCTTCAGGACCTTGCCAGCGGCATTGCGCGGCAGTTCGGCAATCGCGCGGAACTCCTTCGGCACCTTGTAA
>CADEFJ010000129.1:2663-5097 GCA_902826575.1 uncultured Pseudomonadota bacterium | reverse complement strand
CGGCAGGTGATCGTTCACCTGCGAATAGGTCAGGTAGCCCTGTTCCTTGCCGCGCGCGATCAGCAGCTTGAGCTGCGACTGGCGCTCCTCGGGCATTGCCACGGGACGACGCTCGATGCTCGTGTGCACCGCTGCGCTCTTGCGCGACTCGGCCTTCGCCTTCGTGTCCGGCTTGCGGGTCGGCTCGACGGCTTTGCGCGCGGGCTCCGCCTTGCGGGCCTCGACCTTGCGGGTGTCAGCCTTGCGAGCCTCGACCTTGCGCACCGGTGCGGCGCGCTGCGCCTTCGCCTTCGGTTCCGCCTTGCGTGCAACCGCCTTGCGGGGTGCAGTCTTGGCGACGGTCCGGGCGACCTTCCTGGAAACTTTGCTGGGCTTTTGCTTGCGTGTCATATCCCGTGCCGAATATTTGGTCGCACCCTTCCGCGCCCGCTCTGAGGGGGACGACAAGCAACGGGTAGCGAGGAAAAGCTGGTCATTATACTAAAGACCCGCCTAACCCATTCAAATTCCAGCTTTATGCCGTCAGCGGGGCTCGGAACCACGCTCCCGGGCCGGTGCCGCCGGGGCCTTGGCCGACATAAGCCATTGAAGTTCAAGCTTTTCTTTTGCCGTGAGGTCGCCCTCGCTGCTGCGGGCCAGCAGTTCGTCGATGCGGCGTTGGCGGGCACCGGCCGCCAGCCGCTCGAGCGCGGTGGCAATTTCCCGTTCCGCGGCCCGCGTATCGGTCACCAGCATCTCCTCGGCGGCGAGTTCGGCGAGGCGCGGGCCCTCGGGCCGCTCGCGCCAGCGCTCGAGGATCTGCGCCGTGCTGGTGGCTGGCAGCGCGCGCAGTTCATCCAGCAACTCGCGCAGGAACGGCAGGCCGGGCTCATCGACCTGCAGGAGCGCCTCGATCAACCCGCCGTCGACGTTCGCGGCCGCGGCGGGGTGGTGCAACAGGAGCTGCACTGCCTGTCCGACGAGCCCGCGACGTCCCGCGCCGCGCGGGCGCGCGCGCGGCTGCGCTCGCCGGCGCGCAGTTGATCCGCTCTCGTGGGCGCCGGCGCGCGCGGGCGCGGCGCTGCCCGCCTGCCAAAGCTCCGCGAGGCGCGTCGCCGGCAGATTGATCGCCTCGGCAATGCGCCCGATCAGCAGCTCGCGGTACACGCCCGGCGCGACACGCGCGATCAACGGTCGCGCGAGCTCCGCGAATCGGGCCCGGCCGTCGGCGTGTGCGAGATCGCCCTGCGCGGCCAGTTCACGCACCAGGTACTCGGACAGCGGCAGTGCCGCCTCGACGCGGCGTTCGAAGGCGGCAGCGCCTTCTTCCGCTACCAGCGTGTCGGGATCATGACCCTCGGGCAGGAACAGGAAGCGGATCTCGCGCCCTTCGCGCACTTCAGGCAGCGCGTTCTGCAGCGCACGCCATGCGGCGGCGCGGCCGGCGCGATCGCCGTCGAACGCAAACACCACTTCGCTCACCATGCGGAAGATGCGCTTCAAGTGCTCTGGCGTGGTCGCCGTGCCGAGTGTCGCGACCGCATGACGCACGCCCGCCTGGTGCAGGCGCACGACATCGATATACCCCTCGACGACGAGCAGGCGCGTGAGCTTTGCGCGGCTCTGGCGCACTTCGTACATGCCGTAGAGTTCGCGGCCTTTGTGAAACAGCGCCGTCTCGGGCGAATTGAGGTACTTCGGCTCGCCCTCGCCGATCACGCGCCCGCCGAAGGCAATCACGCGCCCGCGTGCATCGCGGATCGGGAACATCAGCCGGTCGCGAAAGCGGTCGTAGTGGCGCTCGCCGTCGCGGATCTGCCCGCCTTCGCGTTCGATGACGAGGCCGACCGCCGCAAGCTGGGCCAGTTTCGCGTCATTGCCGCCGAAGCGGCGCAGGACGTCATTCCACGAACTCGTCGCGTGGCCGAGCTGGAAGCGCTCCACCGAGTCCGCGTCGAGTCCGCGCTTCGCCACATACTCGCGCGCGCGCGTATCCGTGGCGAGTGTCGCAGCGTAGTGTCGCGCCACACGCGCATTGAGTTCGTACAGCGCGTCGCTCGAATCGCGGTCGCGATCCGGCGCGCCGGCCTCGCGCGGCACTTCGACACCGGCGCGCGAGGCGAGCTCCTCGACGGCCTCCGGAAAGGCGAGCCGGTCGTAGTTCATCAGGAAGCCGAGCGCGGTGCCGTGCGCGCCGCAGCCGAAGCAGTGGTAGAACTGCTTGTCGGGGCTCACCCAGAACGAAGGCGATTTCTCGTCATGGAAGGGGCAGCAGGCCTTGAACTCGCGGCCCGCTTTCTTCAGCGGCACACGGGCGCCGATCAGCTCGACGATGTCGGTGCGACCGATAAGGTCGTCGATGAAGCTTTGGGGGATCCGGCCGGCCATGCCGAATAGTAAGCCACGCGGCGCGTGGCAGCCGGGATCAGCCGGCGGCGCCGAGCTTCGCCTTGAT
>CADEFJ010000129.1:0-2653 GCA_902826575.1 uncultured Pseudomonadota bacterium | reverse complement strand
GGCGATCGCGGCAGCGATCAGCGCATCGAGTTCGGCGTCCGTGAGTTGCGCGGGCAGGTAGGCCTGCAGCTGCTCGAGTTCCGCGGTTTCCTTCGCCACGAGGTCCGCGCGGCCGCCCGCGGTGAACTGCGTGATCGATTCCCTGCGCTGCTTGACCATCTTCTCGAGGACCGAGATCACCTGGGTGTCGTCCAGGGTGATGCGCTCGTCGACCTCGCGCTGCTTGATCGCAGCCTGCAGCATGCGGATCGTGCCCAGGCGTTCTTTCTCGCCGGCACGCATCGCAGCCTTCATGTCTTCGGTGATGCGCTCCTTGAGCGTCATCGCAGGCTCAGCGGCGTGGCGCGCTGTCGCGGGAGTTGCGCTTCAGGTGGCGCTTCACGGCAGCCGCCTTCTTGCGTTTCCGTTCCTGGGTCGGCTTTTCGTAGAATTCCCGGCGGCGCAGCTCCGTGAGGACGCCCGCCTTCTCGCACGCGCGCTTGAAACGGCGCAGCGCGGCGTCGAAGAACTCGTTTTCGCGTATACGAACGCTCGGCATCAGAACCTCAACTCTTTGAATTTACAGAAGATTCGCCCGCGGACCTTGGGCGCAAGGGCGGGAATTCTAATGATCTCCCGGTGAAAACGCAAAATGCGTGTGTTGGCCATCGAATCGTCCTGCGATGAAAGCGCGGTGGCGGTCCTCGACGAGGACCGCGGCCTGCTCTCGCATGTCCTGCATTCGCAAATCGACCTGCACCGCGTCTATGGCGGCGTCGTGCCGGAACTCGCCTCCCGCGATCATGTGCGCCGGCTCGTGCCGCTGGTGCGCGCCGCGCTCGCGGATGCCGCCTCGACGCCCGCCGACCTGGGCGGCGTGGCCTATACCGCAGGTCCCGGACTGATCGGTGCCTTGCTCACCGGCGCGGCGCTCGCCCGCAGCCTCGCCTTCGCCTGGGGCCTGCCCGCGATCAACATCCACCATCTCGAGGGCCACCTGCTGGCGCCGCTCCTCGAGCCGGACCCACCGGGATTTCCGCATGTGGCGCTGCTCGTTTCGGGTGGCCACACCATGCTGGTCGAGGTGCGCGGCATCGGCGAGTACCGGGTGCTCGGCGAAACGCGCGACGATGCGGCCGGCGAAGCGTTCGACAAGACCGCGAAGCTGCTCGGCCTGCCGTACCCCGGCGGCCCTGAGCTCGCGCGGCTCGCGCTCGAGGGCCGGCCCGGCGTGTACGGCTTTCCGCGGCCGATGCTCGACCGGCCGGGACTCGAATTCAGTTTCTCGGGCCTCAAGACGGCCGTGAGTCTCGCGGTGAAGGCGCCGGACTTCGATCCCGCGCGGCGCGCCGACGTGGCCCACGGCGTCGAGACGGCGATCGTCGCGACGCTGGTCGCCAAGGCGCTGCGCGCGCTCGAGGCTACCGGCCTCGATACATTGGTGGTCTCCGGCGGCGTCGGCGCCAATCGGCGGTTGCGCGCGGACCTCACCGCGGCCGCTGCCCGGCGCGGCGCGCGCGTGCACTATCCACGCATCGAGTTCTGCACCGACAATGCCGCCATGGTGGCGGTCGCGGGCCTCGCGCGGCTGCGCGCCGGCGAGCGCGCCGACCTCGCCATCGATGCGTGCGCGCAGTGGCCGCTCGACAGTCTCGCCCCGCTCCAGCAACAAGGAACCGCCCGATGACCGACGACGCGACCGACCGGATTTTCCTGCGCGGACTCGCCGTCGAGTGCGTGATCGGCTTCATCGAGTGGGAACGGCGGATCAAGCAGACAGTCGTCATCGATCTTGAAATGCCGGTCGATTGCGCCCGCGCCGCGCAGCACGACGCAGCGCACGCTGTCGTCGGCTTCGAGCGCGCGGACGATCTCGCCCAGCCGCATCCACATCGGCTTGGTGAGCGCGTTGAGCTTGTCCGGGTTGGACAGAATGACGCTGGCGATCGCGCCGTCGCGCTCCAGCAGCACGGTAGGTGTACTCACAGTGGTGTCCGTTCGATCCGCTACGCCGCCTTGCGCGTGCCTTTGGCGGCCCCCGCGCATTCGGCCAGATAGTCCATCGCCGCCTGCGCGCCGCCCTTGCGATGCGGCACCCCGGCCAGTGCAAGACCCATCTCGACGCCGGCCAGCGTGCCCATCAAGGTGAGATCGTTGAAATCGCCCAGATGCCCGATGCGGAACACCTTGCCGGCAACCTTGCCCAGTCCGGTACCAAGCGACATGTCGTACGCCTCGAGAATGATCTCGCGCAGCTTGTCGGCATCGTGGCCGGCGGGCATCAGCACCGCGGTGAGCGAGTTCGAATACTCATCCGGATTCGCGCACAGGATCTCCAGGCCCCACGCCCGCACCGCGCGCCGCGTCGCTTCACCGTGGCATGCGTGACGCGCGAACACGTTGGCCAACCCCTCTTCCTGCAGCATCTCGAGCGCTTCGGCCAGGCCGTACAGCAGGTTGGTGGCCGGCGTGTACGGAAAGTAGCCGCTCTTGTTCGCCGCCAGCATTTCGTCCCAGCCGAAGTACGAACGCGGCAGCTTCGCGTTCTTGGCCGCCGCGAGTGCCTTGTCGCTCACGCAATTGAACGACAGGCCTGGCGGCAGCATCAGCCCTTTTTGCGAGCCAGCCACGGTAACGTCCACGCCCCATTCGTCGTGGCGGTAGTCGATCGAGC
>CADEFJ010000128.1 GCA_902826575.1 uncultured Pseudomonadota bacterium | reverse complement strand
GGACCTTCAGCACGTCGAGGATGTCTTCCTTCGACAGCACGCCGGAGCCGGTGATTTCCTCGCGGCCCACGCGGCGGTTGAACTTCATGCGGCCGACCGCCGACAGGTCATAGCGCTCGTCGTTGAAGAACAGGTTGTTGAACAGGTTTTCCGCGGCGTCCTTGGTCGGCGGCTCGCCGGGGCGCATCATGCGGTAGATCTCGACCAGCGCCTCGAGGCGCGTCTTGGTCGGGTCGATACGCAGCGTGTCCGAAATAAACGCGCCGCGGTCGAGGTCGTTGACGTACAGCGTGCGGATTTCGGTGATGCCGGCGTCGATGATCTTCTCGGCCGAGGCGGCCGTGATGACCTCGTTGGCCTTGGCGAGGATCTCGCCCGTATCGGTGTTCACGACGTCGTGCGCGAGGACCTTGCCGTAGATGTAGTCACGCGGCACGGCCAGCCGCTCGACGCCCGCATCCTCCAGCTGGCGAACGTGGCGCGCGGTGATGCGGCGGCCTTCCTCGACGATCACCTGCTCGCCGATGCGGATCTCGAAGCTCGAGGTCTCGCCGCGCAGGCGCGCGGGCACGAGTTCGAGCGATACGCTGTCCTTCGAGACGAAGAACGTGTTCTTCTCGAAGAAGTTGTCGAGCATCTCGGTCTCGCTCATGCCGAGCGCCCGCAGGATGATGCTGACCGGGAGCTTGCGCCGGCGGTCGATGCGCGCGAACACGCAGTCCTTCGGGTCGAACTCGAAATCGAGCCACGAGCCGCGGTAAGGGATGATGCGCGCCGAGAACAGCAGCTTGCCCGACGAGTGGGTCTTGCCGCGGTCGTGGTCGAAGAACACGCCCGGGCTGCGGTGCAGCTGCGAGACGATCACGCGCTCGGTGCCGTTGACGACGAACGTGCCGTTGTCGGTCATCAGTGGCAGCTCGCCCAGGTAGACTTCCTGCTCGCGCACGTCCTTGACCGGCTTCTTGGCGCCCGGGGCTTCCTTGTCGAGCACGATCAGGCGCACCTTGACGCGCAGCGGCGCGGCGTAGGTGAGCCCGCGCAGCTGGCATTCCTTCACGTCGAACACAGGCTCGCCGAGGCGGTAGCTGACGTATTCGAGCGTCGCGTTGCCCGAGTAGCTCGAAATCGGGAACACGGTCTTGAACGCCGCATGCAACCCGATATCCACGCGCGCGCCTTCGGCCACTTCGGCCTGCAGGAACGTGCGATAGGATTCGAGCTGGATCGCGAGCAGGTAGGGAACATCGAGGATGCTCGCCTGCCTGCCGAAATTCTTGCGGATGCGCTTCTTCTCGGTGAAGGAATAAGCCATCTGGATTTACCTCTGAAACTGCAACACACGCGCGTGGAAATCACGCGCGCAGCACTGCGCCCGGCCGTTGCCGGCCGGGCGAGTGCACACGCCACGCGGCGGGACGCCGCGCATGGAGGTTATTTGACCTCCACCTTGGCGCCGGCTTCCTCGAGCTTCTTCTTGATCGCGTCGGTGTCGGCCTTGGAAATGCCTTCCTTGACGAGAGCGGGCACGCCCTCGACGAGGTCCTTGGCTTCCTTGAGGCCGAGGCCGGTGATCTCGCGGATCACCTTGATGACCGTGACCTTCTTGTCCGCCGGGTATTCCTTCAAGGTCACCGCGAACTCGGTCTGCTCTTCGACCGGGGCGGCTGCCGCGCCGGCACCCGCGCCGCCCGCTACCACCGCAACCGGGGCCGCGGCCGTGACGTTGAACTTCTTCTCCATGTCGGAGATGAGGTCCACCACGTCCATCACGCTCATCTTGGAAATTGCTTCGAGGATATCGTCTTTGCTAACAGCCATTGTCATGACTCCTGTAAATTTTCAAACTGACATCAAGCGCCGGTCGCCTGCTTCGCGTCCCTGACGGCCGCGAGCGTGCGCACGAGCTTCTGGTTCGGGGCCGCAATCGTGCCGACGAGCTTCTGGATCGGCGCCTTGAGCACGCCGAGAAGCATCGACAGCGCCTGATCGCGTGTCGGCATGCTCGCCACTTTGTCGATGTCCTTGCCGGGCAGCACGGGGCCACCCAGCGACACCAGCGTCGCGACGAGCTTGTCGTTGTCCTTCGAGAAGGCCTTGATCACACGCGCCGCAGCGCCCGGATCGTCCTTCGAGAAGGCGAGAACCAGCGGACCCTTCAGGTGTTTGCCGATCGACTCGAACGACGTACCTGCCACGGCCATGCGCGCCAGCGTGTTCTTGACGACACGCATGTACACGCCCTCGGCCCTGGCTTTGGCACGCAGCTCGGTCATCTGCGTCACCGAGAGGCCTCGATACTCGGCGGCCACCACGGAAAGGGCCGTGCCGGCCACCTCCGCGACTTCCGCAACGAGCGCTTTCTTGCTCTCCAGGTTAAGTGCCATATCTACATATCTCCTGGCCAGATCACACTACTGACGGCGATCTTCCAGCGAGGACATCCTCGATGAATGAATCCACCATCTGCGCAGGCAACGATTAAGAAGCCGGCGAACAGCTGGTAGCGAACTGCTGTCAGCCAGAGAAGAGGCGCACCGCGCGCTCTGGCTGTCATCTGTTCGCTGTTCGCTGTTCGCCTCTCCGCCTGCGGTCTTCGATGGAACCGGCGCCCCGCATGCGGCCCGGCTCTCACGAAACCAAAAAAACTTCTCCTTCAGACTCCGAGCGAGCCGGAATCCACCGCGACACCCGGCCCCATCGTCGAGGACAGCGTGACGCGCTGCAGGTAAATACCCTTCGACACCGGCGGCTTGGCCTTCTGCAGGTCCTGGATCAGCGCCAGCAGGTTCTCCCGCAGCTGCTCGACCTCGAAGCTCGCCTTGCCGATCGTGCAATGGATGATCCCTGCCTTGTCGACGCGGTAACGCACCTGACCGGCCTTGGCGTTCTTGACCGCCGTGGCCACGTCCGGCGTAACGGTGCCGACCTTGGGGTTCGGCATCAGGCCGCGCGGGCCGAGGATCTGGCCGAGTTGGCCAACGACCCGCATCGCATCGGGACTCGCAACGACCACGTCGAAGTTCATCTCGCCGGCCTTCACCTTCTCGGCGAGGTCCTCGAGGCCGACGATGTCGGCGCCCGCGGCGCGCGCCACGTCCTGGTTCTTGCCCGAGGTGAACACCGCAACGCGCACGCTCTTGCCGATGCCGTGCGGCATGACAGTCGAGCCGCGCACCTGCTGGTCCGACTTGGTCGCGTCGATGCCGAGGTTCACCGCGGCGTCGACCGATTCATTGAACTTCGCAGTCGCGAGCTCCTTGACGAGCTTCAGCGCCTCATCGATGGGGAACTGCTTGCCGGCCGGTACTTTCTCCGCCCAGCTCTTCTCGCGTTTGGCTACGGATGGCATGTTCAGGCTCCTTCCACATCGACGCCCATCGAGCGCGCGCTGCCCGCAATCGTGCGCACCGCGGCGTCGAGATCGGCGGCCGTCAGATCGGGGGTCTTGGTCTTCGCGATTTCCTCGAGCTGCTGGCGCGAGATCCTGCCGACCTTCGCCGTGTTCGGCGCACCGCTGCCCTTCTCGATGCCGATCGCCTTCCTGATGAGCACCGCAGCGGGCGGCGTCTTCATGATGAAGGTGAAGCTGCGATCCGAATACACGGTGATCACGGTCGGGATCGGCAGGTTCTTCTCGAGCTTCTGCGTTGCAGCGTTGAACTGCTTGCAGAACTCCATGATGTTGACACCCTGCTGGCCGAGCGCGGGACCGATCGGCGGCGACGGGTTTGCCGCGCCGGCCGGAACCTGAAGCTTGATATAGCCTTGGACTTTCTTCGCCATCGATACAACTCCTTGGGTGCTAGCGCCTCACGGCTCCCCATGTTTGCGCTGGAGCTAAGGGCTCAGAGCTGAGAGCTTGGAGCTGAGAGCCAGACGCACTGGCTCGCGACTCGCGCTCTGGCTCTCCGCCCTAAGCTCTAAGCTCGTACCTTCCCCATCAGGCCTTCTCGACCTGGCTGAAATCAAGCTCGACAGGCGTGGACCTACCGAGGATCTGCACCGCCACTTGCAAGCGGTTCTTCTCGTAGTTCACGGTCTCGACGACGCCGTTGAAGTCATTGAACGGGCCGTCGTTGACGCGCACCACTTCGCCGGGCTCGAACAGCACCTTCGGCCGCGGCTTGTCGACACCTTCCTCGACGCGACGCAGGATCTGGTTCGCCTCGCGATCCGAGATCGGCGCCGGCTTGTCGGAAGTGCCGCCAATGAAGCCCAGCACCTTCGGCACGTCGCGCACCAGGTGCCAGGTCTCCTCGTCCATTTCCATCTGCACGAGCACATAGCCCGGATAGAACTTGCGCTCGCTCTTGCGCTTCTGGCCGTCGCGCATTTCGACGACTTCCTCGGTCGGCACGAGGATTTCGCCAAACCTGGACTCCAGCCCGGCGCGCGCGATGCGCTCCTTGAGTACCTTCTGCACCGTGTGCTCGAAATTCGAATACGCATGCACGACATACCAGCGCAGCGCCATGTTCAACCCCCCTGCCCGGTCAGTGCACGGGTCGCCCATGCGAGCGCAATGTCGATCACCCAGAAAAACAGGCTCGCGATCGTGATGAAGACGAACACGATGCCGGTCACCTTCAATGTCTCGTCGCGGTTGGGCCAGAAAACCTTGCGCAACTCGATACGCGAGTCGAGCACGAACTGCCACAAGTCACGGCCCTGCCCGGAAGTCGCATAGATGACGATTGCGAGCACGATGCCGCCAGCCAGCGACAGCCAGCGCATGTACGCCGGCTGGGCCGCGAGCGCATACCAGGCAACGATGCCGGCGAGCACGAGCACGATCGCTGCGACCAGCTTCGCGGTATCCAGCGCGCTGGTACCAGATTGTTTGACTGCTTCGTTCATTGGACTTCAGTGGCAGGCCAGGAGGGAATCGAACCCCCAACCTGCGGTTTTGGAGACCGCCGCTCTGCCAATTGAGCTACTGGCCTGTGGCAAAAAAAACCGGCGAACAGCGGGCAGCTAACAGCTTGCAGCCAGAGCGCACGGTGCGTGCCTCTTCTCTGGCTGTAATCTGCTCGCTGTCGCCTGTTCGCTCATTACACGCTTACTTCAAAATCCTGGAAACAACGCCGGCGCCGACCGTCCTGCCGCCCTCGCGGATCGCAAAGCGCAGGCCGTCTTCCATCG
>CADEFJ010000127.1 GCA_902826575.1 uncultured Pseudomonadota bacterium | reverse complement strand
GAAGTAGTTCTGGAACGTGATCGAGGCGACCGTCTGGTTCTCCTCGCGCACGCGCGCGCCTTCCTTGGCCTCGATCGCCTGGTGCAGGCCGTCCGACCAGCGCCGGCCCTGCATCGTGCGGCCCGTGAACTCATCGACGATGATCACCTCGCCGCCGCGGACGATGTATTCGACGTCGCGCCGGTAGATCGCGTGCGCACGCAGCGCCGCGTTCAGGTGATGCATCAGGCGTATGTTGCCGGAATCGTAGAGGCTCTCGCCCTCGCGCAGCAGGCCGCCCTCGAGCATCAGGCGCTCGACATGCTCGTGGCCTTCCTCGGTGATGTGCACCTGCTTCTGCTTCAGGTCGATCGCGAAATCGCCGGGGCCGTTCTCTTCCTGCTGCGGCGCCAGACGCGGTACCAGCGCATTGATGCGCAGGTACATCTCGGTGCTTTCCTCGGCGGGGCCGGAAATGATCAGCGGCGTGCGCGCCTCGTCGATCAGGATCGAGTCGACTTCGTCGACCACCGCGAAGGCGTGGCCACGCTGCACGCGGTCCTCGAGCCGGAACGCCAGGTTGTCGCGCAGGTAATCGAAACCGAATTCGTTGTTGGTGCCGTAGGTGATGTCGCAGGCGTAGGCTTCGCGTTTCTCGGGGCTGGTCTGCGCGTTCCTGATCACGCCGACGGTGAGGTCGAGGAAACGGTAGATCGGCGCCATCCAGTCCGCGTCACGCTGCGCCAGGTACTCGTTGACGGTGACCACGTGCACGCCGTTGCCGGCGAGCGCGTTGAGGTAGGCGGGCAGCGTCGCGACCAGGGTCTTGCCCTCGCCGGTACGCATCTCGGCGATCTTGCCCTCGTGCAGCACCATGCCGCCGATCAGCTGCACGTCGAAATGGCGCATGCCGAGCGTGCGGCGCGCCGCTTCGCGTACCACCGCGAAGGCCTCCGCGGTCAGGTCGTCGAGTTTGGTGCCGTCCTTGAGCCGCGAGCGGAATTCCGCGGTCTTGGCGCGCAGCGCCGCGTCGTCGAGGGCCTGGATGGCGGGTTCGAGGGCGGTGATGGCGCGGGCGGTACGGGCGTAATTCTTGACGAGGCGGTCATTGCGGCTGCCAAAGACGCGCGTAAGCAGTGCGAGCACGGACTATCCTTGAAAAAAATAAACCAGATCAGCGGCTTACATGCCACCTGACCCGGGAAAGGGCGGATATTGTACGGATAGACGGCGTGCGACGGAAATGATTCCCCCTCCCCCACAAAGTGGCGAGGGGAACGCGGTGGGGGTTTAACGCCGGATGAAGGTCAGGGGATCGACCTGTCGCCCCTGGCGCAGCACTTCGAAGTGCACGTGCGGGCCGGTCGAGCGGCCCGTGGAACCGACCTGCGCGAGCACGTCGCCGCGTTGCACGGTCTGCCCGACCGCGACCACATTGCGCCGGTTGTGGGCATAGCGCGTGACATAGCCGTTGCCGTGATTGACCTCGACCAGCTCGCCATAGCCCGAGCGCTCGCCGGACCAGGTGACGATGCCCGCGGCCACGGCAACGACGTCGGCGCCGTCCTGGGCCGCGAAATCGATGCCCTTGTGGAACGCGCCATGGCCGTTGAACGGGTCCTGGCGCGAGCCGTAATACGAGGAAATGAACCCCTGGCGCACCGGGCGGCCTTCGGGGTGGATCTGTTCGCGCAACTGGCGCGAGATGAGCACATTCTCGAGCGCCGCGAGCTGGGCGTCGCGCAGGTCGACGCGCGCCTCGAGGTCGTTCAGCAGGCTGGTGAGGTCGGGAATCTGGGCGGCGATGCCCCCCGCCCCGTCCTCCGGACCGCCGGCAGGCGGCGCCGCGTCGAAGTTGAACTCCCGATCGTCGATATTCGCCATCTGGGCGAGCCGCTTGCCGAGCGCATCGAGGCGGATCATCTGGCCGTTGACCTGGCCCATGCGCATCGACAGCGCATCGACCCGCTCCTGCAGCGCACTTCTCATGTCGGCGATTTCCGCCTGCTGCCGCTTGATCTGCAGCGCCCAGTGCTGGGAATTACCGCCGGCGAAGGTCTTGCTGGAAGACTGGCCGAGTTCGAGGCCGAGCACGAATGCGATACCGAGGACCCCGAGGGCCAGTGCCCCCACCGCCCCCAGCGTGACCGGGTGGGCGAGGTTCACATGGCGCGCACGTCCTTCGCGCCGGGAGAAGAAAATCAGGTTCATCCGTTATGCTCGGTCCAGTGGCGGGTGAAATATGCCGAATGAGCGCAATCGACACAAGAAGACTGGCGCACAGACCGGAAAATCAGGGTCTGCCCGATATGGTAAACCGCGGTCGCTGACCGACCTGCTGGCCCGCCCCTCATCCCCGCTGACCACGCTGCAGCGGCGCGCCAGAGCGGCCGGAGACTGGCTCACGTTCGTCCAGGCGGTCGCACCCGCCCATCTTGCCCCCCATGTCACCTCCGCGGTCGAGCGCGGTCATATTCTGACGATTTATGTCGCCTCCGCCGCCTGGGCGGCGCGGCTGAAGTTCACCGCCGAGACCCTGCTCGCACAGGCCCGCGGCGAAGACCCGGATCTGCAGGCAGTGCGCGTCAAGGTCATGCCCCAGGCACGCGGCAGGCCCGCGCGCTAGGCCGCGCTGCTCGGCAGGGCCTCGGTTCCGACATAGTGGATGGGTGTGTCCTTGTCGGTCTCGAACACCACTTCTTCCCAGGCCCCGGCATCGGCATGCAGCGCGCGCAGCAGCCGGTTGTTGAGGCCGTGGCCCGACTTGTAACCGCTGAACTCGCCGATCAGGCTGTGGCCGAGCAGGTACAGGTCGCCGATCGCGTCCAGGATCTTGTGCTTCACGAACTCGTCTTCGTACCTGAGGCCGTCCTCGTTCATGATGCCCTCGTCGTCGAGCACGATCGCATTGTCGAGGTTGCCGCCGAGCGCCAGGTTGTGCGAACGCATCGCCTCGAGGTCGCGCATGAAGCCGAAGGTGCGCGCGCGGCTCACTTCCTTGAGGAACGATGTCGTCGAGAAATCCATCGATGCGCTCTGCGTGCGCCGCTTGAAGATCGGGTGGTCGAACTCGATCTGGAAATTCACCTTGAAGCCGTCGAACGGGTGGAACTCGGCCCACTTGTCGCCGTCTTCGACCCGCTTGTGCTTGAGGATGCGCACGAAGCGTTTCGGTACCTCCTGCTCCTCGATGCCCGCCGATTGCAGCAGGAACACGAACGGGCCGGCGCTGCCGTCCATGATCGGCACTTCGGGCGCGTTCACTTCGACGATTGCATTGTCGATGCCGAGGCCCGCGAACGCCGACATCAGGTGCTCGATCGTGGAGATGCGGGCGGTGTCCCTGACCAGCACCGTGCCGAGATTCGTCTCACCGACGCTCTCGGCGTTCGCCGGAATGTCGACTGGCGGGTCGAGGTCGACGCGCCGGAACACGATGCCATGATCGGGCGGCGCGGGACGCACCGTCATCAGCACTTTCGTGCCGGTGTGCAAGCCGACGCCGGAGGCACGGATCGCATTCTTGAGTGTACGTTGACCTACCATATGGCCTTAGCGGTAGCGCCCGATTCCCGTCAGGGACCGGCTGGAGCGAGGCGCCGACAAGGGCGCACCGGCCCCGGCAGGAACGGGGCGCTACCGTAGCACAACGTGACCCCTCCGTCAGTCGGCCTGGCGCCGCAGGAACGCCGGGATGTCGAGCACATCCTCGTCCGCGACATCGGCCCGCAGCCCATCACCCACCGCACGCTGGCGCTGCACGGTCGGCCGATCGAGCGCCGCGTAGTCCGACGTGCTGAGCGGCGAGCGGCGCACCACGCGCATCGGCGGCTCGGCGCGCGCGCTCTCGCGCCCGACTTCGCGCGGGCGCGTCGCCGCCACCGGGATGCGGCCAAGGCCGGTCGCCACCACGGTCACGCGCAGCTGGCTGGTCAGGTCCGGGTCGATCACCGTGCCGACGACGACGGTCGCGTCCTCGGAAGCGTACTGCTTGACGATCGTGCCCACTTCCTGGAACTCGCCGATGGACAGATCCATGCCCGCGGTCACGTTCACGAGCACGCCATGCGCACCCTGCAGGTTGATGTCCTCGAGCAGCGGCGACGACACGGCGGCTTCTGCCGCCTCGCGTGCGCGGCCCTCGCCGCTCGCCGAACCCGAGCCCATCATCGCCATGCCGGTCTCCGACATGACGGTGCGCACGTCGGCGAAGTCGACGTTGATCAGGCCCGGACGCGTGATCAGCTCGGCGATGCCCTGCACGGCGCCCTGCAGCACCTCGTTCGCCGAGCGGAACGCGTCGAGCAGGGTGACTTGCGGCCCGAGCACGGTAAGCAGCTTCTGGTTCGGGATCGTGATCAGCGAGTCGACATACTTGCCGAGCTCGGCCATGCCGTGCTCCGCGACCAGCATGCGCTTGCCGCCTTCCATCTCGAACGGCTTGGTGACGACGGCCACCGTCAGGATGCCCATCTCCTTCGCCACCTGCGCGACCACCGGTGCGGCGCCCGTACCGGTGCCGCCGCCCATGCCCGCGGTGATGAAGAGCATGTCGCAGCCCTCGATCAGCTCGATGATGCGGTCACGATCTTCCATCGCCGCCTGCCGGCCGACCTCCGGATCGGCGCCGGCGCCAAGGCCCTTGGTCATGTTGGCGCCGATCTGCAGCGCCGTCTTGACCTTCGAGTGCTTGAGCGCCTGCGCATCGGTGTTGATGCACAGGAACTCCACGCCCTCGATGCCCGCGTTGACCATGTGCGCCACGGCGTTGCCGCCGCCGCCTCCGACGCCAAGCACCTTGATCACGGCACTTTGGCTGTATGCGTCCATTAATTCAAACATGTAGATACGCTCCTCTTGTTGAAACGGCGAACAGCGATAAGCTCACAGCTGACAGCCAGATGAAGAGCGCGCTCTTTTCTGGCTGTAGTCTGTTCGCTCCTCGCTGTTCGCACTCAAAAATTCCCCGCAAACCACGACTTCATCCTGTCAACCATCGACTTCGCACTGCTGCCGATCGACCTGCCCCGATTGCCCGGCAGCGCGTTGTCCCGCGCATAGAGCAACAGGCCCACGGCCGTCGAATAGATCGGGTTTCGCACCACGTCGTTGAGCCCCTGCACCTGCTGCGGCAGGCCGAGGCGCACGGGCACGTGGAAGACTTCTTCGGCGAGTTCGATCGCGCCTTCCATCTTCGCGCTGCCGCCGGTCAGCACGATGCCGGCTGCGATCGCTTCCTCGAAGCCGCTGCGGCGCAGTTCATCGCGCACCAGGCCGAACAGCTCCTCGTAGCGCGGCTCGACGATCTCGGCGAGCGTCTGGCGCGCGAGCCGGCGCGCGGGCCGTTCGCCAACGCTCGGCACCTCGATGCTTTCATCCGGATTGGCGAGCTGCGACAGCGCGCAGGCGTAGCGCACCTTGATGTCCTCGGCGT
>CADEFJ010000126.1 GCA_902826575.1 uncultured Pseudomonadota bacterium | reverse complement strand
GATGGCCTGACCCCCGGCGCGTTTCACTGCGGCGGCATCCATGGCGCAGGCGCGAGGCGCGCGTGCCAATAGGGAGAATAGAGGCTTGCGAGCTCGCGCCGGCGATCGAGGCGATCCACGGGCCGCGCGTGAAAGACGCGCGCCGATGCCAGCGCGTTCATCGCCTGTGCGCTGCCCCCGGGCGCAGGCACCGGCACCGTGAGTTCGAGATCGAGCCGCAGGTCCTGGCCCGCGCGTGGGCCGAGTTGCGCCACATCGCGCATCGCGGGCAGCCCGCGCGATACGCGCGAGCTGCGCAGGTTGCGCGCCGCGGTGCGCGATGTGCGCCCGTTGACCCGATAACTGTTGCCGTGGACGCCGCGCGCGGTGCTGCGCGCGCCTTGCTCGGCGGCTCCCCAGCCGATCGAGAGCGATTCGTCCCAGCCGAAGAGGTCGCGGCGATGCAGCGCGAAAGTATCCATGGCGCGCCACGTATCGAAGCCCAGAAGATCGGTGCCACCCCGCTTCTCGAGCCGAACGACGACCAGCGACGCAAGCGTTGCACCGCGATCGATGGTAAAGCGATCGAGCGAACGCACGATGACATCCTTTTGTCGCGACCGGGCCGTGCCGGAGTAGCTGCGTGTGAGCGCGGCCCAGCGCGCCGCATGGGCGGCGAGCAGCGCCTCACCCCGGGTACTGGGCGCGGCCCCGGGGAAATTCCCCTCGGCGGCACTGCGCACCAGATCGAGTGCCGCCGGTGCCGCGGCGAGATGCAGCGCCTGGCCGGCCAACGCAAACTCGCCCGTAAACAGCGCGAGTGTCGCCTCGGCCGAATACAGCAGCGGCTGGGCGGCGCGATTGGCGCCCGACATGAGGCTGCGCAGCGCGCGAGTGGCCTGGCCGAGGTAGGGCACGAAACGCGTGATGCGGTCGGCGCGATCGACCGTACGGGTCATGTAGTCGAGCCAGGAGCGCAGGCTGACCGACTGTGCGAGCGCCGCCTGGTTCGCCACCATCGCGCGGTTCATGTAGCTTTCGAAGTTGAGCACCCGCGCCTGGAAGACGGCGCCCGACAACGCCGCGGCATCCGCGGCGTCGATGAGACGCCGCTTCTGCGCGGCGAGCCGGCCGCTGTCGTGCACCAGCAGTGCCGCGGCCACCAGGCACGCGAGCAGCGCCAGAACGAACACCACCGCATGGCCCCGCTGCCGTGGCATGGCTTACTGCTCGAAGTCCTGCAGGGTCTTCTGCGACTGGCCTTCGGTGTTCGAACGCTGCTGTGCCTGGTTGACGGCCCCGCGCGCTCCGCCGGAGTTGGCGCCGGCGAGCGCAGAGGCTGCCACCGAAGTCTGGCCCCGGACGATATCGCCGAATGCCGTATAGACCCCGATCGCGGCCACCGCGATGAGCGCCACGATGATGATGTACTCGGTCATGCCCTGACCGCGGGAAAGGTGCTTGTTCGCCATGGCACTGCCCTCTGCATTGCGTCGTGTGTGTATGCATTGAACTTGCGCGAGGGCCGCAAGGCACGTCGAGATTCGGCGCTCTTTACTGCGATATGCCGACACTTGATACTGGACGGATGCACCGTTTAATCGTCTCGCTGGCGCTGCTCGCGCTGCTCTCACTGTTCACGGCGGCGCGCGCCGATCCACCCGCCGCATTGCCCGCGGCTGAAAGACTCGTTGCGGAACTGGGCCTGCAAGCCGATGCGCGGCCGGTGCGTGATTACCCCGGTTGGCGAGCGCTCACCCGCATCGTCGTACGCGGTGACCTGGCCGATGCCCGCGCCTGGCTCGCCCCCGTGGCCCAGGGCGCCGAGATCGTGGTGGTGAACACACCCGCCGAAGCGCTGGCCGCGGTACCGGGCGCCGATGCGCTGCTTGGCTATTGCGATGCGGACATCCTCGCCGCCGCATCCGGATTGCTGTGGATACAGACGTTCAATGCGGGCGTCGAGCGTTGTGTCACCCTGCCGGAGGTTCGTGAACGGTCCATCATCGTGACCAACATGCAACGCGTACTGGGGCCGGCCATGGCCGAACACGGCATCGCGATGCTGCTGGCACTCTCGCGCCATCTCGACACTTACGTCGTGCGCGGCACCGACGGGCGTTGGGACCGCGCGCCGGGACCTGGCAAACCGGTCCAGGTCGTCGCGGGCAAGACGCTGCTGGTCGTCGGGCTGGGTGGCATCGGCACCGAGGTCGCAAGGCGGGCCCACGCGCTCGGCATGCAAGTCATTGCCACGCGTGCCTCTGGCCGACCCGGGCCCGAATTCGTCCGGCATGTCGGCAAGCCGGACGAGCTTCACGCCCTGGCCGCGCAGGCCGACGCCGTGATTTCCGCGCTGCCGCTCACCGACGACACACGTGCGCTGTTCGACGCCAGGTTCTTTGCAGCCTTGAAACCCGGCGCTTACTTCATCAATCTCGGCCGCGGCCAGAGTGTTGTTACGGCCGACCTGCTCGCAGCGCTCGGCTCAGGACGCCTGGCGGGCGCGGGACTCGATGTCACCGATCCCGAGCCACTGCCGGCGGAGCACCCGCTGTGGCGTACGCCGCGGGTGATCATCACTCCCCACATGTCGGCGAGCTCGGATTCCGACAGCGGCACGCGCGCCCTGATCGTGCGCGAGAACTTGCGCCGCTGGCAGGCTGGTGAACCCCTGCTGTCGGTCGTCGATATCGGGCGCGGCTACTGAACGTGACAGACATTGGAGTCTTCGGTGGCACGCTCGAGTACGAGTGCAGCGGGGATCCAGGCCGGCCAGCGCTGCTGCTGCTGCATGCACTCGGCAGCTCGCTCGCAATGTGGGATGCGCAGGCGCACCACTACCTCGATGAATTCTTCGTGGTGCGCTATTCGATGCGCGGTCACGGCGGCTCGACGATCGACTGCCTGCAGGAACTCGATATCGATGCCCTGGCACGTGATGCCTGCGCGGTGCTCGACGCTCTCGCCATCGAGCGCGCCCACTGGTGCGGCCTGTCCATCGGCGGCATGACCGCGATGTGGGCCGCCCAACACTACGCCGCGCGGGTGCACCGGCTGGTGCTCGCCAACACTGCCGCGCAAATGCCGCCCCCAGCCTTGTGGGCCGAGCGCATCGCGCTGGTGCTGGCGCAGGGGGTCGACACGCTCGCCGATGCCACCCTGGATCGCTGGTTCACTGCCGGCTTTCGCGCGCGCGAGACTCGTGAAGTGGCGCGGATCCGGGGAATATTCACCACCACCGATCGTCTCGGTTATGCGTCGGCATGCTGCGCGATCCGCGACATGGACCAGCGCGCCGGGCTGGCCGCGATTCGTGCACCCACGCTGGTGATCTGCGGTGCGCATGATTCGGGCACCACGCCGGCACACGCAGCGGAGCTGTCCGCGCAGATCGCAAACGCGCGCCTCGTGGCGTTACCCGCGGCGCACCTGTCCAATATCGAGGCCGAGGATGCGTTCAATGCCGCGCTGATGGCACACCTTTGCGCCGTCAGCTGACGGGCCGGGACAGGCTCGCGCCGGGATAGTAGTCGGGCTCCTCGGGCACTGCGCCTTCGGCCACGATCGGCAACGACAACCTCACCTCGAGGCCTCCGCCCGGGCGGTTGACTGCGGTGGCAGCACCGCGGTGCAAACGCATGACACGCGCGACGATCGCAAGCCCGAGCCCCGTACTGCCCGGCTCGCGTCCCCGCGAATCGTCCACCCGATAGAAGGGTTCGAACACATGCTCGAGTGCATCCGCCGGTACGCCCGGGCCGTGGTCCTGCACGAGGATGCAGGCCATGCCCGCATGCTGCTGCAACCGCACGTCGATGCGGGCTCCTTCAGGCGTGTAGCGGATGGCATTGCGAAGCACATTGCGCAGCGCGCTGGCGAGGATCGCGGCATTCGCATACACGCGCAGCGCGCCTTGTTCCCCGTCGTGCAGCTCGATCGCGCAGCTGCGCTGCGTCGCTTCGAGGCGGGCATCCTCGATGCATTCCTCGACGAAGGTTGCCAGGTCGAGCATCTGGAAGGGCGGCGGCCTCGCCATGGCGTCGAGCCGCGCCAGCCCGAGGATCGATTCGATCATCTCATCGAGGCGGTCTGCCTGCTGCTGGATACGGGCCATGTCCACCGCGAAGCGTTCGCCGGGGTCTTTCCTGCGGAGCAACTCGAGCGCCACGTTGAGCCGCGCGAGTGGCGTGCGCAGCTCGTGGGACATGTCCCGCACGAGCTGTTCGCGGGCCTTGAGCAGATGCTCGAGGCGGCGTGCCATGGCCGTGAAGTCGCGCGCGAGCGCACCGAGCTCATCGCTGCGCCCAGTGACCCGCGCGCCGATCTGCGGCACCTCGAAGCCCGTGGCGAACGAACGTGTGGCGCGAGCCAGTTCGCGAATCGGCCGGCTGAAGCTGCGCGCGAGGATGCCCGCGACGATGCCGCTGGCCATGATGGCGAGCGCCAGGAGCAGCAGCGGCAGCTGGCGCAGGCCCGCGCGGGACCACCACGATGGCTCCCGCTCGACGAGGTAGATCGCGTAGCGCCGGCCATCCGGCAGTCGCAGTTGCGGGACCCAGCGCGACGCGAGCAGCGAAGGCGAGTTCACGCCCGCGTCGTCGGCGAGCACGGCCGGGGTGCGGATCCTCAGGCCGGTCGGCACTTCGCGACCCAGCAGGTCCGCGCCGCTTGCATCGACCGCGAGTACACGCCGCTCCCCACCCGCAGCCTCATCGGCCCGCAGCCAGCTGCGCAACGCCGGGGCTCCGCCCCGATCGACGGCTGCCGCGGCCGCCGCGGCCGCATGCGCCGCATCGTCACCGGCAATGCGTCCAATGCGCTGGCTGACGAGCAGGAAACTCGCCGTGGTGCCGATCGCCAGCATCAACAACGTGGCAACGCCAACGGTCAGGAAGATGCGCCCGTAGACACCTTTCACGGCGGGTCTCCCGGGTCGAGCGCATAACCCGCGCCACGCACGCCGCGCATCGCCGGGGCACCTTCGCCGAGCTTGCGCCGCAGGTTCGCCACGTGCGTGTCGATGCTGCGGTCAAAGGCCTCGAGAGGCCGGTCCAACGCGCGCTCGCACAGTTGCTGGCGGCTCACCACCTGGCCCGCCGAGCGCATCAGGACTTCGAGCACCCGCGCTTCCGCCCCGGTCAGCGTGACGGGTCGCCCGGCCACCTGGGCGCGCCCGCGCGCGAGGTCGAGCACCAGCGGGCCCGTGCGCAGGACACGCTCGGAGGACCCCGCGGCGCCGCTGGCAGGACGGCGCAGGATCGCGCGGATGCGCGCGATCAGTTCGCGCGGATGAAACGGCTTGGCGAGGTAATCGTCGGCGCCCACCTCGAGTCCGACGATGCGGTCCACGGCGTCGCCCCGCGCCGTCAGCATCAGTACCGGCACGGCACTCGTGCGGCGCAGGGTGCGCAGCACGTCGAAACCGCTCATGCCGGGCAGCATCACGTCGAGCACCGCCAGATCGACGCGCTCACGCGCCAGATGCGCCAGCGCCGCGGGCCCGGTGTGGACGCTTGCCACCTCGAAACCCTCGCCGAGCAGCAATTCCTCGAGCATGGCGCACAAGTCGCGATCGTCGTCGATGAGCAGCAACCGGGCGGACATGCAGACAGTGTAGACGCTCGCCATGCGCGTCACATCCTGCCGGCAAGCTTTGCAATTCTTTGCACAGCTTTGCCCCGCGCACACGCTGCGCGCAAATACGCTCGCTAAGCTGTCGACAACCCCTTCCCCGGAGTCAACTC
>CADEFJ010000125.1 GCA_902826575.1 uncultured Pseudomonadota bacterium | reverse complement strand
CTCGTCGGGCTCATAACCCGAAGGTCGCAGGTTCAAATCCTGCCCCCGCTACCAACTTCCCGGTTTGCTACGCGGCCAATGCCTTGAGCACGTGCTCGGGATCCTTCCTGATCGCGTGGAGCAGGGCCTTGGCCGGTCCCGTCGGCTCGCGCCGGCCTTGCTCCCAGTTGCGCAGCGTGCCGATCTCGACGCGGAGCAGGGCGGCAAACTTCGCCTGACTGAGCTTCGTCCTCTTCCGCAAGTCTTTGATCATTGCCGCATCGACATAGAATTCGCGCGAGGGCGCACGCTCGCCCCGCACGATCTCGCCGGCCTGCTTCACGCTCTCGAGAAGCTCATCGAAAAACTTCTTCTTCATTTCAGTGTCTCCACGTACATGGCCAGCCGCTTCACCTGGGCGGGAGTGAGATTGGTCTGCTGGCCTTTCGAGTACAGGGTCAGCAGCAAAACCTGCGACTCCGACACTCGCCAGAAATAGATCACCCAAACGCCACCGCTCTTGCCACGGCCGGGCAGCGCCCACCGCATCTTGCGAATTCCGCGGCCGCCCTTGATCAGATCGCCGCATTCAGGGCGAACGATCAGTTCGCTTTGCAGCATTGCATACTGTTCGTCGGTCAGGGCTTCAACGACGTGCCGCGTAAAGATCGGGGTTTCGATGAAGACCACGCGCCCAGTGTACGCCACTGGCGTATGTACGTCAATGGCGTACAACGAGCAAGGAATCTTCGCAGGTTCAAGTCCTGCCCCCGCTACCAGATTCCCGGCGTCCCGGCCGCGCCGCTACAGCGCCGCGACGCTCAGCGTCACGTCCGCATTCGCCCACGCGCGCGTCACGCGCTCGGCGACCTCGTCCGCTTCCTTGGCGCGGCCCTGTGCCCGCAGTGATTGCTCGAGCCCGTACAGCGACCAGCCGTTCTCGGGATTGCGGCGCAGCTCCTCGCGGAACGTGGCCTCCGCCGCGGCCGCGTCGCCCGCCTGCAGCAGCACGGCGCCGAGTTTCTGGCGTACCGGCGCATGCCAGCCCGGGGGTTCGTCGTAAGGAATTTCATCTTCGAACGCGACCGCCTCGCGCAGCGCGGTCGCGGCCGTGGCGTAGTCCTTCCGCGCACGGGCGATATCCGCCGCCAGCTGGCGCTCCGCGATGCGCACACCGTTGATGACGGAGTAGCGATCCCAGACCTTCATCTGCTCGATGCCCGCATCGCTCGCTGCGGCGAGCAGCTGTTCATGATGACTGCTGGCCTCATCGAGCTTGTCCTGTGCCGCGGCGGCACTGCCCTGGCCGTAGTGCCACATGGCCACCATGTACGGCAGGTCGTCGGCGGGGCGGGGCATTGCGAGCACGTCGTCCCAGTGCCCGAAACGCACGGCGGTGAACAGTGGGGTGAGGCTGAACACCTGCATTGCCTCGAAGCCCGGTGTGCGCATCAGCTGCGGATCGCTGGTGCGATCGCTCGTCGCCTTGGCGGCCTCGACCGCGATGGCGCTCGCGCCCTCCATGGTGGCGGCGAACCACAGGAAATGATGGTTGTGCGGCACGTAGCCGAGCGGATAGACGCCGGGGCGCGGCCTGCAGGCGGCGATGTAGGCGTCGTCGGCGGCGATGGCCACCTGGTTGGCGATCACGGCATCATGGTAGCGGCCGACGCGCGCATAGATGTGCGCGGGCATGTGTACGAGATGACCGGAGCCGGGGATCAGCGTGCGCAGGTGATCGGCCGCAACCACGCCGCGCCCGGGATCATTCGAGGCTTCGACGGCGTGCACGTAAAGGTGCAGTGCGCCCGCGTGGTCCGGATTGCGCGCGATCACGCCTTCCAGGCGCGAGACGATTTCCGCGGTATGGCCACTCGGATTGCCCTCGGCGTCCCAGTAGTTCCACGGCTGCAGGTCCATCAGCGCCTCGACGTGCATGGTCGCGGCGTCGAGATCGTCCGGGTACTGCGCAGCGAGTCGCCCCATCGACGCGGCATACGCCTCGTCGAGCGGCCGGCGATCATCGCCCGGGTCCGCGGCATAACGTGCCGAGAGTGCCTCGATGTACGCACGCTCGCGCTCGGTCGCGCCGCGCGCCTGTTGCGCGCGCCGGATCCGGTCCATGGCGATCGGCACGTTCGCCGGTTCCATCCCTGAGTTGACGTGCGGCCCGAGCACGAGCGCTGCGCCCCACCAGCACATCGCGCATTGCGGATCGAGTTCGGCGGCCTTGAGGAATGAGCGCTCGGCCGCATCGTGGTTGAAGCCGTAGGTGAGCATCAGGCCCTGGTCGAACCAGCGCTGTACGTCGGGATGCTCGCTGCTGACCGGCATGCTGTAGTCGCCGAGGCCTTCGAGCAAGGTCGCGCCGACGGGTCCGGTATCAGGCAGCGGAGGGGCGCCCGCACCCTGCTGCGAGCGGAAGTACCAGTAGCCACCCGCGAGCGCGAACAGCACGAGGATCACAAGCCAGGCCGGACGTTTCATGACGCGAAGCTCCCTTTCACGTTGGCGGGACGCCGCGGCTCGCGACCGAACGGGTCTCCGAATGGAGGCGGATTTCAATCCTTTTGACGCAGGATGTAAACCCCGCGCTGCCTTGGCGCAGGCACGCAATGCTAGGATGCGCCACACCAGAACGGGCGGGGGCGACGAATGGCATTCTGGAACCGGCGTACTTCGATCGATGCGCTCGACAGCATCGACGAGAAGCATCGGCTCAAGCGCACGCTGCGCTGGCCGCATCTCGTGGGCCTCGGCGTCGGCGCCATAGTCGGTACCGGTATCTATACGCTGATCGGGGTGGGAGCAGGGCGCGCGGGCCCGGCGGTGATCATCGCCTTCCTGATTGCCGGCATCGTGTGTGCCTGCGCGGCGCTCGCCTATGCGGAACTGGCGACGATGATGCCCGCGGCAGGCAGCGCCTACACCTACACCTATGCCGTGGGCGGCGAGCTGATCGCGTGGGTCGTCGGCTGGAGCCTGATCCTCGAATACTCGGTCGTGTGCAGCGCCGTGGCGGTCGGCTGGTCGGGATATGCGACGGGTTTCCTGCAGTCGATCGGCGTCGACTTGCCCTATTGGCTGCTGGCCGGTCCCCACGCCGGTGGTGTGTTCAATCTGCCCGCGGCCGTGATCCTGTTTGCGGTGGCGGCCTTGCTGATGGTCGGCACGCGTGAGAGTGCCACCGTAAACGGTGTGCTCGTGGTGCTCAAGATCTCCGCGTTGCTGGTGTTCATCGTGCTGGCCGCCAAGGCGTTCGACGGCCAGCATTTCACGCCGTTCATGCCCTACGGGTTCCAGGCGCATGTCGAAGGCACCGAAGTGCGCGGCGTGATGGCGGCGGCGGCGATCATTTTTTTCGCCTTCTACGGGTTCGATGCGGTGTCGACCGCCGCGGAGGAAACGATCGATCCCAAGCGCGACCTGGTGCGCGGCATCATCGGTTCGATGATCGTCTGCACGCTCTTGTACATGGTCGTCGCGGCGGCGGCCCTCGGCGCTTCCTATTACACGGATTTCGCGCCGAGTCCGGAGCCGCTGGCGTACATCCTGCGCTCGCTGGGGCATCCGCTCGCGGCAAACCTGATTGCCGCGGCGGCGGTGATCGCGTTGCCGACCGTGATCCTCGCCTTCATGTACGGCCAGAGCCGCATCTTCTTCGTGATGGCACGCGATGGGCTGTTGCCGCAGCGGCTCGGAACGGTCAGCGCGCGCAGCGGTACGCCGGTCGCGATGATCCTGGTGACGGCGATCGTCACCGCGCTGATCGGAGGCTTGTTTTCGCTGGCCGAGATTGCGGAGCTTGCGAACGCCGGCACCCTGTGTGCGTTCGTCGCCGTCTCGCTGTGCGTGCTGGCGCTGCGCGTGCGGGAGCCGGATCGGCCGCGCGTGTTCTCGATGCCCTGGCCTTGGGTGGTCGCGCCGCTCGCCATCGTGGGTTGCGTCTATCTCTTCATCAGCCTGCCTGCCGCCACGCGCAACCGGTTCTTCATCTGGAACGCCATTGGCGTGGTCGTGTACCTGCTGTATGGCCGCGCCAGGAGTCGGCTCGCACGGGTTTACCCGGGGCGCTGAGGCAGCTACAATCCGCGCCCTCGGTGGGCTTGATCGGCGCGACTGGCGGTCGGCTCCTCGAAGGCTCCACTGGAGCTTTGGGTGCCAAGCTATTGATTTGGAAAGCCCCCAGAGGGGCTTTTTTTGTTCACGGATCCCTGGCCGGGGTCCCGGGTGCGGCGAATGGCCGTGGCCTGTATGAAGTCTGGGTGGGCCTTCGGGCCCATTTTTTTTCGCCGCGGTGTGCGGCGCGGGCAAGCGGCAAGGGAGGTTCGATGACTGCGACAGCGCTTCGCGATCGACTCATCGCGCTGCTCGAGCCGCTCATCGAGCAGCTCGGCTTCGAGCTCGTGGATGTCGAGGCGAATCCGGGCCGGGGCTCGGGGCTGCTGCGGATCTACCTCGACAGCCCCGCGGGCGTGGGCGTCGATGACTGCGAGCGGGTGAGCCGCGAGGTGTCGGCGTTGCTCGATGTGGACGACCCGATGCCGGGTGCGTTCACGCTCGAGGTGTCATCGCCCGGCCTCGATCGCATATTGCGCAAGCCCGCGCATTTCGCGCGCTTTCGCGGCGAGCGTGTGCGGGTGGAACTCACCGAGGCGCGCGAGGGCCGGCGTCGCTACACCGGCCAGCTGCTGGCGGTGGGCGAGTCGGGTATCGAGATCGAGGTCGATGGCGAGACTGTGGCAATGAATTTCGCGGCAATTGACCGCGCGCGCCTCGCGCCGCTATAGCAGCGGCACGGCGCGTTGGAGGAGTCGGGATGAACAAGGAAATCTTGATGGTTGTCGATGCCGTCTCGAACGAGAAGGGCGTCGACAAGGAAGTCATCTTTGATGCGCTGGAGGCCGCGCTGGCGGCTGCCACGCGCAAGAAGCACGGCGAGGAGTGGGACGTGCGTGTCTCGATCGATCGCAAGAGCGGCGATTACGACACGTTCCGCCGCTGGAAGGTGTTCGCCGATGACTCCACCGAACTCGAAGTGCCAGACCGGGAGCTGCGCCTCGACGATGCGCGCGACATGGATCCGAAGGCTGAGGTCGGCGGTTACGTCGAGGAGCCGATGGAATCGGTGGCGTTCGGCCGCATCGCGGCCCAGCAGGCCAAGCAGGTCATCGTGCAGAAGGTGCGCGAGGCCGAGCGTGCCCAGGTCATCGAGCAATACAAGGACCGCGTCAATTCGCTGCTCTCGGGCGTCGTCAAGCGCGTCGATCGCAACGGCATCTTCATCGACCTCGGCGGCAATGCCGAGGGTTTCGTGCCGCGCAGCGATATGATTCCGCGCGAGCAGGTCAAGCCGCAGGATCGAATCAAGGCCTATCTCAAGGACGTGCGCTCCGAGCCGCGCGGTCCGCAGCTGTTCCTGTCGCGCACCGCGCCGGAATTCCTGATCGAGCTGTTCAAGCTTGAGGTGCCGGAAGTCGGCCAGGGCCTGATCCAGATCCTCGGCGCCGCGCGCGATGGTGGCGTGCGCGCCAAGATCGCAGTGCGCAGCAACGATCCGCGCATCGATCCGGTCGGCGCCTGCGTCGGCATGCGCGGCTCGCGCGTGCAGGCCGTGTCGAACGAGATTGCCGGCGAGCGCGTCGACATCATCCCGTACAACGACAATCCCGCGCAGTTCGTCATTAACGCGATGTCGCCGGCCGAAGTGCTCTCGATCGTCATGGACGAGGACGCTCACAGCATGGATATCGCGGTCGCGGAGGACAAGCTGTCGCAGGCGATCGGCCGCG
>CADEFJ010000124.1 GCA_902826575.1 uncultured Pseudomonadota bacterium | reverse complement strand
GCTGATCTGCGACAGCAGCGCAGAGATCGCCTGCGGCTTCGACTCCCGGACGGCGAGGCGGGTGGCGTCGGCCTCGCGGATCAACGGGTCGGCAGTCAGTGCCCGCTGGTACACGTCGAGCAGGTCCTCGGCGTGCGCGGCCTGGGAAAACATCAGCACCACGAATCCCATGAGGGGCAAGCGCGACATAAAAATTCCCTTAATTCAAAGAGATAGTGAACAAACGACAGTGTACTATATCACTATATCACACCCCTCGGTCAAGGGGCACGTCAGAAGACGAACCGGGCAGTCCGGGGCGCATGCACCAGGGGCTCGACCCAGGTCTCGAACAGATCCTCACTGGTCCAGCTGCTGGCCGAAACGCGCCGCACCAGACGCGCGGACATCACCGGCCCATCGCCGACGATCGCAAACAGGCGTCCGCCCGACTCGAGCGCCTGCTGGAAGCGCTCGTCGTAACGCGGCAGTGAGCCGGTCAGCACGATGACGTTGTAGCGCGGTTCGATCTGCGCCTCGAACGCATCGGCGGCACGTACATCGGCGTTGCCGACGCCATTCGCCGCCAGGCGCTCGCGGGCCGCCGCGACGATATCGTCGTGGATGTCGATCGAATGCACCACGCGGGCGCTCGCGGCGAGACAGGCTGTCAGGTAGCCCGAGCCGGTGCCGATCTCGAGCACTGCGTCGAGTGCAGCGGCCTGGACGGCCTGCAGGATGCGGCCGACGACCTTCGGTGCAAGCATGTGCTGGCCGTGGGCCAGCGGGATGGCGGTGTCGGCGTAGGCGACCTCGCGATACCCGCGCGGCACGTAGCGCTCACGCGGAATGCGGCGCATGACCTCGAGCACCCGATCGTCCAGCACGTCCCACGCGCGCACCTGTTGCATCACCATCTGGTCGAGGACTGACTCTGTCGACATTGGCGTCACCACGCTCACTCCGGATTGGACTTATTCTGCCGCAGGCAGCGGCGCGCCAAGTTAAGGGTTTTCCGCGGCCATGCCAAGTTGCGCCGCACGCTTATCGTGAAATCAGCGCCGCGCGCGAGTCGCGCTCCTATATGCTGGCCGCAGCAGATACGAGCGCATCGAGCGCGGACAACAATAATTCACGGGATTGCCTGAAACCTGATGTCGATCGTCGGGCTAGTAAGCGTACTTTTGGGGCTGGTAGCGATCCTGCTGCTCGTGCTTTACCTGTTGCAGCGGCGTGAGCTGCAGGCCGTCATGGCGCTGTCGCAGCAGGTGCAGCGCATCGCGATCGGCGGGCGCCTCTCCGGCCGCATCGAACTCGATACCGACCAGCCGGAGCTCGCCGCCCTCGGTACGGCAGTCAATCACCTGCTGGGTCGCGTCGCCGCCCATGGCGACCACGACCGGTTGAGCCCGGCGTTGTTCGCGGATCTCGGCGATCGGATCCATGAAGTCGTGCTGGTCCATCGCGACGTGATCCTGTACGCCAACCGCCAGTTCGCGAACCTCGTCGGCGCCGATCGCACGGTGCTGATCGGACGCAAACTCGCCGATATCGTCGCAGCCGACAGCGCCGAACTCGTCGAGCAGAACCTGCGTCGCAAGCTCGCCGGTGAGTCGACCGCCGACCGCTACGAAATCGACATCATCGGACTGCAGGGCATGGCGAGCCGCCTCGAGATCACCACCACCATCATCGACTACGACGGTGGCCCCGCGGTGCTCGTCACCGGCGTCGAAGTGGTGCCGACGCAAACAGTGCCGGCGCTGCGGGTGCCGGAAATCGCGACGGAGGTTGCGGCGGCGGCGGAGGCCGGCGAGCCGGCACCGCGCAGCGAGCGCGACGGCGCCCTCGAGTCGCTCGCCGAGGGCATCGTCGTCACCGATACGCACGGCAGCATCGAATACATGAACGCGGCGGCCGAAGCGCTCGCCGGCGTGACGCGCGTCGAAGCGCAGGGCCGGCATTTCGAGGACGTGGTCGGGCTGGTCGATGAAGTCGAGCGCCGCGCGATCGCCGATCCGGTGCGACACGCGATCGACAGCGGCTCGTCGGTGCACGCGCCGCGCCGGGCGCTGCTGGTGTCGAAAGCGAGCGGCGAGGAGCGCGCGATCGAGCCACGCGTCTCGCCCCTGCGCGACGCCGAGGGCAAGGTCACCGGTGCCGTCGTGCTGCTGCACGATGTCACGGAACAGCGCGGCATGACGCGCCAGATGTCCTACCAGGCCACGCACGATGCGCTTACGGGCCTCGTCAACCGGCGCGAGTTCGAACGGCGCCTCGACGAGGCGATCGAGGCGGCGCGGCTCGGCGAGGGCACACACGTGCTGTGTTACCTCGACCTCGACCGCTTCAAGCTCGTGAACGACACGAGCGGGCACGTGGCCGGCGACAGCCTGTTGCGCGAAGTGGCGAAGATCCTGCGCGATGCTGTGCGCGACTCCGATACCGTGGCCCGCATCGGTGGCGACGAGTTCGGCATGCTGCTGCTCGGCTGCCCACTCGAGAAGGCGCGGCAGATTGCCGAAGACGTGTGCCGCGCGATCGCCGAGCACCGCTTCGTGTGGCGCGACAAGCTGTTCAACATCGGCATTTCGGTCGGCATCGTCGAGTTGTCGCACGAGTCGGGCTCCATGGAAGAGCTGTTGGCGGCTGCCGATTCGGCCTGTTATGTCGCCAAGCGGCAGGGATCGGGCCAGGTTGCCGTTTATTCCGCGCGTGATGAGGTCCTCGCGCGCCAGAGCGGCGAGCTGCAGTGGTTGCATCGGCTGCAAGGCGCGCTCAAGGACAACCGTTTCCAGCTTTACCACCAGCCGATCGTGCCGGCGCTCGGCACCAACGGCAGTGGGCCGGCGCTCGAGGTGCTGGTGCGGCTGCGCGATACCGCCGGCAATGACGTCGCTCCCGGCGCATTCATGCACGCGGCGGAACGCTACCGGCTCACGACGCTGATCGATCGCTGGGTGGTGCAGACCACGCTTGCGGCCCTCGGCCGCGGCGCGATCCAGACGCCGGTCGGCCGCACTGTCGCGATCAATATTTCCGGCCAGACGCTCAACGACTCGCAGTTCCTCGAGTTCGTGGTCGACTGCTTCGACCGCACCGGGGTTGCGCCGGCGCGCGTGTGCTTCGAGATCAGCGAGGCGGCTGTTTCGGAGAATCTCGAACAGGCGCGTCGCTTCATCGAGGTACTGCACAGCATGGGCTGCCAGTTCGCACTCGATGATTTCGGCGCGGGTGCCGGATCGTTCGTGAACCTGAAGACGCTGCCGGTCGATTTCGTGAAGATCGACGGCTCGTTCATGAAGAACTTCGGCACCGATCTCGTCAACCAGGCGATGGTCGGGGCGATGATCAAGCTCGCACGCACGCTCGATTTCCGCATCATCGCGGAAGCCGTCGAAGACGACGCGGCGCTCGAGGCAGCGCGCACCATGGGCTTCGACTACATCCAGGGCTACGCGATCGCGCGGCCCTCGCCATTGCCGATGGCGGCCTGAACGCCCGCCAGGATCCCGCGGGTCGCGCAGCGCTGCAGCGCTGCCGCGATGTCGAAGGCCGGGTCGGTCGCGAGCGCAAGGTCGAATGCCTCTCCCAGGCTGGCGCCGCCCCGCAGGGCCTCGAGCAGGCGAAATTCCGCCGGCGGCAGGCACTCGAGCTGCTGTGCGCCGCGCGCGCGCCACACGAGCACCTGTTCGGCACCCGCGCCGAGGTCCACGGACCTCACCTCTCCCGGTCCCTGGTGCGCCTGCCAGATCGTGTACACCGGCCAGCGCGAGGCGATGAGCCGCACGCCCGGCTGCAGCGGCAGGCGCAGCGCGAGCGCCGCATCGGCGGTGACGGCGCCCAGTGCCTGCAGGTCGGGTGCCGCCGCCGCCGCGGCCCGTGCCGATTCCTCGCGCGCCCATTCGAGCGCGGCGACATCCGCGAAGTAGGCGTGTTCACCGCCCGCGAAGCGCTGGCGCAGGTACTGCGGCAGTGGCGCGCCGACCTGCTGCAGGTCGCCCGAGACGGAAGGGTGCGCCTGCTGGAACTCGCGTGCGAGCACGGCGAAGAACTCCGCGCCGCAGAGCGCTGCGAGCACCGGATACTCGAGCTCGAGTGCCCTGGCGAAAGTTGCGTGCAGGTTGCCGCGATAGATCGCGAGGCGATCCGCGACGCTGATCCCGCCGTCGGCGCGTATCGCGCCCTCGATATCCGCCGGCTCGCCATAGAGGCTCGCGACGAAGCGCCGCTGCAGTTCATCCAATCGCATCGGCACGCTGCGCCTCCGCGACCAGGATTGCCAGCGGCGGCAGGGCCGCATCCCATTCGATCAGCGTCGGCACCGGGCCGAACCGGCGCCGGGCACTGGCGTAGAGCGCCCAGACGTCCTCGCACACCGGGCGATCGTGCGTGTCGATGCGAATCTCCCGGCCGGCGATCCGGGTCGTTTCGTGGCCCGCAAGATGGATCTCGCGCACGGCATCGAGCGGCAATTCGTCGAAATAGTCCTCGGCATCGAAACCATGGTTGCGCGCATTCACGAAGACGTTGTTCACGTCGAGCAGCAGGGCGCAGCCCGATTCGGCCACGAGCGCGGCGAGATAGCCGGCCTCGGTGAACTGCGCACCGGTGAACTCGAGGTAGCTCGACACATTCTCGAGCAGCACCTGCCTGCCAAGGGCGTCCTGCAGTTCACCGACCCGGGCGGCGAGATGGCGCAGCGACTCCGCGGTGCGCGGCATCGGCAGCAGGTCGTTCGTGTGCCGCCCGCCCGCGTGGCCCCAGCACACGTGCTCGGACACGGCCCAGGGCTCGATGTGCGCCACGAGCCGGGCGAGGCGGCGCAGGTGCTCGCGATCGAGCGGGGCGGCCGAGCCGAGCCCGAGCCCTACGCCGTGCAGCGCCACCGGCCAGCGCTCGCGCACGCGCGACAGCGTATCGAGCGCCGCGCCGCCGTCGGCGAAATAGTTCTCGCTGTGCGCTTCGAACCAGCCGACGTCCGGCGCCGTCGCAAGGACCTCGCGGTGATGGGCGGCGCGCAGGCCCACGCCGCAGCGGGCAGGTATCGAGGGCAGCACGCCGGAGTACGGCGCGGACGTATGCCGGGCCGCGATCAGATCGGCTTCGGCGCTTCCAGCTTGCCGCCCATCTTCTCGCAGCTGCCCTTCGGCACCCTGACCCATTCGGCCGGGTCCTTGTCGGTCGTCGCAAGACCCGCACAGGCGTGGCTCGCCGTGTGGCAATCGTTCTTGCCGGCCTCGGCGACGCCGTGGCACTTCTCGGTTTCCGCCTTGTCGTCACCCGCCACGGCGGTGCCGAGCGAGAACAGGCTGCCGAGTGCAGCCGCGAGGATGATGTGCTTGCTGGACATGGGATTCTCCCTGGGTGCTCAGAGCAATGGTACGAGCAGGAGCGCGACGATGTTGATGATCTTGATCAGCGGGTTGATCGCCGGGCCAGCGGTGTCCTTGTACGGATCGCCCACCGTGTCGCCGGTCACCGCGGCCTTGTGGGCGTCGGAGCCCTTGCCACCGAAGTTGCCTTCCTCGATGTACTTCTTCGCATTGTCCCAGGCGCCGCCGCCCGTGCACATCGAGATCGCGACGAACAGGCCCGTGACGATCGTGCCGATCAGCAAGCCGCCGAGCGCGCGGATACCGGCGCCGGGGCCCATCAGGTAGTTCATGCCGAACGCGACCACGACCGGCACGAGGATCGGCAGCAGCGAGGGCACGATCATTTCCTTGATCGCCGCGCGGGTCAGCAGGTCGACAGCCTTCGAGTAGTCGGGCTTCGCCGTGCCTTCCATGATGCCCTTGATCTCGCGGAACTG
>CADEFJ010000123.1 GCA_902826575.1 uncultured Pseudomonadota bacterium | reverse complement strand
TTGTTGGCCGCGACCTGCGGCTCCATCAGGTAGTTGATGAAGGCGTGCGCGTTCTTCGGGTGCTTGGCGTCGGCAGGAATCGCCAGCATGTCGAACCACACGATCGTGCCTTCCTTCGGAATCGCGTACTTGATCTTCACGCCCTGCGCCGCTTCGTCGGCGCGATCGCGCGCCTGCAGGATGTCGCCGCTCCAGCCGACCGCGATGCACAGGTCGCCGTTCGCGAGATCGTCGATGTACTGCGAGGAGTGGATCTTGCGGACGAACGGGCGGATCGGCATCAGCTTGCCTTCCGCCGCCTTCAGGTCCTCTTCCTTCTGGCTGTTCGGATCGCGGCCCATCCAGGCGAGCACGGTCTTGAGGATCTCGTCCGGCGCGTCGAGCAGCGACAGGCCGCAGTCCTTGAACTTGGCGACGAGCTTCGGATCGTAGATGTAGTTCCAGCTGTCCGGCCGCGCATCGCCGAGGATCTTCTTGATCTTGTCCTCGTTGTAGCCGATGCCGGTCGTGCCCCACAGGTACGGGATCGAGTACTCGTTGTTCGGATCGTGCAGGCCGACCCGGTTCATGATGTCCGGGTCCATGTTCTTCAGGTTCGGGATCTGACTCTTGTCGATCTTCTGGAACACGCCCGCCTTGATCTGGCGCTCGAGGAACGAGGCCGACGGCACGACCACGTCGAAGCCGGAGTTACCGGCCAGCAGCCGCGTCTCCAGCACGTCGTTCGAGTCGAAGACGTCGTACGTGACCTTGATGCCGGACTGCTTCTCGAAGTTCGAGACCGTGTCCTCGGCGATGTAGTCGGACCAGTTGAAGACGTGCAGGACTTTCTCTTCTTGCGCAGCTGCACCGGGCTGCTGCCCCTGCTCCGCTGATTCCTTCCTGCCGCAGGCGGCGACGGCCAACACGAATGCAGCGGCCGTCAAAACAGTGCGAACCGGGATATTCATTGGAGCGGTATCTCCCCGTGGATGGCTCGCGGCGCAGCGTAGCGCACAAACGGGAGTCAGCGGAAGCGTCTGAAGTAGTCCATAGCTCGGGCTTTATACGTTCAACAGCAGGTGCTCGCGCTCCCAGGAGCTGATCACCTGCAGAAATGTCTCGTACTCGTTCTCTTTGACCGCCGCGTAGGCGATCACGAAGCGCTCGCCGAGGATGTCGATCAGCGGCCGTGCGTCGCGCAGCAGTCGCAGCGAGTCCTCGATGTTCCGCGGCAGCGAGAACGGCAGATCGTAGGCGCTGCCGGAGATCGGCTCGGAGGGCTTCAGCCCCGCGACCATGCCGAGGTAGCCGCAGGCGAGCGACGCGGCGATTGCAAGATACGGGTTGGCATCCGCGCCGGCGATGCGGTTCTCGACGCGACGTGCAGCCGGGCCGGACACCGGCACGCGCAGGCCCGCCGTGCGATTGTCGTAGCCCCACTGGCTGTTGATCGGGGCCGAGTAGTGCCGCGTGATGCGCCTGTACGAATTGACGTTCGGCGCGAACAGTGACATCGCCGCCGGCAGGTACTTCTGCAGACCGGCGATGTGCGAGAAGAACAGCGGCGAGGGCCGACCCTCGGCGTCGCTGAAGACGTTGTTGCCGGTGCGGCGGTCGATGATGCTCTGGTGCACGTGCATGGCGCTGCCGGGCTCGCGCGCCATCGGCTTGGCCATGAAGGTCGCGTACATCTTGTGGCGCAGCGCAGCTTCGCGCGCGGTGCGCTTGAACAGGAACACCTGGTCGGCGAGCGACATCGCGTTCCCGTGCAGCAGGTTGATCTCCATCTGCGCCGCGCCGTCCTCGTGGATCAGCGTGTCGATCTCGATGTCCTGGTCTTCGCAGAACTGGTACATGTCGTCGAACATCGGGTCGAACTCGTTGACCGCCGCGATGCTGTAGGACTGCCGGCCCGGCTCGGAGCGCCCCGAGCGGCCGACCGGCGGCTTCAGCTGGTAGTCCGCGTCGGCGTTGGGCTCGACCAGGTAGAACTCGAGTTCCGGCGCCACCACGGCATCCCAGCCGCGCTCCGCATACAGCTCGATGATCTGGCGCAGCACATGGCGCGGCGCCATCGTCACGCGCCGGCCGTCGGCGTAGAAACAGTCGTGGATCACCTGCGCGGTGGGCTCGGCGGCCCACGGCACGCGGCGCACGCTCTTCGGGTCGGCACGCAGCACGATGTCGATCTCGGCCGGGCTCATCGCGGTTTCCGGGTCGAGCGGATAGTCGCCTGTCACGGTCTGCAGGAAGATGCTCTCCGGCAGGCGCATGCCACCGTCTTCCGCGAATTTCTCCGCCGGCATCACCTTGCCGCGCGCGATCCCGGCCATGTCCGGAATGATCGCCTCGACCTCGGAAATACCGTGGTCGCGAAAGAACTGCTTGATCTCACCCGCCATAAATCACCGTTGCCTGCGCTGGGCGCGCCCTGCGCTCGCGGCGCCGAATGCCGCGAACAGTGCACGCGAAAAAGAATTGCCCATCACCTGCCACTCGGGATGCCATTGCACCGCGAGCGCAAAGCGCGGCGCGCGCTCGACGCGAAAGCCCTCGATGAGCCCGTCCGGCGCGCGCGCCTCGATGGCAAGCCCGGGGGCGAGCTGCTGCACGCCCTGCGAGTGCAGCGAATTGACCTGGATCCGGTCGCTGTCCGCCAGCGATCGGAGCACGCCGCCCGCCACGAGTTCGACCTCGTGCGCCGGCGCATACTGCACCTCGAGCGGCTGAGTCTTGTCCTCGCGATGGTCCATGTAACCCTCCTGCTCCTGCACCCGCTGCCAGAGCGTGCCGCCGAACGCGACGTTCATTTCCTGGAAGCCGCGGCACAGGCCGAGCACGGGCACGCCCTGCCCGACCGCCAGCGGGATCAACGGCAGCGTGGTCGCATCGCGCGCCGCATCATGCGCTGTGCCGGGTGCGCTTGCCGGCCCCGAGTAATGCCGCGGCTCCACGTTCGACGGCGAGCCGGTGAACAGGATTCCATCGACGCTCGCCAGCAATTCGTCGGTGTCGATGTCCGCACCCAGCGCCGGCACCAGCAGAGGCAGTGCACCGGCCGCATCGACGACCGCGCGGATGTACTTCTCGCCGACCGCGTGGAACGGGTGCTCGCCGAGCATGCGCCGATCTGCCGGAATGCCGATCACTGGACGCCGCTTCGCCATCGAACTACCCGTGTAGATTGTCTAGGATATTAAACACAAGGCCTTTCCCGGCCCCGTGCCATCCATTAGACCACACCTTCCGGGGGGCCGGATGGTGCGAAGCATCATTGGACAATTACACCCCCTGTCCGGCCCCGGCCTGATTTGCTGCGCATGCGGACTGGCGCATAAGCTTGGGGTCCGGCTGCCCATGGAGGGTGTCCGAAATCCTAAACGAGGTCCCGATGTCCCGCGAAACGCGCCCGGAACTGCAGCGTTTTCTCGAAGCGTACCCGGACACGCGGCACTTCGACGTCTTCCTGAACGATCTCAACACCGTCGAGCGCGGCAAGCGGCTCGATCTCGCCGGCATCGAAACCGCCTATCGCAGCGGCATGCTGCTGCCCGGTTCGATGTTCGCGCTCGACGTACTCGGCCACACGGTGGAGGCCACGGGCCTCGGTTTCGACGACGGCGATGCGGACCGGCCGTGCCGGCCGATCCCGGGGACGCTCGTGCCGGTGCCGTGGCAAGGCGCACACGCCGCCCAGGTGCAGGTGACGATGCACGAACCGGACGGCCGCGCCTTCTACGGTGATCCGCGGCACGTACTCGCCGATGTACTGCAACGAACCCTCGCGCTCGGCCTCACGCCCGTCGTCGCGATCGAGTACGAGTTCTACTTCGTCGACCTCGAGCGCGTGGACAGCGGCCTGCCGCAGCCGCCGCGCGGCCCGCTGACCGGCCGGCGCGAGTACCGCACCCAGATCAACGCGATGGCCGATCTCAACGAGTACTCCGCAGTGCTCGCGCAGATCTCACGCGATTGCCACGCGCAGGGCGTGCCGGCGACGAGCGCGCTGCCGGAATACGGCCCGGGCCAGTACGAGGTGAACCTGCAGCACCAGAGCGACGCCCTCGCCGCCTGCGACCAGGCGCTGCGCTTCAAGCGCATCGTCAAGAGCGTGGCGCGCGCGCAGGGACTCGACGCAACGTTCCTGCCGAAGCCCTATCGCGACATGGCCGGCAGCGGCCTGCACATCCACCTGAGCCTGCTCGATGGCGACGGGCGCAACGTCTTCACGTGCGACGATCCGGCCACGCATGTGCCTCTGCGCCACGCGGTCGGCGGCCTGCTCGACTCGATGGCGGACGGCATGGCGATCTGTGCGCCGGGCCCGAATTCCTACCGGCGCTTCAGGAGCGAGGCCTACGTGCCGCTCACCCCGAGCTGGTCGATCAACAACCGCGGCTCGGCCGTGCGTATCCCGGTCAGCGATTCCGCCAACCGCCGCATCGAGTACCGCCAGGCCGGTGCCGACGCGAACCCCTGCCTCGTCCTCGCGTGGATGCTGGCCGGGATCCACCACGGACTCACCGCGCGAGTTGAACCGCCGCCGCCGCTGCGCGGCAATGCGTATGCGCAACCGGCCGGCGAGCCCCTGCCGACGCACTGGGCGACCGCCATCGAGCGCTTCGCCGGCAGCGCATTCGCGCGCGAGTACCTCGGCGAGCGCTTCCAGCGGCTCTTCTCCACCGTCAAGCGCGCCGAGCTCGCGGATTTCAGTTCCTACGTCACGCCGCTCGAATGCGCGTGGTACCTGGGACCGTTGTAGAAAGCGATGGGCGCCACCGACTACGTCGAGAGCTACTACACGGCGTCGCGACACGCGGCGCCGTCGCACGCGCCGCTCGCGGGCGACGTCGAGTGCGACGTGTGCGTGGTCGGCGGCGGCATTGCCGGCTGCTCGACCGCGCTGCACCTCGCCGAGCGGGGCTATCGCGTGGTGCTGCTCGAAGCGGCCCATATCGGCTGGGGCGCGTCCGGCCGCAGTGGTGCGCAAGCCTTGTTCGGCCTGGCGGCGGGCGAGGAGAAGACCGAAGCGCTGGTCGGGCGCGAGGACGCGCGCCGCATCTGGGACATGACAGTCGAGGGCCTCGACCTGATGCGCGAGCTGATCGCGCGCCACGCTATCGACTGTGACTACGTGCCCGGCCAGATGCATGTCGCCGTCAAGCCGCGCCAGGTCGAGGAGTTGCGCAAGTGGGTCGACCTGATCCATGCGCGTTACGACTACCGCAGCCTGCGTTTCGTGCCGCGCGAGGAGGTGCGTGCACTGGTGGCGAGCGAGCGCTACCTTGCCGGCACTTACGATTCCAACAGCGCGCACCTGCACCCGCTCAACTACACGCTCGGACTCGCGGCCGCGGCGAGCCGCGCCGGCGTGCGGATCCACGAAGGCAGCCGCGCGCTCGGCTACGATGCGGGCGAGGTCGTGACCGTGCGCACGGCGCAGGGACGGGTGCGCTGCCGCCACCTTGCGCTGTGCGGCAACGCCTGGCTCGGCGATACCGCCCCGGAGATCGCGCGGCACATCATGCCGGTCGGCACGTACATCGTCGCCACCGAACCGCTCGGCGCCGAACGTGCGCGCGCGCTGATCACGAACGACGCGGCCGTCACCGACATCAACTGGGTCCTCGACTACTTCCGCCTCTCGCGCGACCACCGCCTGCTGTTCGGCGGCCGCGTGAGCTATTCCGGGCTCGATCCGTTCAATACGCGCCATGCCACGCGCCAGCGCATGCTGCATGTGTTCCCGCAACTTGCGGACACGCGCATCGCCTACAGCTGGGGCGGCTACGTCGACATCTCGCTGAACCGCGCGCCCGACTTCGGCCGGATCGCGCCGAACGTGTACTACCTGCAGGGCTTTTCCGGCCACGGCATCGTGTTGACCGGCATCGCGGGCAAGCTGCTCGCCGAGGCGGTGGCCGGCACCGCCGAGCGCTTCGACGTGTTTGCGCGCATCCAGCACCGCGATTTCCCGGGCGGCGCGCTGCTGCGCCGGCCCGCGCTGGTGCTCGCGATGGCGTGGTACCGGT
>CADEFJ010000122.1 GCA_902826575.1 uncultured Pseudomonadota bacterium | reverse complement strand
GCGAAGCCGCGCGCCCGGGCCCCCGATGTGGCGCTCGTCGGCAAGGGCGTGCTATTCGACACCGGCGGCAACAACCTGAAGCCCCATCGCGGCATGTTCGACATGCACACGGACATGTCCGGCAGCGCGGTGGCGCTCGCGACGCTGCTCGCGCTCGCCGAACTGCGCGCGCCGGTTGCCGCCGATGCCTGGCTTGCGATCACCGAGAACCGCATCGGCCCTGCGGCCTACTGCCCGCAGGACGTGCTGCGCGCGATGAATGGCGTCACGATCCAGGTCGTGCATACCGACGCCGAGGGGCGCCTGGTGCTTGCGGATACGCTGGCGCTTGCCGCGCGGGCACGCCCGCGCCTGATGCTCGACTTCGCGACGCTGACCGGCGTGTGCGAGTACGCGCTCACCGAGAGGATGAGCGGACTGTTCACCAACGCGCCCGCGCTGCTGCCACAGTTCACCGCGGCGGGTGCGCAGAGCGGCGAGCGTGTATGGAATTTCCCGATGGACGCCGATTACGATTCGGACCTCGAGAGCACGGTGGCCGACCTCGCGCAATGTTCGCTGGAATCGAAGGGCGATCACATCCACGGCGCCCGCCTGCTGTCACGCTTCGTGCCCGAAGGTACCCCGTGGGCGCATTTCGACCTGTCGGCCGCCGTTCGCAAGGGAGGACTCGCCCACGTGCCCAGCGACATCACCGGCTTCGGCGTTCGTTACGCGCTCGAACTGCTGCTCGGCACCGACATCCTGGCATCGGTGAGGGCCACGAAATGACCCGCCTCACCCTCACGCGCCCCGACGACTGGCATCTGCACCTGCGCGACAGCGCGGCACTCGCGGCGGTGCTGCCCCACACGGCCGCGCGCTTTGCCCGCGCCATCGTGATGCCGAACCTGAAGCCGCCGGTGACGACGACTGACCAGGCCGCGGCCTACCGCGCGCGCATCCTCGCGGCGCTGCCCACCGGCGCGCGATTCGAACCCCTGATGACGCTCTACCTGACCGACCGCACGAGCGCCGCCGAGATCGAGCGGGCGAAGGCGAGCGGCATCGTGCACGGCTGCAAGCTCTATCCGGCCGGCGCGACCACCCACTCCGATGCCGGCGTGACCGACCTTCGCAAGCTCGACGACACGCTCGCGCGCATGGCCGATCTCGGCCTGCCGCTGCAGGTGCATGGCGAGGTCACCGACGCGGAAGTCGACATTTTCGATCGCGAGGCACGCTTCATCGACACGGTGCTCGCGCCGCTCGTCGATCGCATCCCGCGGCTCAGGGTCGTGTTCGAGCACATCACGACGCGGGCGGCGAGCGAGTTCGTGCGCGCGGCGCGGGATGGCGTGGCCGCCACGATCACTCCGCAGCACCTGCTGCTGACACGCAATGCGCTGCTGGCCGGCGGCATACGCCCGCACCTGTACTGCCTGCCGATCCTCAAGACGGAGATCGACCGGCGCGCACTGATCGAGGCCGCGACCAGCGGCAATCCGCGCTACTTCCTCGGCACCGACAGCGCACCGCACGCGCGCCACACGAAGGAGACCGCCTGCGGCTGCGCCGGCATCTATTCGGCGCATGCCGGCATCGAACTCTATGCCGAGGCCTTCGAGGCCGCGGGCGCATTGCCGAAACTCGAGGCCTTTGCCTCGCACTTCGGCCCCGACTGGTACGGCCTGCCGAGGAACCGGGACGCGATCGCGCTGGTGAAGACGCCCTGGACGGTGCCGGCGGACTACCCCTTCGGAGCCGACACGATCGTGCCCTGGTTCGCCGGCGAGTCGCTGCGCTGGCAGCTCGCGGCGGAGAGCGGCCAATGAGCCGGATACTGATGGCGCACCGCTTCCGCGGTTTCCTGCCGGTGGTGATCGACGTCGAGACGGGCGGATTCAACTCCGCGACCGATGCGCTGCTCGAGATCGCCGCGGTGATGATCGAGCTCGACGCCGACGGCAACCTGCGCCGCGGCGAGAGCCACAGCTTCCACGTGCAGCCCTTCGCGGGATCCAACATCGAGCCCGCGGCGCTCGCCATCACGGGCATCGATCCGCATCACCCGCTGCGGCCGGCCATCCCGGAGCGCGACGCACTGCAGAGGGTATTTCGCGAGGTTCGCACCGCCGTGCGCGCAGCGGACTGCCGGCGCGCCGTGCTGGTGGGCCACAACGCGGCGTTCGATCTCGGCTTCCTGAACGCGGCCGTGGCGCGCACGGACATCAAGCGCAACCCGTTCCACCCGTTCTCGTGCTTCGACACCGCCACCCTCGCGGGCGTCGCGCTCGGCCAGACGGTGCTTGCGAAGGCGACGGTCGTCGCCAACATCGACTGGGATGCGAGCTCGGCGCACTCGGCGCGCTATGACGCCGAGCGCACCGCCGATCTCTTCTGCTCGATTGCGAACACCTCGCGCGAGAGTTATCTGCGCGCCGAGGAGCGCGCACGCCTCCTCGGCTGGATCGAGCCGGCGATACCGGTCAGCGATGCCGGCGGCGAGGGCGAGTCGGCTTAGTCCGAACCGCCTGATCGCCGGCCGGCGGGTGCCCTGTCGATTCGCTCGCCAACGGGCCCGCAAGCCCTCACCACTCATCAGCTGGATCAGCGTCGACCTGAATGATGCCTATCTCGGTGATCACACCCTCGCCGATACCATCCTCGACCGGCTCGTCTGGACAGTGCGGCCGGGTTACGCCCAGACCGCACAAGCCCGACCATCTGCCGCTTGAACTCCGGTGCGTACCGGATACCCTCGCAACCATCGTGAACTCCTCTAGCTCCAACGGCGAGGTGTCCACGAGACCGTGGTAAATTCCAATGCAAGTCCGATGGAATTCGAAAGACGAGCAGAACGAGCTTAGGGCGATGCTAGGGGAAACGGGGTCATTCCAATCTGGCGGCCACTAAGTTGATCTGGCTGGCGCCTCGACCCATCACCGAAAGCTGGAAACGCCCGCAAATCGCGTGGCAAGCTACCAAGGCCGAACGGGCTATCCAGTTCGGCGAGCGGTTCGCCTTTAACGATTGATCAATGCAACCGGCTCTCACACAAGATTTCAGACACTCCCATCGACGCATGGAACCGGCCTACTTCAGCTCCATCTCCACCTTGACACTATGGGATTCAGCCTTCCTGATCGCGTTGAGCCAATCCTCCCAAATGGCGGGATCTGCAGTATTCCCACCCGGCAGCAAAGACATGCTACCGAGCAACGCCCCTAGCTCGTCTGACCCAGTGAGCCGGTATCGGTGTTCCAGAAACGCGAACATGGCCGCGTACGCTTCGTGCTCCGAAAGATTCTTCATGGTTATAGCCCCACGATACTTGGGAACGCCTGCGGGACTTGATTAAGGCCACCGTTCTGAATGACACCATTGCGAGTGGACACCCAGACCTGGGTGCCATCAGGTCTAGTCGCCGCGGACCAAACATTTCCAAATCGGTCGGTGCCAATTCGGTAGGCTGGGTTGCCTGCTAGGTCGGTTAGCAGTTTCCGATTGGCCGGGGTGTCGGCCAGATGACCGGGAGCGTTCCGGAAGACATGGCCAAGCTGGCCTGGCTTTGTCGGAAGACTGACGACTCCCCTTGCGGCAACAGGGGAGTCGCATTATCGAAGTCTGTCCCCCAATTTGTCAGCGCTTACTCCCAGCGAACCAACTTCCTCGCCCACCATCTTCAAAAAAGTTTCATAGGGCCGTGCAACTCGACCATGCATGTCATCGTGCAATTGGCTTGTAGTTCGGCGAATCAACTCATTGAATCGGCGCATTCGGTCCGGATCGTCTAGACCATCTCCGCCCACGGTGTACGTATCGCGGGCTAGTGTTGTGAGCTCATATAGAAGCGATGCAACCCATTTTTGCCTACCCAAATCTTCCATCGCGAGCACACGCATCGTCTCCTGGTGCCAAGTTCCAGCGCTCACGGATAGGGCACTCTTGGAAGCGAATTGATGTCAAAACCCCGTTCCTCGAGAACCAGTATTCTCGTATTGCCATCAAAGATTCGTCCATCCGCACCGACCTTCAACGGATTCTCGGCTCCGGGCCGAAGTGACTTCACAATATCGTCGGCAGACATTTTTCTGACTGCGTCATAGGTATTGCGTTGCTGCAGCGGTGATAACGCACACAACCCACCAAGCAGGGCCGCCATCACGTTCGCCCCGCCGCGTGAGCAGAAGCCCCCAAATCATCTTTCCGGCGGATAAATCCAGTGCCCTTCCGACCGAACCGCATCGGAATAAACGCCAAGTTCATTGCCGGGATAGCCGGATCAATGAATGCAGCCCCCTTGAAACTGAGTTCAAAAGATCTCCTGGCGAGCGCGTCAGATACAAAGAACTTTCCTCGATATCCCTCGAGCCGAAACAAGTCCGGAACTGCCACACCATGAAGCTCAATTACATCGGCAGCGATGTACGTATCGCCGCAAATAGACGACTTTTGACATGACCAGTTCTGTCTGGGAATTTCAGTCGTAATATTCAGGAGAGTATATGCGTGAGCCTCCTCTTTTATCCAAGGTAGGAACTGACAATGAGGTGCAATCAAATCATGCAATGCGGACACAGCCTTGTCCGAAAGTAGCGGCACCCAGAAGGCCATCCAATCAGGCCACGAGCCCCGCTCTGAAAGCTCATACTTCGGTGGTGTCCAGTTTCTGGCAACCGGAACTCCCAAGAGTAGTTCGTCCCGAAGACTGCGTTGCGCACGCATGGGCTCGAAGACTTTTCGATACTGCTCCCCATAAAAGGTCAGGTACCAAAAATCAGGTCGCGTTGGGTCCACCGGGCTCAGCATCTCGTGATTCGTGAACCTGTTGGGGGAGCGCATGCCGCCTTCCTAGCCGCTTCTCGCGCCTCTGAGGAGAGCTTCTGCAGTTCGGCACGTACTCCGTCCCCGCCTCCAACTCTGTACGCTTCAGTAAGGCGACCCGCAACTTCTCTATAGTTAGAGATGGTATGCATCCCTGCGTGAAACCCCTTGGGTAGTGCGACCCCATTGATCGCGTCATCGATTCCAATTTTCGCCTTTTCAAGGATATCTCGTGCAGCGACTGCGAATTCATTTTTTGCACCCTTGGCAACAAGGTGATGAGCATGTTCTAGCCCCTTAATCGCGCCGCGCCCGGCGGAGGCCAGATTTCTACCTAGTGCCGAGCCTAGGGAGCCGATCGTCTTGCCTTTGCCACCCGTCCCGAAATCTAAAAATCCGTAGGTGGCCGCGAGGACGTAGTTTCCTTGCTCGTACTCCTCGATTGCAGCTACTCCCGGAACAGCCGCAGAGAAAGCTGCTGCGGAGTTCTCATGCGGAACTGGGCCACAACCTGAACCACCGGCCATCAAACACGTTGACCAAAGTGTTATTTCCGCGCTCTCCGTTCCGGCTGGATCAACACTGTTAAGCGGATCGTTCTTTACATAGGCATAGAGGTTGAGGTCATCCCGGTACCCAATGGGATCGGTCTGCAGGAACCGCCCGAGGACGGGATCATAGACGCGGGCCTTGTAGTGATAGAGCTGCACTTCGGGCAGGGCGGCTTGTCCCGTGTAGCGAAAGCGCGGACCACTCCAGCTGGCCGGCTCGCCATAGGGGCCGTAGGTGTAAGGCGTAGCGACGCCACTGGCGTTGCTGGTGGCGAGGATCGAACCGCGCTCATCGGCGTGCAGCGTGCGCCGGTCGGCGGTGAGGCTGGCGCCCTCGTACCAGGTGATCGGCTCATCGACCCCCGCGCCGTGCGCATAGCGGCGCAGCACCGTGGCGCTGCTGCCGTTGTACTCGGCGATCAGCCGGTCCCCGTCATAAAGGAACTGCGTGACCTGGCTGCCCGACGTGCTCTGGCGTAGCCGGCCGAGCGGATCGTAGGTCAGGGCGAGACTCGCGCTGCCGGACACGCTCGTGAGGCGGTTCTCCACGTCATAGCCGAAGCTGCGGCTGCCATCACTGGTCAGGTTGCCCTTGGGGTCGTAGGTGTATTTAGTTCGACTTCTGGGCCGCCTAAAAGCAGATCGCGAGTATCCACGACGA